>JAZKTD010000355.1:0-3373 GCA_036625705.1 Salinivenus sp.
CCTTCGATGTTGCAGAGCGCCCCGATCGAGTCGGTGGGCGCCGTCTCCGCGACGGGGGCCGTCACGTAGCCGCGCGCCGGCCAGAGCCCCTCGCCCGACCACACACACAGGACGTCGGCCCCGCGGTCGTAGCGGAGATAGTCGACCCCGAGGTCGAGCATCAGGCTTCGGGCCTGCGCGTGCCCCGTGTTGCGGAGCCAGAAGAGCGTGCTGTCGCCCTGAGCCTTGGACTGCGCCAGGGCCTGCCGGGCCAGCTGGTCGTACTGCCGGGGCGCCTCGGTGGGGGGCGTCGGCGGCTCGCACCCTGTTCCGAGGGCCAGCAGCACTAGGACCGCCAGGAGACGCCCCCCTCGGGACCATGCGTGGGAAAACGGTGCGGGACGGGACATGAGCCCTCGATCTGAGCACTAGAGTGCGAGCGTGAGGCCCACCCGGAACGACCGCCCGGGCGCCGGCAGGCCGAGACCAATAAACTTCGCCTCGTCGGTCAAGTTGTCGCCCCGCACGTACAGCTCGCCGCCCACCTGGTTCGTCACTGCGGCAAGGTCGTAGCTGAGCCGGGCGTCGAGAATGACCGACGAGCGAAGCGAGACGAACGCGTTGTTCTCGTTCCGGGCGTAGACGTTATCGGTGTACCGGGCCTGCCCCATCACCGAGAGCCCGCCCGGCAGGGCGTAGGTCACCGTCCCCGTCCCCAAAAGACCCGGCTTCTCGTCGAGCTTCTGGGTGCCCTCGTCGGTAAAGGAGCGCGGCCGCGACCACGTGAGGGTGCCGTCGAGTGTGAACGCCTCGCTCGCCTGCCAGCGGGCGGTCGTCTCGACGCCGTAGATGCGGGCACCGTCCAGGTTGATGCGCTGCTCCTTGCCGGCGTCGGGCCCCTCCTGGAAGGTCCGCTTGTCGATGGTGTCGTAGACCCGGTTCAGGAACGCGGTGGCGCCGACGGACCCGCGCTCGGCCCGGTGCTCGACGCCGACCTCTCCGATCCAGGCTGTCACTGGGCTCAGGCCCGGGTTCGGGACGAACTTGCCCAGCGCCGCGCCGAAGAGCTCGCGCATGGTGGGGAACCGGCTCTTGCGCCCCGCCGCGCCCCGGAGCGTCCATCCCTGCCCGGCATCGACCCGAACGCCGCTCGTGAGCCCCCAGGCGTAGAAGGGCTCGCGCGGCGGGAACGGCCCGGTCTCCGGCGTAGAGGTGCCATCCAGGCTGACGCCGGCGGTCAGCTCGACGCGCGGATGAACCTGCACCTCGTACTCGGTTCCCACGCTGAAGATGTTCTGCCGGTAGACGCTGACCGAGTCGGCCCCCGCCGTGCCCCCGGCATACGGGATGTTGGTCTGATGATGGCGGGTCGTGAGGCCGTTCAGGGCGAGGGTCAGCGTGCCGGCCGGGAGGGTCTGCGTACCGATAAGGCGGACCCCGGCCGTCAGATCGCGGTCTTGCTGGAGAGAATTCAGATCATCGTAGCCGATGCTCTGGTAATCGGCGATGTCCTGGGCGAAGCGGCTGCCCCAGGCGGCCCCCCGCACCGAGGTGCCGGTGCCGAGTGGGCGTTGCCCGCTCACGATGACCGTCGACTTCTGCCACGTCGGGTAGCGCCAGTAGCGGGTCTGGGGAGCGGTGGCGTTGCCTTCCGGGGCCACGCCCTGCTCTGCGTCGACGTGCAGAAGCGAGACGCCCACCTGCCCGCCGCCGTCGAGCCGGTAGCTGGCCCGCCCGAAGCCGCTCAGCAGCTGCCGGTCGGTATTGACCCGCCGGTCGGACAGCGGCTGGTTGTTGTCGAGATTCGCATCGTGGGGCAACGGCTGGTCCCCCCGGGCCGAGTACTGCAGGGCGGCCGTGTAGTCCCACTGCTCCGTGCGGCCGAGGTGGGTCACGGAGGCGCGGCGCTGCTCGGCGGACCCCACCGCCCCGCTCAGCTCCGTGCGGCGGCCCGGCGCGTCGAGGGTGCGGGACTGGAAATTGACGGCACCCCCCAGCACGTTGGCACCGTACCGCACGGAGGGCACCCCCTTGGTGACCGTGACCTCCTCGACCACGCTGGCGGGGATGAGACTGATGTCGACCCGGTTGTCCCAGGGAATGTTGAGGAGGGCCCCGTCGAAGAACTGCCCCACCTGCCGGTCCCCGGCGTTGCGGAAATACCAAATCGTTTGTCCCCGGGAGTTCGTCTGCACGTGGGTGGCCGGCACGAGCGGCGCGAGCTCCGACACGTCGGCGGCGTCCTGCCGCGCGATGGCCTGCGGCTCGATCCGCTGGACCGTCGAGACGGACTGCACAGTCCGCCCTCTTCCGCCCTCCACGACGATCTCGTTCAGCGAGTAGCGCCGGGGCACCAGGGCCAGGGTCAGGGTCCTGGTGCGGCCGGACGGCACCTCGACGGTGCGCCCCTGGGCCTGGTAGCCGAGGGCCGACACCTCGAGCTGGTACGTTCCAGCCGGCACCTGAAGGCGAAAGGCACCGCTCGAGTCGGTGCTCGTGCCCCGGCGTTCGCCCTCATTCCGGAGGACGACGTTCACTCGGGCAAGGGGCTCCCCGGTCTCTTCGTCGAGCACCCGGCCCTCAACGCGGCCCTGTGCCGACACGGTGAGGGGAAGAAATGTCGCAAACAGAGACAGCACTGCCAGCCAGTGCCAAACGGGACGATTGCACATGGGTACGGTAGGGGTGTGTTTGGAGGCCGTGGGTCACCAGCGTTGAGGCCCCCGAGGACATGCGGGGGCACTGGTGAGGTCGAAAGACGTGGGGGGACTCACGCCCACGGCGGGGGATGGGGCACCCTCAGATACGGCGCCTCGGGCAGTGGGGCACGGAACGGCACGAATGACCGGTCGACCGAGCGCGGGACAGGCGCTACCGCCCAGGCCCCGGGCATCAGCGCGAGAGGGCGGTGCAGGAGGAGCCGCTGGGGGGTGGGCACCGTCTCGCCCTCCAGCATGGGCCCGTCCACCGACCGGGCGAGAGCGTCCAGGTACTGCTCCTCTTCCCGGTCGTGCACCACCCACGCGTGCCAGACGTCGCCCCGCCACTCCGCGCGGACCACGTCGTAGAGGTTGCCCCGGTACCGAAACTCCCGGTCGTCAATTAGGACAAACGACGAGCGGGGGGACTCGCGCTCGGACCGCGGAATCGTGAGGTGCTGAACAGTCCGATTGTCGAGGGACTGCGACGCAGCCGCGACCGTACGATGCATCTGCTGCTGGGCGTGATGACGGCCGATCAACGCGCCGAGCATGCTCAACTGTCCAGCAAGCAGGGCCAGCAGAAAAACCGCAGCGAATGCCCGTTGCATCACCCAAGTCGCCTTGTGAAGCCCGTTCAGCTTCGCAAGAGAAGGGGACGCCGGCGTAATTTCAACTGCGCGGGAATACGGGCA
>JAZKTD010000356.1:0-3372 GCA_036625705.1 Salinivenus sp.
CTGGCCCGCCCTCAACCCCGACCAGCGGGCGGCCGTCACCGCCTCGCTGGCCCCGCAGCTCGTGGTGGCCGGGCCCGGCACCGGCAAGACGCGCGTGCTGATCTGCCGCGCGGCCTATCTCCTCGAGGAGCACGACCTCACCCCGTCCCGCCTCGTCCTCATCACGTTCACGCGCCGGGCCGCCGCCCAGCTCACCGACCGCCTCTCTGCCTTCGTCGGCCCCGCCGCGCAGCACGTGCGGGCCGGCACCATTCACCACTTCTGCTACGAGACGCTCCGCACCTACCCCGAGGCCGCCGACGTGCCCGAGGACGCCGTGGTGGTCGACGACTCGGTCACCGACGCCTTCTGGCAGCGGTGGTACGAGGACAACGAGCAGTGGTGCGAGGCGCACTACCTGGGCAGCTACCGGCAGGTGAAGACGCGCGTGAGCCGCATCAAGCTCGGCATCGACCCCGTGTCCGGCCGCCTCCACGAGGGCCTGCGGGCCTACGACGCGATGCTCGCGGACCGCGGGGCCCTCGACTTCGACGACCTGCTGGTCAAAACGCGCGACCTTCTCCGCGACCACCCCGAGGTGCGGGCCGCCCTGGCCGAGGAGACCGGCGCCCTCCTCGTCGACGAGTTCCAGGACACCGACCCGGTGCAGTTCGACGTGGTCCGCCGACTGGGCGAGGCGGACGTCCACCTCTTCTGCGTGGCCGACGACGACCAGTCCGTCTACCGCTTCCGGGGCGCACGGCCGCAGAACGTGCACCGCTTCATCGACCGGTTCGACTGCCGGGCGGAGGACGGCACCCTGCACGTCCTGACCACAAACTACCGCTCGAACCGCTCCATCTACGCGGTGGCCGAGGCCGTGCTCGACGGCGAGGAGCGCCTGAAGCGACGGGGCGAGATTCAAACCCGCGACGCGGGCACCGAGCCGGTGCGCCTCGTGGCCTGCGACGACGCGGAGGCCGAGCGGGCCTTCGTCCTCGACCAGATTCGGGACTGGCTCGCCGACGGGGCCGCCCGGGGCGACCTCGCCGTGCTCACGCGCTGGAACCGACGCCTCGACGCCCTGGAGCGCGACGTGCTCCGCGCCGGCATCGCCTGCACGACCAGCAGCGGCGAGGCCCTCCTCGACACCCCGCCCGCCCGGACGCTGCACGCCCTCCTCCGCCTGGTCGACGCCCGGCGACGCGACCGCCCCATCGACGCGCCGATGAACGACCTGCTCGATCAGATGCTGCCCGACGCGGTGACCGCCCGGCTGCGCGACTTTGCGCGCCGGCAGATGGCCGACGCGTCGGCCTGGACCGTCTTCCAGACCGTCGTCTCCAGCGAGCGGGCCCGCCACGCGGCGGGCCTCGACCGGGCCACCGAGCGCCTCGACCGCGTCTACGCCACGGTCCGCAACCTCCTGCCCACGGCCCGCTCCGACGACCGCACCATCGGGGCCTTCGTGCAGGAGGGCCTCCGCCAGTTCGGCGGGCCCCTCCAGCTGCTGTCGCAGTACGCCTCGTCCCTCACCGACCCGGCGGACGTGCCGTCGATCCGGGCGGCCGGGTCGATCCTCGCCGACTGGCAGGCCGCCCAGGACAGCCCGGACCCCCCGCGCCTGCTGCTCCACCACCGCACCCCGCAGATCACCCGCCTCTGGCGCCAGCTCGCGCGGCGCGCCCTGGGGCTGGAGGCCGATCCCCCCGCGCCCTTGCCGGAGGCCCAGGAGGCCCTCTTCGCCCGCCCCGCCGAGGCCGGGATTCCGCCGCTCGGGGCCGAGGACGTCGTCCTCACGACCGACCTGGAGGCCTTCCTCCGGTGGGCCGACCGCACCGGCGCCCTGCCGGACCCGGACGCGCCGCCCCGGATCCTGCTGCTCGCCCCCGACGCCGCCCTGCCCGACGACCGCCGGACGCTCCTGGGCCTCGACCCCGGCAGCGTCCACGTCGTGGACCCCGACGCGTCGATGCACAGCCCCTCTGTCCGCCTTCTCAAATGCCTGCAGGCGGCGACGGGCCCCTCGACCGCCGAGCCGCTCTTTCCCGAGTACGTGATGGTCGACCTGGAGGCCACCAGCACCGACCCCCGACACTGCCGCGTCGCCGAGATCGGGGCCCTCAAGGTGCGCGACGGGGCGGTCGTGGACACGTTTTCCGCGCTCATCGAGCTGCCCGACGACCTGACCGACGACGAGCGGGCCACCCTGCGGGACGTGTGCGGCCTGGACCCGGCCACCGACTTCGCGGACGCCCGGCCCGAGGCCGACGTGTGGGCCGACTTCTGTGACTTCGTGGGTCCCGCCCCCCTCGTGGCCCACAACGGCCAGCGCTACGACTTCCGCGTCCTGCGCCGCCTCGACGACACGCACGCGGCCGACGCCCGGTGGACCACGACCTACGACCTGCTGCCCGCCGCCCACGAGCTCTTCCCCGACCTGCGCCGCTACAGCGCCGCCGCCCTCCGCGAGCAGCTCCTCGACGACCCGACGTCCACCGAGCACCGCGCCCTGGCCGACTGCCAAGACCAGCAGCGCCTCCTGGCGCGCTTTCAGCGGGAGCGGGCCCGCCGGCGGCGCGTCCAGGCCCACGAGCCGCTGCTGCCCCTGCTGGCGGCGGCCCTCACCTACGAGGACCCGTCGCCCGAGGCCCTCTCCGCCGACGCGCAGGCCCTCCTCCAGGTCGGCTACGTATGGGCCCTCCGCGACGCCTCGCCCGCCGGGCCCGACCTGCGGGCCCTCCTGCCCCGCGCCCTGACCGACCGCCTCCGCCGGCACCGGCTCTACACGCTCATCGACGAGGACGCCCTCACCGCCGGCAGCGGCGGCCTGCAGCCCGGCCTCGCCCGACGCCTCGACGCCCTCTTTGCCCCCTACGCCGACCGCCCCCTCCTGAGCGACGCACTGGACGAGCTGCTGACCCACCTCGCCCTCTGGGGCGACGACCCCGCGGCCGAGGGCGACGACGCGGTCACCCTCTCCACCTACCACAGCGCCAAGGGGCTCGAGTTCGAGCGCGTCGTCTGCATGGACGTCCACGACAGCGCCTTCCCGCCCTACTTTGCCCGCGACCCGGAGGAGCGCCGCGAGAGCCGCCGCCTCCTCTACGTGGGCATGACGCGGGCCGAGCGCCACCTCGTCCTCACCTACCCCCGGCGCGAGCGCGGCTACGACCGGAGTCCCTCTTCCTTCCTCGACGCCGCCCCGGAGGGGCTTCTGCGGACCGAGTCCGCCGCGGCGGTGTGACCTCCCTACCTCCCAGACGCCCGCGCCGTTTCTGTTACGACCCGGCAACTCGGGAAACGAACGGAGGCCCTCGGTTGTGGGGATACCGTCGTCGCTCCCTCATCACCGCGTCTCTCGCCCGTGCCCGCCCCCGACACGACGACCGC
>JAZKTD010000357.1:0-3371 GCA_036625705.1 Salinivenus sp.
TCCTCGCCCCCCCGGTCGTCGGCCGACGCGACCGGAGAGGCCGCCCCCACCCCCGAAGAGCTGGCGAGCATCGAGCGGGCCGGCGCGGGGTCGCCCGACGAGCGTTCCGCCCTCTACGAAAAGGCCCGCAAGCACCTCCGGGACGAGTACACGTTCGACGAGTTCATCGAGGGGGACGGCAACCGCCTCGCCCGGAGCGCCGCGTACGCGGTGGCCCAGGAGCCCGGAAGCACCAACTACAATCCCCTGCTCGTGTACGGCGGCGTGGGCCTCGGCAAGACCCATCTCGCGCAGGCCGTGGCCAACTACGCCCTCGAGCACAACACCGCCGAGCAGGTGCTCTACGTCTCCAGCGACCGCTTCACGAGCCAGTTCGTGCAGTCGGTCCGCGAGAACCGGATCGCCGCCTTCTCCAGCTACTACCGGGAGGCCGACCTCCTGATCGTCGACGACGTCCAGTTCTTCGGCGAGAAGGAGAAGACGCAGGAGGAGTTTTTTCACATCTTCAACGACCTCCACCAGAACGGAAAGCAACTCTTTTTGTGCGCCGACCGGGCCCCCGGCAAGATTCCGGGGATTGAGGAGCGACTGCTCTCTCGGTTCCAGTGGGGCCTCAGCGCCGACATTCAGCGCCCCGACCTTGAAACCCGGATCGCCATCCTGCAGCAGAAGGCCGCCCGCCAGAACATCGAGGTGGAGCCGAAAGTGCTCGAGCTCATTGCCCAGCGCATCGACTCCAACGTGCGCCAGCTGGAGGGCACGCTGACCCGGCTCACCGCCCTCGTCCAGCTCGACGACGGCACCCTCGACGTCGACACGGCCCGCCGCTACCTCCGCGAGCACACCGACGAGGACGGCAGTGTCCTCGACGCGGCCGAAATCATCGAACAGGTCGCCGACTACTTCCGCCTCACGGAGGACGACCTCCTCTCGCGCTCCCGGAAGCAGGAAATTGCGAAGGCCCGCCAGATTGCCATGTACCTGTGCCGGGAACTGACGGACGATTCGTACTCCCGGATCGGCACCCGCTTCGGCGGCCGCGACCACTCCACCGTGATCCACGCCTACCGAAAGATCGAAGAGAAACGGGAGGAGGACGCCGACCTCCGGGAGGACATCTCCGCCCTGGAATCCCGGCTGCGCAACCAGTCGTTGTCGTCCGCGATTTAGAGAAGGACCGCCTGTCCACGCGGGCCCCGAACGGGCCCGGACGCCCCCCGTGCCCCGACTCCCCAGTGCGCCCTGCGGCCCGGGTCGCGGGCGTTCGTACTCTTTCCTGATCGTCGCCCCCCGAATGCCGACCCTCGACACGAAGGCCATCCACGACGGGGAACCCTCCCCCCGCATCGAAGGCGCCGTCTCGCTCCCAATCTTCCAGACGGCGACCTACACCCACGAGGACCCGGACGACGAGGTCCAGTACGTCCGGTACAGCAACACGCCCAACCACGAGGCCCTGAACGAAAAACTGGCCTCGCTGGAATCGACCGAGGAGGCGCTCGTGTCCTCGAGCGGCATGGCGGCCATCTCGTCGGCCCTCCTCTCGCTGCTGGACACCGGCGACCATCTGGTGTCGCCGGCGGGCCTGTACGGGGGCACGCTCGACCTCTTCGCGGACTTCTTTCCCCGGTTCGACATTGGGCACGCGGCTCTGCCCGATGACCCGGCCGACTGGGCCGACGCCGTGACGCCGTCGACCCGCGTCCTGTACGCGGAGTCGATCACCAACCCGATGCTGGGGGTGCCCGACCTGGAGGCGATGGTCGAGCTTGCGGACGCCCACGACCTGGTAACCGTCATCGACAGCACCTTCGCCTCGCCCGTGAACGTACGGCCGGCGGAGGTCGGGTTCGACGTGGTGCTGCACTCCGGCACGAAGTACCTCGCGGGCCACTCCGACCTCGCCGCCGGCGTCGTGGCCGGGCCGGCCGACCTCCTCGACACGATTGGCTACACGCAAAAGCTGCTCGGGGGCATGCTCGACCCCCATGCCTGCTTTCTGCTGCACCGGAGCCTGAAGACCCTCGGGGTCCGCGTGCGCCAGCAGAATGAGACGGCCCAGGCCGTGGCCGAGGCCCTGCACGAGCACGGGGCCGTCCGTCGGGTCTACTACCCCGGACTGCCCTCGCACCCCAACCACGAGCGGGCCCGCCGCCTGCTGGACGGCTGCGGCGGGATGGTGAGCTTCGAGCTGGCGCCCGAGGCGGACGTAGACGCCTTCTTCGACGGGCTCACGCTGCCGATCCGGGCCCCCAGCCTCGGGGGCGTCGAGAGCCTCATCACCCAGCCCGTTCACACCTCGCACGCCAGCATGCCGCCGGCCGACCGCGAGGCCCTGGGCATCACCGAGCGCTTCGTGCGGCTCTCCGTGGGCCTGGAAGGGGCCGAGGATCTGACGGCCGACCTCACCTCCGCCCTTCAGGCGGCTCGGGGCTGACCCCCTATCCGTCTGCACGGGTAGAGGTCTGGGTGGGTGGACTGACTACAGAGACGTGCCACAGAGGCGACATCCGTCGAACCGTCGCGACGGGAGTCGAGCCGCCCCACGGCCCGCCCCCCGACATATGCGGAGCGGGGGAGGTCCCGTGCTCCGCCGACCGACGCGGCCCCGGCTGTTCCGGAGCGGATTCTATCCGGACTCGGGAATCACCTGAATGTCGAGCGACGCGGTTACGTCGTCGTGGACCTGGATGGTGGCGGTGTACGCCCCCACGTAGCGGATGTCCTCGTCGAGCTCGATGTCGCGGCGGTCGATGTCGTAGCCGCGGTTCGAAAGCTCGACGGCAACCTGCTGGGTGGTGACGGTTCCGAAGATGCGGTTCTCCTCCCCAACCTTCGCGGAGAACACCACCTGCATGTCCTCGAGCTCCTTTTTGACCGTCTCCGCCTCGTCCTTCTTGGCGGCCTGTCTGCGGGCCTGCTGCCGCTCCTCTTCCTGGAGCTGGCGGACGGCGCCGTCGGTGGCGACGCGGGCCAGGCCCTGCGGAATCAGATAGTTGCGGCCGTAGCCGTCGGCCACCTCGTGGACCTCGCCCTTCTCTCCCAGGTGCTCCACATTGTCAAGCAAGATAACGTCCATGGTGTCGTCGTGTCACTCGGTCGAATAAAAGAAGATGGCGCCCTGGGCCGACACTACCGGATCGACTCCGACACGTACGGCAGGAGCGCGAGGTGGCGGGCGCGCTTGATCGCGGTGGTCACCTGACGCTGCACGCGGGCGGGCACGTCGGTCACGCGCCGCGGCAGGATCTTGCCCTGGTTGTTGATGAATTGCTCCAGGAACTCGGTGTCCTTGTAGTCCACGTACTCGATGTGCTCGTAGTCGATGTCTTCGTTGGCCATGGGGGAATCGTAGGTTCAGTTCGACAAAC
>JAZKTD010000358.1:0-3363 GCA_036625705.1 Salinivenus sp.
TGATGCAGTAGCCCGTTCGCTGGATCCTGCACATTGACCCTCCATGGAGTCGTGCCGACACTTACGGGGACATTTTCCTACATCAAAAACTTCATTCGAGACCAGGATGTGGCGGCCATTGCCCCCTCCTCCACGTTTCTCGTTGAGCGCGTCTGCAAGTGGATCGACTTCGACGAGACGGCGGTGATCGTGGAGTATGGGCCGGGGAACGGGGTCTTCAGTGAGTACATGCTCGAGCACATGACGGCCGACTCGACCCTCATCCTCATTGAGAGCAACCCCGACTTCGTGGAGATGCTCGAGGAGAAGACGGCCGACGACCCGCGGGCCGTCGTGGTCGAAGACCGGGCCGAGCACGTCCGCGACATCCTGGACGCGTACGACGTGGACGCGGCCGACTACATTGTGTCCGGCATTCCCTTCTCCTTCCTCGACGACGAGACGAAACGAGAGCTCCTCGCCACCACCCGGGACGTGCTGAGGGAGAACGGACAGTTCCTCGTCTATCAGAACTACAACCACCTGGAGGCCCCGCTCCGACAGCACTTCTCGGAGGTGACCAAGGAGTGGGAGTTTATGAACATTCCCCCGACGATGCACGCCTACCAGGCCCGCAAGTAGCGAGCCCGCCGCGGCCGCGAGAGACCCTCGACGCCACTTTTGACGATCCCAAGACCCACTATGCTCATTGCTGGCAATTGGAAGATGAACACCGATCTTCCGGGCGGACGCGCCCTGGCCGAGGACATCGCCGAGGGGATTGCGGCGGCCGGAGATCGGTTCGACGAGATCGACTTTGCCGTTTGCCCGCCGTTCGTGCACCTCCAGGCGGTGGGGGAGGCCCTCGCCGACAGCCCCGTGGCCCTCGGGGCCCAGGACGTGCACGCGGAGGACGAGGGGGCGTTTACGAGCGACGTCTCCGCCCCGATGCTGACGTCGGTCGGCTGCTCGCACGTGATTGTCGGGCACTCCGAGCGCCGGCAGTACTACGACGAGACCGACGCGCAGGTGAACGACAAGGCCCGGCAGGCCCGCCGCCACGGGCTCGTGCCGATCGTCTGCGTCGGGGAAACCCTCGAACAGCGCCGGACCGGCAACGCGGAGTCAGTGGTGCGGGCGCAGCTTGAAGGGGCCCTGGACGGGGTGCCGGTCGCGTCCGCCGACGACCTGGTGGTGGCCTACGAACCGGTCTGGGCCATCGGTACCGGCGAGTCGGCCACCCCGACCCAGGCGCAGGATCTGCACGCGGTCGTGCGAGCCGATCTGTCCGAGCGCTACGGGGACGCTATCGCGGCGGACGTGCCTCTGCTCTACGGCGGCAGCATGAAGCCCCACAACGCGGCCGATCTGCTGTCTCAGCCCGACGTGGACGGCGGCCTGATCGGGAGCGCGAGCCTGGAGGCCGACTCCTTCCTCGGGATCGCCGAGCGGGCCGTCGAGGTGCGGTCGGACGAATAGGGGCGGGGCGACTGGATCGTTCAGCCTGAAACGAGAGGTAGAGTCTCACCACCGCCCACCATCGGGGTGTGCCGGAAAGAGGGAGCGATTACGCGCAGCGCGGGACGATCGACTCGGTATGCTCGAGGTGTGTGGGGGGACGGGCGCTCGGTCTCTCCGACGTGCCCGCTTGGGGACGCTACAATCAGGATGTACGTGCCATGCCCCGTAGAACGGACGCCTAGACGTTCTCGGCGTTCGCCTGTAGATTGCCGGATGCGTCCGTTCTGCGCCGTCCCGGCACGCTGAGTCCTCCCACTTCCCCCAACCCGCCGTGGACAGCTTCTGGGGAAATATTTTCCGACAGCCGGACGAGGAACCAGTCTACGCGCTGCTGCGGGACATTCCCCTCTTCGACGGCCTGTCGACCGGAGAACTGGCCGACGTTACGGCCATCCTGCACCGGCGGGAATACGCCCCCGACGAGGTGCTCTTCCGTCAGGGCAATCCGGGCGTAGGGATGTACATCATCCGGGAGGGCGAAATCGAAATCGTCGACGAGACGACCGGCGACACGCTCGCCGAGTTGGCCGACGGAGACTTCTTCGGGGAGATGGCCCTCCTCAACGAAACGCCCCGCTCGGCCACGGCCGTGGCCCGGAGCGATTCGGTGCTCTACGGCCTGTTTCGGCCCGACCTGCTCGGGCTGGTGGAGCGGGACCCGGCGCTCGGGGTGCAGCTCCTTCTCCGCATGTCGCGGGTCATCAGTGAGCGCCTGGTCCACACCAACGACACGGTGCGCGAACTGCGGGCGCGCCTCCACGAGCTGACCGAGGCGGAATCTTCCTAGTTCCTCGAATCCGTGCCGGGCCCGTTGGGCTCGACGCCGTCGACGTTTATGCCGAAGACCGACGACGAGCGTTCACTTGCGGGCCTGCTCCGGGCCGCACTGCGCCGGGCCCGGGGGCTTCTTCTCATCGCTGCGGTCGCGACGCTGCTGTACGTCCTGCAGGGCATCGCGCAGCTTCTCCTGGTCGCGGCCCTTCTCGCCTACGTCCTCAACCCGCTGGTGCGCCGCCTTCAGCGGCGCATGAGCCGGACCCAGGCCACGCTGATCGTCTTCGGACTGCTGCTGGTCGGGGCCGTCGGGGCCGGGACGCTGCTGGTGCCTGTCGTTCAGCAGCAGGTTCAGGACGTGAGCACGGCGGTCGACCTGACCCGAGTGTCGCGGGCGGTCGAGCGGATCGACACACAGCTCAACGCCGCCTCCGACGCCCTCGGCGGGGGGGAGGTCCCGTTCGAGGAGCAGGTCGACCGAACCGTGACGGCGTGGACCACCGGCGTCGTCAACATGGCCACCGGCCTGATCGGAGCCGTGACGAACGTCATAGTGGTGCCGTTTGTGGCCGGGTTTCTGCTGCGGGACGGCCCCCGAATTAAGCGGGGCCTCATCCGCTTCGTGCCGAACCGGTATTTCGAGTTTAGCCTCCAGGCCCTGCACAAAATCGACGTTCAGCTGGGCAACTATTTCCGGGGGCTTGTCCTGGAGATCGCGATCGTGACCGTCCTGTCGATTGCGGCGCTCTGGGTGCTCGAGGTGCCGGCGTTCGTGCTCATCGGCCTGCTGGCCGGGGTCACCACCGTCATCCCGTACGCAGGGTCCCTGATTGGGGGGAGCGTCGGGGTCTTCGTGACGCTCGCGAGCACCGGGTCGGTGGGTGCGGCCGCCCTCGTCCTGGGGGCCTTCCTCGCCCTTCAGATTGTCGACGAGGCGTTCATTCAGCCGCTCGTTTTTGCGCAGGCGGTCGATCTGCATCCCCTGGAGGTCCTCGTTGCGGTGTGGGTGGCCGCTCAGTTTTTCGGGGTGCTCGGGATGGTCCTTGCCATCCCGATCGTCAGCACCGGAAAAGTGGTTGTGTCCCAGGG
>JAZKTD010000359.1:0-3350 GCA_036625705.1 Salinivenus sp.
ATCGTTGCGGGCCCCTGGCGGATGGGGGCGGGCCTCCTCGTCCTCGCGCTTCTGCTGGGCCTGGCGGGGCCGGCGTGGGGCCAGGGCCGGACGGCCGACGGGGCGGAGAAATCCGCCGACGACCGCCGGCAGGCGCCCACGGCGTCGGACTCCCTCGCGCAGGGCACCCCTCCCCGTCCGTACCGCCCGCGCCGGCTGTGGTGGGGCCTGGGCGGAGCGGCCGCCCTGGACGCCGGCGGCATGGTGGCCCTCCACCGGCTCTGGTACGCCAACACCGCCCGGACCGAGTGGCACTGGTACAACCGCGCCGGGGGACGGGCGTGGTACGACGACTGGTTCACGTACGAGCAGCAGGACAAGCTCGGCCACGTCTACAGCTCGTGGGCGCTCACCCACGCGGCCATCGCCTACGGCCGGTGGAGCGGGCTCTCGCGCCGCAAGGCCGCCCTCCTGGGCGTCGGGGCGAGCACGATCTTCCACGCCCAGATCGAGTTCTTCGATGGCTTCTCGGACGCCTACGGGGCCTCCCGCACGGACCTGCTGGCGAACGCAACGGGCAGCGCCCTGGCGGGCGTGCAGCACCTCTACCCGGACGCGACCGACTGGTTTGCGCTGAAGTACTCCTACGGCCCCTCCCCGTACTATGACCCGGATCGGGCCCTGGGCAACGCGATCCAGGACTACCAGGGCATCACCTTCTGGCTGTCCCTGCGCCCCGAGCGGATGCTCCCGCGGCGTGCCGGGCGGTACTGGCCCGACGGGCTGGCCCTCTCGGTGGGCCACAGCGGCACGGGCCTCGGGCACCCGATCTCCGGGGTCGGCAACACCCCCGAGCATCGGCGACAGCTCTACGTGGGGCCGGACGTGGTCGTCGGCGAGCTGATCGACCTGCCGCGGTCGCTCCGGGTCGTGGAGCGGGTGCTCTCGTTCATCCGCCTGCCGCTGCCGACGCTGCAGGTGGCCCCCAACGTGCAGTGGCACTGGGTCTACTTCTGAGGGCCCCGGCAGAAGTGTCACTCGCCGAAGGGGTCGCCCCACTCGACGTCGTCGAGGTTGTCCCAGGCCCCACGGGCCGGCTCCTCGTCGCCGGGGTCGTGCCGGTCGTCCTCCGCGTCGGCCGTTGTGCCGTGCGCCGGCCGGGCCTCCGGAAGGGAGGGGGTGGACGGGTCGTCGGACGCGGTGTAGTCCGTCGCGGCGGCAATGTCGTCGAGGACGGCGTCGCGGACCTCGGCCACGTGCGTCTTCGCCGCCTTCAGCGCGGCGAGCGGCCAGCCGTTGCGGCCCTCGGCGTCGTCGTCGCGGCCCACGGCGGCGTTGACGCGGCGGTGCAGCAGCCGGATCACGACCTCGACGTTGCTCTGCTCCTCGCCCTTCCCGACGGCGTCGACGAGGTCGGTGCCCTCCGAGATGTCGAGCCGGTGCAGAATGGTGCCGGCGGCGCGGCGGACGGCGTGGTTGAGAATCTTTCGGTAGGCGCGCCGCTCGCGGGCCGGGCGGTTGGGCGGAGGCGGCAGGTCCTCCCCCGACAGCGGTGGGGACGGCTGATTGCGGGCGGCAATCTCCCGCCTGAACGCATCGGCGTCGGGCACGTCGAGTCCCTTCTCCTTCAGCGCGTCGAGCGCGTCCTCCACGTCCCGGAGGTGCTCTTTGGCCTCCTCGGCGTCGTCGCCCTCCACCGGCAGGTACGCGTCGACGTCGAACCCCTCGATTTCCTCGTCGGTCACCTCGGCCGGGTCGGTGGTACCGCGGGGCTGCGCGGCGGCCTCGTCGCCCTCGGAGGCTGTGTCCCCCTCGGGGCCCGGGCCCGACAGCTGCTGGGCGTCGAGGTCGGCCAGCACCTGCGCCTCCTCGGTCTCGTGCTTGAAGTACTGCCAGTGCTCCTCCTGGTTGAGGCCGGCGTGGGCCACCACGTGGGCGAGGTTGTCGGTGTCGGTGCCGTCGGGGAGGGCGCGGAGGGCCCGGCCCACGAACTGGGTGTAGGGCGCCACCGATCGGAACGGGCGGAAGAGGGCGGCGATCGAGATGTGTCTGTTGTCGTAGCCCTCGCCCAGGAGGCCGACGTGCACCATCGCGTCGAGTTCGCCGCGGTCGTAGGCCCGGAGGCGGCGCTCCCGCTCCTCGGGCGTCATGCCCTCGCTGGCCACGAACTCGGCCTCGACGCCCCGCCCGCGGTAGAGGGCGGCCACCCGCTCGGCGTGCCGGATCGAGCAGGCCGCGCCCAGGATCTGGTGCCGCTCGACGCCGCGGCGCTGCTTGGCCTGCAGGAGCTGCACGCTCCGGTCCACGATCGTCTCGTTGCAGACGTCCGAGAGCGCCACGCCGCGGGAGAACCACGTCTCCTCCCGCAGGTCCATGATCTCCTCGCGGGTGTAGGAGCGCTCTTCGCCCTCCACGGTGAAGGTCATCTCCGAGGCCACCGCGTCGACGCGCACGACGTTCTTGACGTACCCGGCGGCGATGGCGTCGGCCAGGCGGTAGCTGTAGACCGGCTCGGCGCGGATCGGTTTCTCGTCGCTCCGGAAGGGCGTGGCCGTGCAGTAGACCTTCTTGGCGTCGGGGAAGGCCCGGTTGATGTTCTGCCAGGAGTCGGCGGGGGCGTGGTGGGCCTCGTCCACGAGAATCAGGTCGAAGAAGTCGGACGGAAAGAGGGGCAGCCAGCCCTGCATCTGCTGCACGTTGGTGACGACGACGTCGGCCCGGCGGCAGTCCTCCTCGTTGACGCGGCCGCGCTCGAGGGCCACCACGCGGGGCAGGCGCGCCTGCTCCGGCAGCACGTCGCAGAAGTGGTAGAAGTTGCTCGTGCCGCTGAAGGTGCCCTCGGCCAATCCGTCCTTGATCGTGAGATTGGGCGCCACCACCAGCACGCGCCCCTCCGCGACGCCGAACGGGGCGCAGGCGATGAGGCCGGATTTGCCGCAGCCGGTGGGCAGCGTCACGAGGGCGGGCAGGAAGGTCGGGCCCGCCTCGGCAAAGTAGTCGCGCAGGGCCACGTAGCCCTCCTCCTGCGGCACGCGCAGCTGCTCGTTGCCCACGATGCGGGCGTCGGTGTCCTGAAAGTAGCGCCGGATCTCGGCGGCCTGCCGCTCGTGGCGCGCCTTCATCCCCGCGGTACGGCCGGTGTCGCCGGCGCCCTTTGCCTGGTTGCACTCGTGGCAGAGTGGATCGAGGTTGAAGACGGCGTGCTCCCCGCCCTCGCTGAACGCCTCGCGGTGGTCGAGATGGCGCAGCAGCGCGTCGCCGTCGATCGGGCGGCCGCACTCCCGGCAGGTCTGCCCGTCGAAGTACTCGACGCGACGACGCACGGCCTCGGGGATGTGGCGGCTGCGGGACATGTTACGTTTAACGTTGGG
>JAZKTD010000360.1:0-3347 GCA_036625705.1 Salinivenus sp.
CGGACGGCCCGCCGGAGTGCCTCGTGATGATGGTCGACATCACGGACCGCGTGGAGATGGAGTCGGCCCTGCGGACGGCCCGCGACGAGCTCGAGGCGCGCGTCGAGGATCGTACCGGAGAGCTCCAGGCGGCCAACGAGCAACTGCGACGGCAGGCCAAGCGGCTGGAGGCCCTCCGGGACGTGGACCGTGCCATCCTGTCCGCCGAGTCGCCCCGTGAAATTGCGACGGTCGCGGCCCGACGGGTGCAGGACATCGTGCCGTGCCGGCGGGTGAGCGTATCGGCGATTCACCGCGAGGACGGCGTGGCGCGGGTGCTGGCCGCGGGGCAGGACGAGGAGGTGCTCGACCCCGGCACGCGCATCCCCCTCGAGGAGTTTTACCTGTCCGACGCGCTTCGGGCGGGGGAGGCAGAGGTCATCCCCGACCTCGAGGCCGTGTCCATCGGGGTGGTCGGGCAAAAAATCCGGGAGCAGGGCATTCGGTCGGTCCTCCTGCTCCCGATGATGATGGAGGGCCGGCTCGCCGCGACCCTGCAGGTCGGCCGCGCCGCGCCCGACGCCTTCACGGAGAAGGACCGGCAGGTGGGGCGGGAGCTGGCCGATCACCTCGCCATCGCGCTCCGGCAGAGTCGGCTTCTGGGGGCGGTCCAGGGGAAGCGCGAGCAGCTGGCGGCCCTGCGCGACGTCGACCAGGCCATCCTGGCCGCCGAGTCGCCGACGGAGATTGCGTCGGCGGTGCTCCAGCGCGCCCAGGAGCTCATCCCGTTCGAGAGCGCGAGCGTCGCGGCGACCGACTGGGAGGCCGAAGAGGTGCGCGTGCTTGCGACCACCGAGAAAAACGTCCTGGACAGCCCCCGGACGTTGTCGCTCGATCAGGTGTACCTCAGCGACCGGGTGTGTGCGGGGAACACGGAGGTCGCCTCCGTCGAGGACTACGAGGCGGTGCCGGAGGCCGCGGAGCGGATGCGCGAGATGGGACTGGCGTCCATTCTCTGCCTCCCGATGGTGGTGGAGGGCGACGTGATCGGGGTCGTGCACGTAGGGCGCACCGCGCCCGACGCCTTTACGGAGGCGGACCGGGAGGTCGGGCGGGAGCTGGCCGACCACATGGCCATCGCCCTCCGGCAGGCCCAGCTCCTGGAGGAGGTGCAGGAGCGTCGCGAGCGGCTCGAGGAACGGGTGCAGGAGCGCACCGCCGAGCTGGAGTCGTTCACCTACTCGGTGTCCCACGACCTGCGCACGCCGCTCCGCGCCATCGACGGCTACACGCGCATCCTCAAAGAAGAGTACGCCGACCAGCTCGACGACGAGGGACGGCGTCTCCTCAACGTCATCTACGACAGTGCCCAGACGATGGGCGACCAGATCGACGACCTGCTCACGCTTTCCCGCGTGGGGCGCCGCGACCTGAACCGGGTCGCCGTCGACCTGGAGGCCCTCGTGCAGGAGGTCTTCGACGATCTTCGCCGGACCCATCCGAACGCCGCCGACGTGACGTTTCGCCTGGAGTCGCTTCCCCCGGCGCAGGGGGACCGCTCGATGCTCCGGCACGTGCTGTCGAACCTGCTGTCCAACGCCCTCAAGTTTACACAGCAGGAAGAGGACCCCCGCATCGAGGTCGGAACCACCGACCGGGACGGCGCCCCCGCGTACTACGTCCGCGACAACGGGGTCGGGTTCGACGCCGACCGCGCCGAGGAGGTGTTCGGCGTCTTTCAGCGCCTCCACGACGACAGCGACTTCGACGGCACGGGCGTGGGGCTCGCCCTCGTCGAGCGGGTGGTCCGCCGGCACGACGGAACCGTGTGGGCCGAGGGGGCGGAAGGGGAGGGCGCCACGATCTTTTTTACGCTGCCCCGGCCCGATCGCGCGTAGCCCGTCCGTTCTGTTCAGTTGTCCCCGACGATGTACGAGCTCGGTGCATTCTCCATCGTTCCCCTGGTGGCGCTTGTGGGAAGTGCCCTGTACACGCTCGCGATGGCGTATCGGCTCGGCGACTGGCGCCCGATCCTCTTCGTGGTGGTCCTGCTCGTGATGGCCGTGCACCAGGCCAACGAAATCGCGGTGGGCCTGGACGCCGGAGTGGAGGCGGCGCTCTCCGGCTTCGGCGAGTACCCCGAGACGACGGCCAACCTCCTGGCGAGCGCGGCCACGGTGCTGCTCCTGCGGTTCGTAGACCGGGAGCGCGAGCTGTCCACCCGGCTCGAGGAACTGGTGCAGGAGCGGACCGCCGAGCTGGAGTCGTTTGCCTACTCGGTGTCCCACGACCTGCGCACGCCGCTCCGCGCCATCGACGGCTACACCCAGCTCCTGCAGAAGGAGCACGCCGCCCCCCTCGACGACGAAGGGCGGCGGCTGCTGCGCCTCGTCTCCGAAAACACCCGGAAGATGGGCGCTCTCATCGACGACCTGCTCACCCTCTCGCGCCTGGGACGGCGGGAGATGGAGCGGACCCGCGTCGATCTGGAGGCCCTCGCCCGTGAAACGTTTTCCGATCTCCGCGAAACGCAGGGAGGCCTGCCCCCGAATCTCTCGTTCGAGGTGCAGTCCCTTCCCCCCGTTCACGGCGACCGCTCGATGCTCCGACACGCCCTGACCAACCTGCTGGCCAACGCCCTCAAGTTTACGCGGGAGAAGCCGACCCCCCGCATCGAGGTCGGAACGGAGACCATCGAGGGCACGTCCACGTTCTTCGTGCGGGACAACGGCGTGGGGTTCGACCCACAGTACGCCGACAAGCTCTTCGGCGTCTTCGAGCGCGTTCACGACGACAGCGACATCGAGGGCACGGGCGTGGGCCTGGCCATCGTCGAGCGCATCGTCGAGCGCCACGGCGGGACGGTGTGGGCCGAGGGAGCACTGGGCGTGGGCACGACCATCTACTTTACCCTTCCGCATTCTGGGAACGACGATCATGAGTAGCACCACCACCCGACCCATCGACCTCCTCCTCATCGAGGACCAACCCTCCGACGCGGATCTTGCTCTGCGCGCGCTCGACGAGTTGGGGGTGGGGGAGCAGGTACATCTCGTCGAGGACGGAGCCGAAGCCCTCGACTTTGTGTTTGGACGCGACGCCTACGCCGAGCGGAGCCTTGCGGACGCGCCCGCCCTCATTCTGCTGGACCTGAAGCTGCCCAAGGTGAGCGGGCTCGAGGTGCTGCGCTGCCTCAAGTCCGACGAGCGGACCCAGGGGATCCCCGTCATCGTGCTGTCGTCCTCGAAGGAGGACCGCGACGTGGAGCGATGCTACGAGATGGGCGTAAACAGCTACGTCGTGAAGCCGGTCGACTTTGACCGGTTTACCGAGACGGTGCAGCGCATCGGCACCTACTGGCTGCAGAC
>JAZKTD010000031.1:0-19453 GCA_036625705.1 Salinivenus sp.
TTTCCGGGCGCCGATGGAGAGCCCAACCCGGGCCCCGGCAGCCGGGCCACGACGATCGAGACCGTTCCGGAAGGGGACGCCCGTTTCGGGGCCGACCGTGCAACATCGGTGCTCAAGGCGTTGTCCCTTCAGGATGGATTGACGCGGCTCCGTGAACTGCAGTCAACCCTTGCCGCCGTCCAGAAGCAAATCCGCCGGAAGGTCAGAGCCGCCGAGCACGCCCTGAGCGACGGCGCCGAGTGAGTAGGGTGTCACGCAGGGCGACTGAGTTCGGCCCACGCCCCCGAAGATCCCCGGTGTGGCCGGAGTGTAGGGGAGGATGCTGTTTGCACCCGTTTGGAACGGAGAAAGAACGCCTGGCGATACGCTGGAGAACACCCCCGTAGAAACCGTCGGCGTCTATGTTGGGGGTGCGCCGTGAAGAAAGCGGCCGTCGAGAACAACGACAGCGGATCGGGACGATTGCGACGCCACTCACACGCGTCAAGAGTTTTGAGGCCGATGGGCGAACCCCCCCCTCAAACGCACTCGTTCGTCGTGAAGGTCTGGGAAAAGGAGGGAGGGGCCCAGCAGGAAGGCGTCCCCTGGCGCGGATCCATCACCCACGTTGGCACGGGGGAGCGCCTGTATCTCGAAAATCTGCGGGAGGTATCCGGCTTTCTCGTTCCGTACGTCCGAGACCTCGGGGGATCCCTCGACCTGCGAACGCGCCTGTGCCTCTGGCTGGAACTGGGAGCTTCTGCTGGCAAATCCGGCTCGTAGCGCGAGGCTCCCCGGGTTCTGTTTGCGACCTGTTTTCACACCGCATGCGACGCGGCTATGGCCACGTTTCGCGCCATCGAGACCATTAGCACCGTGCTCGTGGACCTGTTGCGGGCGAGTCACGAGGCCGCCGACCTTGAGAACGCGCAGTTTGAGATCTACCAGAGTGAAGACTTTCGGTCTCAGGGAGGAAATGGAGGAAAAGCCCTCGTCACACTTTTCCTCTACCGCACGAAGGTGAACGGTTCGATCCGGACGCCACCGGGACGGCGCCGTCCCAACGGCGAGACCCAGCGCACGCAGCTTCCCCTCGACCTTCACTACCTGATCACCATCTGGGCGGGGGACCCCTCCACCCAGCATCAACTCGCAGGCTGGATCATGCGCACCCTCGAGACGACCCCAATCTTGCCGAAAGGGGTCCTCAACGGTGTAAACTCCGGGGTCTTCCGGCCCGACGAGACCGTCGAAATTATCCTCAACGACCTAAGCGACGAGGAGCTCTTTCGCATCTGGGACCTCCTCGGCGAGCCCTATCGGCTCTCCATCCCGTATCTCGTCCGGAACGTCCGGGTCGAGTCGGGAGAGACGGTATCCGCGGAGGGAGTCGTCGAGCGCCGAATCTTCGACTACCTCCAGCACGGGGCCGAGAACGGAGAGGGAGACGCCCGCGGCGGATGAGAGACTGGAGAGGAGCGATTCGCTTTGGCCCGGAATCAAACTGTTTGTGCTCCCAAAGCATCCTGTTCGATTGACCATGATGCGGTACGAGCGATCCTCCATTCGATCGGTGCTCGGGCTCCGTTTTCGGGACGCCACGACGGAGCGGCCCGTCACCGAGGGGCTACGGGTGAGGGTGCGCCGGAAGCAGGGAGGGGGCGCGCCAACCCATGCCGAGCGTACCCTCTCCGGCGCCTACGTTGCGCAAGGGGTGTCGGGGCTCCGGGCCTACGAGCGGGTGCCCCGAGACATCCCTCAGGAGATTCCCGACGGCGATGTCAACGGTGGGAACGAGGAGGGCCGCGTCGCCAAAACGGACTACCTTGTTGACATCCGCGATCGGCGCGGTCGATTTGTCCCGGCGCTGCTGGGGGTCGAGCTGCCGTACTCGCCCAAGAAAACGCACGGATGGCTCTATCCCGTCGTTGAGCCTCCCCCCGAAGAAGAGATTGGGGAGAATGGGGCGCCCGAGCCGACGGTGTACCTCTTCAGTGCAGTCCAGCGTCCAGTTCCGGCCGGTCAAGGAGTCGTGTACGCCGATTTGTCCGTGGAAGTCGGGGGAGCGTGGCAGCCTGCCGCTCACGCCCTGATGGAGGTTCGCCATTCACTGGCGTCGACATCTTCGGAGGACGGTTCGAATGGCAATCAGAACACGGAAGAGGTGTGGTACGGCGTTGCCGACGCAGATGGGCGTGTGGCGGTCCAGTTTCCGCTGCCCGCTGTCCGGTTTGTCGAGCTCTCGGAGAATGAGGAAACCTCTGGTTCCCGGGAACCCGCGCGTCCGAGGGGGCTCTCGTCCCTCTCAGGTCGTACCGTGCCGATTGAGGTTCGCGTTTTTTACGACGACACCCTTCGCCCCGCCAGCGGGAGCCCTCGGCCGCGGCTGGGGGAAATCGTAAGCCAACGTACCCGAGAGCCCCGGCCGATCTACGAGACGACCGGAGGACCAACCACGCCGCTCACAGCCACGTTTTCCTTCGGCAAATCGCTCGTGCTCGCCACCGACGGCCTCTCTGTGCTGCGCATCGAAGCACCGGGAAACGGGGCATAGCGATTCTTCGGACATGAACGCACCGCATTGATTTCGCAGGTCCGGCGACGCGCAATTCGAATCACTTGACACAATTCCCGAACGACCCGTGCCCGAATATTTAGCCCCAGGCGTTTACGTTGAAGAAACCAGTTTCCGTCCGAAAACCATCGAGGGGGTCAGCACCAGCACCGCCGGATTCGTCGGCCCCGCCCGGTTTGGCCCAACGTCCGGGGAGCCGCGGCTCCTGACGAGCTTTGCCGACTTCCAGCGCACCTATGGCGGGCTGGAGGGCCTGAACTTCGACGGCCCGCAGTCGCGAACGAACTACCTTGCCTACGCCATCCGCGCGTTCTTCGAGGAGGGCGGCCAGCGCTGCTATGTCGCCCGCGTGTTCAGTGAGCTGGACGCGGACACCACGAGCCTCAACCAGAGCGGCAAGGCAGACGGCACGACGGGGGACCTTGCGATCGAGGCCCGTTACCCGGGCGAGGCCGGCAACATGCGGGTTCTCTTCCGGGCCACTCCCAGCCGCGATGTCAGTCGGAAGGATCGCACTCCAAGCGACGACACGGGGGAGCTTCCGGGGGTGAGCCTGGGGGACACCGTGTTTGCTGATCCCGGTGTGGGAACACCCCTGGAGTCGGGAGGGGCCGGCACGAACTTTTATGACTACGTCCTCGACGATGCGGGCGATCGGGTACTGAAGAACGGAAGCGCGGAGGTGAAGGCCGCCACACTGAAAGGAGCGGATCAGGTCTTTCCACTCCAGGTCCGTGTGCTGGTGCAACAGGCATTGAAACGGCCCGGGGGAGGGGTCGAGTTTGGGCCGGAAAACGAGCTCGGTACCTACAATTTCCGACCGGGCTCGGCCGAAGCGCTCGTGGACGCTCTGGGCGCGAAAGACCCGTCGGGCGATCCAACCCGGACGCCGATCGCTGTGCCGCCCCTGACCGACGCCCAGGGGAACCCGGAGACAGCCGGGACCCGCTACGCGAGTGAGATTTTCGGCGCTCCTATGACCGGCGAGCTGCTGTTTCCGGTGACGGTGACAAATCTGAGCAATGTTCAGGACTACCGCTTCGACGTGTCGTTCGATCCCTCGCAGGTCACGTTCTCGGGGGTTGAAAACAATGGGGACACCCTCACTCCAGCGTCGAAGGACGTGACGTTCCGGAGAAGCGGCATCCACGTCCAAAAGGACATCGTGGGGGCGCTGGGAGGCGACACGACCCTTCTGAACCTTATCGTGACCCTCCGAGACGATCTCGGCAGCCAGGCGTCCCTCCCCATCCAGGACTTTGCGCTGCTTGGGGAGAACGGAAATCCGACATCTGGTCCCAGTCTTGATCAGTCGACCCTAACAGTTTCAACGGGAAGTCAAGGCGATGAGAAGGCGCTGGCCGTGGAGTTAGACGCGGATCCAGGAGGCCAGGGGGTCTTTTCCTACCGATTTTCGGTCCCGTTCGATGCGTCGAAGTTTGAGATCGACATTGACAAGCAAGGAACCCTCACCCCCCCCGCTGACCCTGTCCGGGTCAGGGCAAATCGGATGTTCGTCCAGGCCGAAGGCCTTCAGCCGACGCTGAATGGTACCGACCCGCTGCTGAAGATGCGAGGCCGCTTTCAGGCCCCCGGATCACCGCCGCTAACCTTCGACCGGTTCGAAACCCGGACGGATGCTCAGAACGCCGCCTGGCAGGACGTGCAGTCGGATGCGTCGATCATGTTGCCGGAGGTAGAGCCCGGAGATCTCGCCCCGACGGCGATCCGGCTTTCTGGGGGCAACGATGGGAAGGAACCGACCTCCTATGTCACGTCCGTCGACGGATCGGGGCCGCCCGACGATCCGGAGGGATTCGACGCACTGGAGGACCTCGAGAACGTTTCGATCGTCGCGGCACCGGGATACACGGCCATCAGTAGCGGGCCGGCGAGAGTGAACGTGCAGGACCAACTCATTACGCACTGCACGGACATGCGGTACCGGATCGCCGTCCTCGACACACCGAAGAATGCCACGGTGAAGGAGGCGCGAGACTGGCGGGGCAATATCGACTCGAAGTACGCGGCGATGTACTACCCATGGATCACGATCTTTGACCCGCTCAGCCGGTCGGAGCTCAACGTCCCGCCCAGCGGCCACGTCGCCGGCATCTACGCCCGCAACGACATCGAAAATGGTGTCCATAAGGCACCGGCCAACGAGGTCGTGCGCTCGGCCGTCGGCTTCGAGACGCGCATCAACAAGGCCCAGCAGGATGTCCTCAATCCCGAGGGGGTGAACTGCTTCCGCTTCTTTGAGGGGCGCGGCAACCGCCTTTGGGGCGCTCGCATGGCGACCTCGGACAACGAGTACAAATACGTCAACATCCGCCGCTACCTCGCCTACCTGGAGCGCTCGATCGATGAGGGCACGCAGGTCTTCGTCTTCGAAAATAATGGCTCCGATCTCTGGCGCAACGTGCGGCGCACCATCGGTAGTTTCCTCAAGAACGAATGGCGCTCCAATCGCCTCATGGGCACGACGCCCGAGCAGGCCTACTTCGTGAGGTGCGACCGGTCGACGATGACACAGAACGACATCGATAACGGGCGCCTCATCTGCGAGATTGGTGTTGCCCTCTTTCGTCCGGCCGAGTTTGTCATCTTCCGCGTTGGTCAGAAACTGCTGAGCGATACCGGCTGATCGAGTTCGGAATGTGGAGTTCGGAATCGGAAGTTTTCTGAAGGATGATTGGCTCCGTCCATAACTCAGTCTCCTACACTCATTAGTTTGTCGACCGCGCCATGCCAGATCGCACCCGTCCGTACAGCCAGTTCAACTTCCGCGTTAAGATCGGAGGCAACTCCGGGGAGGACGTGTCGGCCGGCTTCCAGGAGGTGAGTGGCCTTGGGGTGGAGCAGACCGCCACCGAGTACCGCAACGGCAACGAGAAGGAGAACCGGCCCCGCAAGATCAACACGACGTATTCGGTCCCCGACGTGACCCTAAGCCGGGGGGTCATCAAAGCCAGCAACCTTTGGGACTGGATGAACAAGGTCCAGAATGGCAAGCAGGCGGAGAGCCTGGAGGATGTCGTCATCGAGCTGCGCGACGAGAGTGGCGAGAACGTCGCCGTGTCGTGGCAGCTGACCAACGCGCGTCCCCTCAGCTACAGCGGCCCTACCCTCAGCGGCACTGGCACCGAGGTCGCCGTGGAGGAGCTCGTGCTCGCCTGTGAGGACATCGACATGGAGTTCGAATGACGCGCTTTAGAACCGAGAATTCGAAATTCGACACTCGGAATTCGTAACTGCATCGATGCCCCGACGTCCCGGCATCACATTCAAATCGGTAACGCCGTCCCCGTCGGAGACGCTCCCGCGGATGGATGTGGCGGCGTTTGTCGGCTTCGCCACGCGCGGGCCCATCGATGTGCCTGTGCCGGTGGAAGACCGCACGCGGTTTCGGGATGTGTTCGGGCCGCCGCTGGAGCTGGTCCGAGACCGAGAAGCCGGTCGCACGAAGACCGCCCATCTCCACCGCGCCGTCGAGGCGTTCTTTCGCAACGGCGGGCGCCGGTGCTGGGTCGTCCGCGTCGCTCAAGCGAAGAATGCAGGGGCGTCGTCGGGTCCGGTCGAACGCGCGTCGTTCGGACTGCCGGGACTCGTGTCGGCCGAAACGGAGCAGCGTTCAACCGTTCGGGCCCGCTGCTTCGGGGCCACGTTCGACGACCTGCGGGTGGGGACGGTGCTGCGGCGCCGACTGCTCTCAGACCCCACGACGGGGGCGCGAGGGGAGGGAGAAGGCGCGTCGGAGGCCCTGACCCTTTCGTGGGCGGCGAGAAGCGACACCCCACTCGAAGACAACAGTGTTGTGGTCGGTGACCTCCTGCGCGTCGTCGTGAAGGGCGGCGACGTTGTGTACGCGCCCGTTGCCGAGCAAACCCGTATCGAGCCCCGAGCGACTGCGGAGGTTCCGGGAGGGGGGCTGGAAATCCGTGCTGCTCCGACTTATCTGTTTGACGCGGCCCAGGACCCCCTGTCGCGCGTCCCGGCGGGCGGAGCCACGAGTGTTGATCTTCAGGCACAATCACTAAACGAAAGGTTCTCCAACCGCCCGCTTCCCGCGGTCGAGAGTGTCGAGCGGCTCCTCTTCGATCTGCTGGTCTGGGAAGAACAGGGATTGCAAACCCGGCTCGACCGCCTGGGATTCACGACGTCTCATCCCCGGGCGTGGACGGATCTGCCGGTTGATGCGGACCTGTTTGGGCGACACGAGAATGAGGCACTCACGCCTGCCCCTGACACCCTTGCGGCCGACGTCTTCGAGCCCCGCTTTCCACTGGCGAGTCCCGAGGGGCCCGGAGAAGGGCCGTTTCTTCCGTTCGGCATGGCCGACCGGCCCGACCCCAACCGGACCGGTCGACGTCTCTGGTCGGGGGAGCGGGCGTCGCGCCTGGAGCGAGAGCGACTGTCGACGTTCTCGACGGACGTCTTTGTCGATTCGACCCTGGTGGGTACTTCTACCGCGAACCTTGCCGAGAAGGCCGACGACATGATGTACGTCGAGCAGGGGTCGGCGTCCGGCCTGCACAGCCTGTGGCCGATCCGCGAGGCGACACTGCTCGCCCTCCCCGACGCCCTCCACCGTGGCTGGGACGATCCGCACCCGGTGACGCCGGATTCACTTCCGCCGCCCTCGGACTTAGAGATGGAGGTTGACCGCGGCGCTACTCCTCCGCGCATCCACCTGTCGTGGTCCGTTGACCGGCTGGGGGACGAAGGCGTAGAGGTGGAACTGCAGGAGGCCCAAACGCCGACCTTCGAAAATGCCGTCGTCCGGTACCGGGGCGCCGAGTCGTCCATCGACCGGTATGTGCGCCGCGATGATCCTGTCACGCTTTTCTTTCGCTACCGGGTCGTTGCCGCCGGCCAACCCGAGCCATGGTCAAACACCCGCTACACCACCCTTCCGACGCCGGACTTTGATTCCTGTACGGACCGGCCCGAGGCGCCGCATGTGTCGCTCCACGAGCCGGACGGGGACGACGGCGGTTGTTGGTTGCGCTGGCCCCCCGTAGAGCATTCTACGGAGACCAGGACGGGCGACATTGACTTGAACACTGCGGATCTTGCGCAGCTCGATAAGCTGCTGTACGTCGGCGAGTGGACGGCGAGGCGCATCATCGAGTACCGCAACGCACGAGACGACTCCATCACGAATCCCCTCCAGTTGGCGGCGGTGCGGGGGCTGACGCGGCAACGCATCCAGACCTGGCGGGGGCAGGTTGCGCCGCCCCTTCCGCCTCATCATCTGTACGAGATCCAGATCGATACCACCCCGACCTTCGCGTCTCCGAAGGTGGTAAAGGGAAGGAGCGGCGAGGTTGGCACCGAGGCAGAGGAGGGGGAAGTCCGGTTTTCGATGTCCACCACTCCGCCCGGCATAGAACCCGCTCCTGACAACTCGGCCGCCCTCTGGTACGGACTTGAACACGGGACCTCAGTACCGGCCGTCCGATACGTTCGGATGCGGGCATTCCACCCCGGCGCTTCGAGGATGCATTCGAGCAGCTGGTCCAGGACGATTCGGGTTGTTCAATCCATCGAACAGGGAACGCCCTGCATCTCAAAAGAGGAGTACGACAATCCGCGGCAGAATACCCCGGGCGGGGGGCGCGAGGGATTGCTCAACGTACAGCGGGCAATGCTGCGGTTTGCTGCGGCGCGAGGGGACGTGCTGTCGGTGCTCGTGCTCCCCGAACAGGACCAGCCCGACGACGCTCGTCGGCACGCCACGCGCCTGCGAACGCTAGGCGCGACGCTGGACTACGGCGAAGAGCGGACGCTTAGCTACGGCGCGCTCTACTATCCGTGGCTCCTGGGGTCGGTTGGGGACAGGGGGCAGATTGCGCCGATGCCGCCGGACGGGGCCGCGTGCGGGATGATCGCGGACCGAACCCTGCGCGACGGCGCCTGGATGGCCCCCGCCAATGCGCCGCTTGCGGACGTGCCGACGGTGATCCCGCCCTTCACCGCGGACGAACGAACCGGCCTGGAGGCCGCCTCCATCAACGTCTTCGCCGAAACGCCGGACGGGGTGTTAACCCTCGACACCGCCACCCTGGCACGCGATCCCGACCTTGAGCCGATCACGACGCGGCGCCTATTGATTCTCGTGCGCCGGCTCGTCCGCCGGGAGGGGCCGCCGCTCGTCTTCGAGAACAACAGCCCACTCCTCCGGCGACGCATCGCCGAGCAGCTCGACGGCGTGCTGCGACGCCTCTTCGACCGGGGCGCGTTCGCCGGAGCGACCCCCGCGGAGGGCTACCGCATTGTGGCCGACGAGAGCGTCAACCCACCCCGACAGGTGGAACGGGGGCATCTCGTGGTTGAGCTTCGGATCGCCCCGGCGCGTCCACTGAAGTTTTTGACCGTGCGCCTCGTGCAGCGCAGCGGCCAGCGCCCGGCCGTCCGGGAGCCAGGCCCCGAAACACCTGCCTGATGCGCCGTCCCCGATCGGTCCGCCTCTTCCCCTTGATTCCGAACGACGTTCCTCCCTCCCATGCCCGACAGTGACTCCGTGACGGCCCGTCCGTTCACCACGTTCAACTTCCGCGTGCGAATCGAGCTCGGGGGCGATCCCCTGTGCAACGCGGCCTTCTCCGAGTGCACGGGACTGGAAATGACGATGGAGCCGGAGACACGTCGCGAGGGCGGCAACAATGTGACCGAGTTCCAGATGGTCGGGGCGGTCAGCTACGGCCAGCTCACCCTGAGGCGCGGCATGACAGAGACGTTCCACCTCTGGGGCTGGTTTGACCAGGTCAGTCAGCCACGGGGCTACCGCACCCGGGCAAAGACCGTGGTCGAACTGCTGTCCGCCGAGGGGGACGGTGAGCAGGCGCCCGTCGACGCACGCTTCACGCTGCAGAAGTGCCTGCCGGTAAAGCTGAGCGCCCCAGACCTCAACGCTCGCGAGGGAGGGGTCGCGATCGAAGAGATGCAGATTGCCTACGAGCGTCTCAGCACCGAAATCCCTGGGGCCCCATCCGGCAGCAGCGGCCCGATTTCCGTCTCGGGCTCTGCCTCGGGGGCAGCGTCCGCATCCGCCTCGGGTGGGTAATGATTTTTCCAACGCAACGCCCTGCCCGCTCACCCTTCAGTGTTTACCCACAACTCTGAAAGCACCCGTCGACCCATGCCCAGAGAATCGGCCCCAACGCGCGGCAAACGCGCCCAACTCAAACAGCTCGACAACGAGCTGAATCCCAGTGGGGAAGATTTTAGGGTTCAGTTCAACCCTCAGAGCCTCAGTGTAAAGTACAATAGCACGATGTCGGGCACCCGAGAGGAAGACCAGTCCGAGAAGCAGCAAACGGGGGGGCAGAGCACCTCAATGGACGTTGATCTCTTTTTCGACGTCACCCGCCCTACCGGAATCGACGACCGGTCCGACATCACGGACGTCCGGGAGTTGACGAAACGCGTGGAGAAATTGATGCAGCCCCCAGGGGAAGACGGACAGGGCAACGGAGGGAACGACAGCGAGAATACCCAGCCCAACGTCCGGTTCGTGTGGGGGTCGTTTCAGTTCGATGGCGTCATCACGCGGATGACGGAGAATCTGGAGTTTTTCGATCCGGAGGGGCGTCCGCTCCGGGCCACCGTCTCGATTTCCCTGTCCGGGCAGAAGCCCCCGACAGAGCCCGAAAATGGCCCTGGGCCCTCAACCCTGGGGGGCAATCTCCGCGCCGGGGAGTCGGGAGGAGGGGCTGAGCCCGGACCGGAGGAGCGGCCTCCGGGCGCCGAAAACACAAACGGAACGCCGCTCCAGCAACTCGCCGGGGAGGTCGGCGCACAGGGCAATTGGAAAGACATTGCCGCCAAGAACGGCATCGAGAACCCGCGCTCCATTCACAACCCTGGGGCGCTCGATGTCTCTGCCTCGACGTCTGCGTCCGGGTCAGTGTCCAGCTCGACCTCTGGATAAGAGCAGTTGGGGCCCTCGCAGACGAAGATATTCGATGATCCTGATCTTCGCAGTCTCCGAATTGGACTCAATCCGCAAACGCCCATGAGTGTCGTCATTCACGACTTCGAGATCATTCCCGATGCGGCCGACGAGGACGCCGACGTCAACGAAGCTGCCGGGGAGCCTGCTCCGGAGGTGAACGACATTCGCCCCGCTGATGTCGTCGAGATTATCAACCGAAACGAGCGCAGGCACCGCCGCCTCCGCGCGCACTGATGCGCTGGGAGGGACTCCGGTCTTGAACGATCGGATCAGCAAGCGACGCCCCTTTGCCCAGAATTTTGAACTCCGCCCCGAATGTCATGCCTGATGCTGGCGTCTACAAGGGTGTTGTGTCTGCGCGGCCCACCGTCTCCGTAGATGGAGAGGTGCGCGAGGGGTTGGCGGAAGACCTGCTTGCGATGCACGTGGAGGAGACGACCGATGGTCTCTACAACTGCGAGCTGACGGTCTCCAACTGGGGGCCGGTGGGCCCCAACGAGGTGGGGTTCCATCACTTCGACCGCGAGACGTTCGACTTCGGGACGGAGTTGACGATCAACGCCCTCGCTGGCGACGAGAGAAATTCCGTATTCGAGGGGCGTGTCACCGGGCTTGAGTCACAGGTCCCCGCCACACAATCCCCGTCCCTCGTGGTGCTGGCGGAAGACCGTCTGCAGGACCTCCGCATGACGCGTCGCACCCGCACCTTCGAGGACGTCTCCGACGAAGACGTCGCCGAGCAAATTGCCCGCGATCATGGCCTCGACACGGATTTCGACGTCGACGGGCCTACGCACGCCGTCCTCGCGCAGGTGAACCAGAGCGACCTGGCCTTCCTGCGCGACCGGGCCCGGGCCATCGACGCGGAGGTGTGGGTCGAGGGTGAGACGCTGCGGATGCAGGCACGCTCCCGCCGGGACGCCGGCGACCTGACGCTGACGTACGGGGAGGGATTGCGGTCGGTGAACGTGCGGGCCGACCTCGCGCACCAGCAAACGGACTTCGCGGTGAGCGGATGGGACGTACAGTCCAAAGAGTCGATCGAGGAAACCGCCGACGAGAGCGCGCTTCAGGGGGAGCTAAACGGGGGGCGCAGCGGGGCCGCCACACTGAAGGAGGCGCTGGGGGCCCGCACCCAACAGATGGTCCACACGACGCCGCTGACGACCAATGAGGCGCAGGCCCTCGCCAAGGCGTCGTTTCGGCAGCGTGCGCGGCGGTTCGTAGAGGCCCGCGGGGTCGCGAAGGGAGACGGGCGGCTGCGGGTCGGGGCTCGGGTCAAGCTCACAGGCGTGGGAGGGGTGTTTGAGGGGGGGCGGTACGCCCTCACAGAGGTCCATCACACCTTCAATCCCGACGATGGATACCGCACGCGCTTCACCGCCCAGCGGCCCTACCTCGAACGGTAGCGGCGCGAACCCGCCCTTTCTTTCTCTCAGAGATGCGATTACCGACCCCATGAACGGAACGCACGACCAGGACATTGACCGGCGGCTTGCGGACGGTTTCGGCGGCCAGTTCTACGGTGTCTACCCGGCCGTCGTGACGGATGTCGTCGATCCGGACGGACAGGGGCGGGTGCGCGTCGAGCTTCCCTGGTCGCCGGACCCGGAGGACGACTCGTATGAGGCATGGGCGCGCCTCGCCACGATGATGGCCGGCCACGACCGCGGGACCTGGTTCGTGCCGGACGAGGAGGACGAGGTGCTCGTCACCTTTGAGGCCGGCAACCCGCGCCGTCCCTACGTGGTCGGGGCGCTCTGGAACGGGCAGGACGACCCGCCGGCGCAGATGGACAGCGCCGGACGCAATGACAAAAAGGTCCTCCGCTCACGCAACGGCATCGAGATTACCCTTGACGACAGCGACGGGCAGGAGACCTTGAGGCTAGAGACGCCCGGAGGGCAGGTCGTGACGCTTGAAGACGGCCCGGGCGTCATCGAGGCCCGCGACAGCAACGGAAACTCCGTCACGATGGAGTCGAGCGGCATCACCGTAAACTCCAGCTCGAAGGTCACGATCAACACCGGGGCGTCGGTTGAGGTGAACGCCAGCACTGTCACCGTGAACGCTGGCCAGGCCACCTTCAGCGGCGTCGTGCAGGCGAGCACCGTTATCACCAACAGCGTCGTCAGTTCCAGCTACACGCCCGGTGCCGGTAACATCTGGTGATTGGGCCTCGGTCGTGTCAGCATCTGTCCTTCACGATTTTCTCTGCACCCCTCCATCCACGCACCGATGACGCACGACGTCCAGTGGTACAGCCCGGCGCCGCTCTGGACCCAACGGCTGGAGAATGGCACCCGCGATCGTCTGCAGCGGCCCGAGCTTCTGCAGTTCGAGCAGGATGATTTTATGGGGGCCCTGCAGAAAATGCTCGATGGTCCGGCCTCTCATTTCCACGAGAGCGTCCGCGACGGCGCAGGCCCGAAGGGCAAGACCGGGGGGGATGAGGCCGGGCAGGGTCCGCCGTTGCCGCTCTATCATCCGGCGAACGAGCGGTATTATCTCCTCACGGCGAGCCTCGTGTGCCGCGAGCACGGACTGCCCGACCGTGCGGTCGATACGACGAACGACGAGCGCGTCAGCTTCGTCCTTCGCCGCCTGGTCCCCGAGGAGTCCACGCAGGGAGACGAAGTTCGGGAGTACGGTTGGTTCGGGGAGGAACAGGGGTGGCACCCGATCACGCCCGACGGTCCCCCGCTGAAGCGACAGGTTCAAGAAAACGGGACCGCCCGCACCATCGAGGAAACCCGGCTCTCGATGTTTCCGCAGAACTACGATCCGGAGACGCCGCAGGACCGCATGAAAAGTACGCGGCGCCTCTGGGCAGGCCTGATTCCCGTGGCGAAGCGCGAGACGTACGAAACGGCGCCCGTCCGGCACGCCGCGGGCACGTCCGACCGTGCGAACACCGACTCACAGGATTCGAGCGCCCTGCGCCCCGATCCGCGGAAGCCCGAGTTTCAGGCACGGGTCATCAATCCCCTACAGGCGATGAAGAACAGGCTGGAGAATGGGGGGAGCGCGAGCGCGGTGCGAGACCCACTGCTATTTGCGTGGCTCGACCTCTGGCAGTTTCTCGATCGGTACCTGCCGGACGTCGCCGAGACCATTTTGGACCAGCAGGAGGATTCGGTCGATGCCACCGACTTCACAGAGAAGGGGACCCAAAAGGTGACGCTTCTCGACAGGCTCGACAGCGTGGACGTCCCCGACATGAAGCTGGGAGACCATCCGACTGATGTCCTCCGGACGATTAAGCAGAATGTCACCGACCTTGAGGCCGGCGCGCTCGATCAGGTACTCCCTCCGGATGACCTGACCAGCAACCTTCGGAACGACATCGAGCGGCTGCTTCGAGAGGACGGGTCGAATGGTGATGCGCCGCAGCTGGCCCGGGACGTGTACGCCGCCCTTCCGGCACTCGACCCCGACAGCCTGTCTCCTGAACTGCAGTCTTTGCTCGCTGATACAGCGCTCGGCGCCGACGCGGACGGCGGGGTATACGTGGCCCGGTGCGTCTACGAACGACCCGAGTGTCCGCCGTCGCGGAGGATTCAGGTGAGCGACCGAACGCGCTCGTTTCGTCTGGCATCGTTCTTCGACGCCGAGGCGCCGTCCCGCGACATCAGCATCACCATGCCCGGCATCACGATGGACAAATTGCGCGGGTCACCCCAGAGCGTGACGATGCACTTTACGGAAGAGCTCAGCAATCAGGCCGGGAAGATCCAGAGGGAAGCGCTCAAGGGATTGGGGGTAGAAGACGGGAAGTCGATAAACCTCGGCCGGGTGTGTTCGCTGTCCATTCCCATCATCACGATCTGCGCCCTGGTCCTCCTGCTGGTGATCGTCGTGGTACTGAACATCGTGTTCTGGTGGCTTCCGTTCTTCAAGATCTGCTTGCCGCTCCCCAGCAGCCTCACCGGCGACAGCTAACCGTTCCCCACACAGTTCTTGCAGTCTCATGAGCCGCGGCATTGCCTTTCCGCCTCACATCGGTCCCGACGGTCGAGTCGCGTGGTCGTCCGGCGCGCAGAATGTGCGCGAGTCGATCCAGATCATTCTTAAGACCCACCTGCGGGAGCGCATCATGCGTCCAACCTTTGGGGGAGGGCTCGAGCAATTTCTGTACGAGTCCAACACGCTCGCGACGCGCACGCAAATCGAAAATCGTACGCAGCGTGCCCTCGCCCGGTGGGAGCCCCGCGCCGCCGTCGAGACGGTGAACGCCGAGGCGGTGCCCGACGAACCGAGCGCCGTGACGCTCACGATCGCCTATACCATCCGCGACACGGGCACGCGTGAGCAAGTCCGTCTCACCCTCGACCTCGGGGCCTGATCCGCCTACGGTTGGACGCACTTCCCACTCTGCATTCCGAACTCTGCATTCCGGCGCCATGTCCCTCCCAGAGCCGACCATTGACGACCGCGACTACGAAGAAATCCTCGACGAGGCCCTGTCGCGCATTCCGGCGCACAACCCGGACTGGACCAACTTCAACGAGAGCGATCCGGGGGTCACCATGCTCCAGGTCATCTCGTTCGTGGCGGAGAGCATGCTGTACCGGGCCAACCGCGTCCCGGAGCGCAACCGGATCAAGTTTTTGAAGCTCTTGGGCGTGGAGCGCCAACCGGCCACGGTCGCGGAGGGGCTCGTTCAGTTTAGCCGGCCCCGGGGTCCCCTAGAGGCAGAGACTGTTCCGGGCGAAACAGAAGTGCGCGCCGGGTCGGTCCCGTTCCGGACGACGAACGCGGTGGAGGTGCTCCCCATCGAGGGACGCGTCTACTACAAGAAGAAGAGGAGCGAGACGGACGTAGAACCGGGCACCGAGGCCCACTACAGAGAGCTCTTTGCTGATGATGGGCCCAATTTCCCCAAGCAGCCGTCCTTCTACGAGACCGCCCGCCTCTCGGCGCCGTCGCCTGGCGCCCCCTTGCCCGTCGTCGACCTCGACACCGACACGCCCGGCGGTGAGCAGTCGCTCTGGCTGGCGCTGCTGGCCCGTACCGGGGATGCCCCGGAGGACGCTCGTGCAGTGCTGGGCGGTACAACCCTCTCGCTGGTCGTCGTTCCGTCGCTCAAAGACGCTGATCGTGTGCTGCCGCCCCAGGGAGAGTCGGACAAGAGCCGCCAGGGGCGCCTTCGTTTCTCGGTGCCCCGGCCCGCGAGCGACACGGCCCGCTACCGGCCGATCCAGGCGCGCACCGAGCAGAACCTTCTCGTTGAGCCCGGAGTGGCTCATCTGACCCTCCCCAGTGCCGACCACCTTGGGACCTGGACCAATCTGGAGCCGACCGAGGCCGGGACCGGGGCGTACCCGCCGTCCCTTGCGGACACGAACGTACAGGATCGACTCATCACCTGGATCCGCATCCAGCCGGAGGCCGCCGCCGGGGCTTCAAAAAGTTCTCTGCCCTCCAGCTTTAGCCACGTGGGCGTGAACGGGGCCTCCGTGGAGCAGCGGGCTCGCGTCCAGAACGAGTTGTTGGGCAAGGGCACCGGCGATCCCGATCAGGAGGTGCAACTCGCCAACACGCCGGTTCTCCCGGACAGTCTGGACATGACGATCGGGGGCGAGCCGTGGCGGCGGATCGACGACCTCGTCGCCGCGCCGCCGGAGGTGCCGAGGGGGAACCCGCGGCGCGCGCCGGGGCAGGGAACCGACTCGGGGGGCGATCCGCGGGTATACACGCTCGACCGGAGGTCCGGCACGATCACATTCGGCGACGGTCTGCGCGGGGCCCGGCCAGAGTCGGGCGCCGTGATCCAGGCCCGGTACGACTACGGTGGGGGCCCGGACGGGATGGTGGGCATCGGCGCCATCAAGAAAGGGCCCAACCTTCCCGCCGGTGTGAAGGTCCAGAACCCAATTCGCACCTGGGGCGGGGCCCCGACGGAGCCGGTCGAGGAGGCCGAGCAGCGCATTGCCGAGTACCTGAAGCGGCGCAATCGCCTCGTGACCACCGACGACTTCGAGGCCATCGCGCATCGGACCCCCGGCGTCCGGATTGGGCGCGTGGAGGTGCGTCCGCTGTTCTCCCCCGAGTCTGGGGCGGCGGACGTGCGGGCCGAAGGGGTGGTGACGGTGCTTGTGATCCCGGCGTCTGACCCCAACCGTCCGGATGCGCCGGTGCCGGGCCAACTGTTCCTCGATACCGTCTGCGACTACCTCGACCGCCGTCGCCTCGTTACGACGGAGGTGCACGTGCGCGGGCCGAGGTACCGGGACGTGTGCGTCTCCATTGGTGTCGAGGTGGTACCGGGGGCCGACGCGCCGCCGGTGCACGACCGCGTCCGAACGGCGATCCGTACCTTTCTCTCACCGCTGGACGGTGGATTCGAAGAGGAGGGGTGGCCGCTAGGACGTGCTGTCGACACGCGTGAACTCCTCACCGTCGCCGCTCGCGTCTCCGGTGTGGCGAGCGTTGAGCAGATCCGGCTTGCCGGGCCCGCAGGGGGGCAGGGCGAGGAGGTCTCCATGACCGGCGTGCAGTTGCCGCGCCTCGCCGGACTGGCCGTGCGGAGCGGCACGGCGGAGCCTCTAGGCAACTTCTGCGCGCAATCTCGGCCCGAGCCCACTGGGGACGGGGCAAGTCAGGAAGAAGAGGGCGAGCCCGACGAGACGTTCTTCCCAGTCCCCGTCGTCCCCGAAGAATGCTGAGCGGAACCGATTGATGATCGGACTGAAGGCCTTATCACTCCTTACGCCACGGCCCCATGCACGACGTAAACGATACCGGGTTTAAGCTTGTGCTCGGCCGCTCAGACTGGCGCAACCAGTTCGGGGTCGAGGGCACGGCGTCCGGCGACGGCGGGGCGGATGTCGTCTACGACACCGAAGATCGGTGCGCGACGCTCCGGCCGCTCGTCGAACGGGTCCCAAACCGACCCGCCGAGCCGGCCCTCACGCCTTCGGCCCGCACGTCGGCGGCGCGGGACCGGCACGGGTCGTGGTACTGGATCGACCCGAACGTGCCCACCCGCATCGTTGTGCGCAACGCGGGCGACGAGACGGTCGCGACCTTCTGGCCGCAGAGCGAAAAAGGAAACGAGATCTCGTCCGGCGGTCTGGAAGAGGGGGCGTTCCGACCGACCGACAGCGGGACGCCCTCAGAATCGCCGTCGCTGGGCACGCTCACCATCACGACGGACCATCGACTCGTCGTCGCTGCACAGTCGCCGGACCAGCTGCTCGTCTTTGATTTGCACGCAGGTGGGCCGCCGCAGCGCATTTCATGGTTCGGGGAGGCCCCGTTCGCGCCCCTCGACGCGACCCCACGTCCGGACGACGGGCTGTACCTGCTCGAGAGGCCCGAGAACGAGGACCCGCGTCTCTGGGCTCTCGATCGGACGTTTCGACCGATAGGATGGGGGCGCTCCGCGACGCCGCGGTCTCCCTTCCGCCCGACAGACGCAGGAAGCAGAGGCGGAGAGCCCGGGTCGCCCCCGTTCTCCCCCACGCCGCCCGTCCTTCCGTCCGACCTCCGCCCCCAGGTCATCGAGGCACTGCCGGGGGATTGGCTCCTCGTATTGGGGGAAGACGATACCCTTCACGTGCTCCGCCTGGTGCAGGGCGAGCACGGCGGCGCAACGGCCAGCCGCTACCAGAGTGTGGATACCGATCCGCCTGAGGAGGGCCCCGTCAATCTGGCCGATATACTCAGGCCGGAGGACCAGGACAACGGCGTGGACTGGAGCTCGTGGAGCGCCCACGACATGGGTTTCGTGCCCGGAGCGCCGGGGGTGACCGAGGTGCTTCAGGGAACGCTCTACGTCGTTGGGACCGACGGGAATCAGGCCTACGCCCTTCGTCTTGCCGGAGACGCCGACACGGTGAATCTTGAGGTGAAGCCGACGTATCTTCCGCTGCGCGGCTTTTCCGGCAAGGGGCTCGTGGAGGCGGACGGTACGGTGTACTACGACCTGACGGATCGCTGGCTGCCCCTCCGGGCGCAGCGAAATCCGCGCCTCGTGGATCGGGGACAGGTCGAATCGGAGCGGTTCGACAGTGAGATTGTGGGCTGCACCTGGCACCGCCTCTTCGTGGACGCCTGCATTCCGCCGGACACGGCCGTGCGCGTCGAAAGCCGTGCGAGCGACCACCTGGACCGACTGAGCGACCAGCCCTGGCAGCGAGAGCCAGACCTCTACCAGCGCGACACTGGGGCCGAAATTCCGTACTACGAGGCCTTTCCCGAGACCGACTCGGATCGGGAGGGACGCGGGACCTGGGAGCTGCTCCTGCAACACGCCGAGGGCCGCTACCTGGAGCTGCGCCTCACGCTGGAGGGCAGCGGACGGGCCTCCCCGCGACTCCACGCCCTTCGCGTCTACTTCCCGCGGTTCTCGTACCTCGAGGAGTATATGCCGGACGTGTACCAGGAGAACGAGGCCTCGGCCCAGTTCGTGGAGCGGTTTCTCGCGAACGCGGAGGGAATGCTCACGGACATGGAAGGAAAGATTGCCCAGGTGAAGGCCCTCTTCGATGTCCGCACCGTGCCCGACGAGTACCTCGACTGGCTGGCCACCTGGTTCGGCGCGTCCTTCGATCCAGCGCTCGACACGCGCCGGAAGCGACTGTTCCTCGACCATGCCGTCGAGCTCTTTAACCAGCGGGGGACGCTTGCGGGGCTGGCGCGCATGCTTATGCTCGTGCTTGATCCCTGCGCCGACGAATTCCTGTTCACGTCCGCCGGGGTGGCAGACGCCGTGGGGCGCCCCCGCGACGCCACCGAGCGCACGGCCCGCCGGGAGAGCGTCCGCCTCGTCGAGCAGTTTGCGGCGCGCGACGTGTCGCGCGCTGCGGTGGGCGATGCCCGGGTGCCCGAGCAGCCGACCCAGGTGCGGGTGGATGAGCCGTGGACGCCGGAGAAGGGTGCCGATACGCTACACCGCCGCTTCCGTACGTTCCTCGACCGAGAGCGCTACGACA
>JAZKTD010000361.1:0-3314 GCA_036625705.1 Salinivenus sp.
CCTGGCCGGCGGCCGCGAGCCGGACGAAGTAGGCCCCACTCGGGAGGCGACTCAGGTCGAGGTGCCGTTCGACGCGGCCGGCCCGCTCCTCCCCCTGCGCGAGCACAGCCATTTCCTGCCCCAGCACATTGTACACCGCGATGCGGACCGGTCCCGCGTCCGGCAGGGTGTAGCTGAGCGTGGCCGTTCCCGTCGTGGGATTCGGGTAGGGCGCCAGGACGGCCAACCGGTCGGGGACGCCCCGTCCCAGGGTGACCGGCGCGTGCAGGTGGGCCGTGCCGTCGAGGTCGACCTGGCGCAGACGGTAGGTGAGCGCGTCGGCGGCAAACGGAATCTGCGCGTCTACGAAGCGGTAGCTCCGCCCCTCGTCGCTGGTACCCGCGCCCTCCACGAAGCCCATCGTCGCGAAGGGACCGCCCTCAAACCGGCGCTGCACCTCGAAGCCGGCGTTGTTGCGCTCGGCGGCCGTCTCCCAGGTGAGGCGCGTGCCCTCCTCGCTCCAGGTGCCCTCGAAGCGGGCGAGCTCCACCGGCAGGGCGTTGGCGGCACTACCCCCGATGGCAAACTCCGAGAACGCCGTCAGCCCGTCGGTGCAGACCTGTTGTCCCCCTGTGTCGACGGTGCTCCCCAGCGTCTGCCACGGCTCGGCGGCACTGTCTCGCGTGAGGACCGCCAGCTCCGACGCGTCGGCGATGCCCCCGACGTCCCCGTAGTCGAGACACACTCGGTAGCTGGCGTCCGACAGATTGTCCTCTCGAATCACCCAGTAGCCCGCCTGCGACACGTTCTCGACGGGAAAGCCCGCCGGCAGGCCGGTGTCGTCGATGGCGTTGTTGAACGAGGGGAAATCGATCCGGTAGCCCCGAAGCTGTCCGTTCGTGGCGCTCCCCTCCGTGAGCTCGACGGAGGCCCCCAGGGTGCCGCCGAGGAAGAGCCCGGTCGTGTTCTGGGCGATCGCCGCCTCGGCCGCCGCCTCCGACTTCAGAAAGAAGAAGGCCGCGGGCGCCGAGGCCCCCGACCCGGTCGGGAACTCGAGGACGGTCCGGTTGCCGTCGGTGAGGACGGTGACCGCGTCCCGCTGTCCCTTGGTCACGAAGGAGAGGGCGGTCGTCGTTTCGGAACCCTCGACCTGGACGGACCGGTGCACGAGGGTCGGCAGCGTTCGCCCCCCGGGAAGGATCAGCGTCCCGTCCCCGATCACCTCCCCGGCGTACGAGGTGACCTCGGTGCTGTCGAGGACGCCGTTCGTGTAGAAGGAGGCCGTGACGTCCCCGCTGCTCCAGGTGGTCGTCGCCGTCAGGGGAAGCGGAAAGGCGCGGAGAGGAGGAACGTAGGTGGTCTTGAGCGTAAAGGTGGAAAGAGACGACAGGTCGCCGTACTCGTAGTATCCGTCGTCCTCGACGTCGAAGAAGGTGTACGACGGGGAATTTCCGAAGGGATCGCTCACGTCGACGAAGTCGGCGTCGTCGAAGTCCGCATCTGCCGGGACCGAGGCGTCGAAGGGGCGCGCCTGTACCTCGCCGACGTCGAAGCTCACCGTCGAGACCTCGACGGCACTGAAGTCGTAGGTCCCTCCCGGCCCGACCTGGTCGATGATGCCCTGAATTCGGGCGGCTTCCCCCGGCTCGGCGGTCAGGAACTGCTGCCCGTAGACGCCGGGCGCGAGGAAGTCGCGGGCGTCCTGGGCCGTGATGGTGATCTGGGCCCGGGCCTCGCCGACGACTCCGGCGAGGAGAGCGACGAGGAGGGCAAAGACGAGTCCGGGGCAACGAGGGGTCATGGCGAGGCAGAGGGGCGTGAGCGGAGAGGCGTCGCAAGAGATGCGGCCGAGCGGAGAAGCGAGGCTCGACGCACGTAGTTTAACGGTCCGCCCATCCTCTCGTCTGCGCTCCGCGCTGAGATTGGAGTGCACCGAAAGCGCAAAGGCGTGTCCCGGCAACGCTCGGCGTCGAGGGAGGAGCCGTCCACCAGCCTCGCCGCCGCCCCCCGTCGCCGCTCCCCGCACCGCGGCGGGATCGTTAGAGGTCCGGCCCTCGGTCGCTGGGGGACGACGTGTCCCTCACGTTGACCTCCCCGGCGGCGCTCGACGCCACACCGTTCGGCGTCGCGTCCGACGCGGAGGCCGGGGCCTCGCTGCGCACCGCCTCGACCGCCTTCTGCTTCAGCTCCCGGAAGCCGTCGCTCACCTGCTCGAGCCGGGCCTGCCACGACGGGTCCGGCGTCATGCCCGCCGTCGTGCGGTGGTAGGCCAGCAGGGTCGCGGCCATCGCGAAGGCGTCGGCCACGGCCAGCTTCAGCATCCAGGCCCCCAGCAGAACGCCGACGCCGAGCGGGATCGACAGGGCCGGCACGAGGGCCCCCACCGCCACGGCGGGCACGCCCAGAATGATCAGAAACGCGATAAACTCGACGTAGCTGAGGAGGGTGAGCGCCACGGCGTTGGCCAGAATGGGCTTCCACCCCTGCGCGTAGAGGATGACCCCGTCCTTCGCCACCGCCCACACGTTGTCCTCCCGCTGCGCGTAGGCGCGGCTCAGGATGGCCTCGTCGATGTACGTGGTCGCAAACGTCGACACCTGCCGAACGAGCTTCTGAAGCCCGTCCATGCCCGGAATCGGAAGCAGGTTGGTGACGCTCGCGAAGGTGCGGTTAATGGCCTTCACGACCCCGTCGAGCACCTGGTCGACGGCGAACATGATGCTCGTGTCTTTGAACCGGCTCTGGACCTGCTGCCTGCCGTACGCAAGCTGGCTGCGTTCGGGCCCCCGGCCGTGCACGATGAACTCCGTCATCACCGCCGTGTGGGCGGCCTTCAGCAGGTAGAAGTAGTAGCGGCTTGCCAAGCGCACGAGGCCGAAGCCCCCGCCGAAGCCGACCACGAGGACGATGAGGCCAAGCACGCCCCAGAGCTGCGAGAGCAGCCACGCAATGCCCCCGACGACGGCGGCGTAGGCGAGCAGACCGAGCCCGAGCAGGGCATAGGCCCCGAGGCGGGCCCAGAGAATGGGGGTGGTTTCGAGCAGCAGGCCGAGGGCCTCGCGGAGATAGAGGGTGGGCATGGTAAGAGAAGTGGAAGAGAAGGCCTTGTAGTGCCCCACGACGCCCCGACATCCTCGCCGCCTCCTGGTCCCGGACACAACGGCGACGCCGTAACAACGCGGTGTTTCCGCGACGATCCTACATCCGCACGAGCTCTACATCCGCACGAGCTCCACGCGGCGGTTTTCGGCGCGACCCGTCTCGGTGTCGTTCGACGCGACGGGCCGGGTCTGGCCGAGGCCCATGGTCTGGAGCCGCGCGCCGTCGATGCCGTG
>JAZKTD010000362.1:0-3313 GCA_036625705.1 Salinivenus sp.
ACGGGGAATACCGGAGCAGCCGCAGGGCATTTCCGACCACGAGGAGGGTCGAGCCCTCATGCAGCACGACCGCCGGCCCAATCTGGAGCCCGAACAGGGTGGCCGGAACGAGGAGGGCGACCATTCCGAGGGCAATCCAGAGGTTTTGCCGGATGACGCGGCTCGTCTGCCGGCTCAGTCCCACGGCAAACGGCAGATGGCCCAGGTCGTCGGCCATGAGGGCCACGTCGGCCGTCTCCAGGGCGACGTCCGATCCCGCCGCCCCCATGGCTACGCCGACGGTCGCGTTGGCCATGGCCGGAGCGTCGTTCACGCCGTCGCCCACCATCGCCACGTCTTCCTCCGTTCGCAGCCCGCGCACGGCATCGACCTTGTCGTCGGGCAGCAGGTCGCCGCGCGCCTCGTCGATGCCGAGCTGCCGGGCCACCGCGTCCACGACGCGCTGATTGTCCCCGGAGATCATCACCATTCGCCGGATCCCCAGGCGGCGCAGCCGGTCCACCACGTCCGCAGCGTCCGGACGAGGCGTATCGGCGAGCCCGATCACGCCGAGATAGGTGTCCCCATTCCGCACGATCACGGTGGTTTTCCCGTCGTCCTCCAGGGCCGCCACCGTCTCGCGGAGCGGGGCCGGGAGCGGAGGCCCGTCGATGTCGTCGAAGAGCGCCTGTTTCCCCACGTACACGGGAAGCCCTCCGACGGAGGCTCGAAGGCCGCGGCCCGTAATGCTCTCCATCTCCGTGGCGTCCTCGAGCGGGCGGTCGTCGAGGTGGTTGCGCCCGTACCGGACGACAGCCTCCGCCAGCGGATGGTCGCTGAGCTGCTCGGCGGCGACGGCGGTCCGGAGAAGCGTCTCTTCGGTCGCCCCCTCGTGGGGGCGAATGTCCGTGACGCGGGGCGTCCCCTCGGTCAGGGTGCCGGTCTTGTCGAACGCGACGGCCCCAAGCCGGCCCAGCCGTTCGAGGGGGCCCCCTCCCTTCACGAGGACGCCCCCCTGTCCGGCCCGCCCGACGGCACTGAGCACGGCGCTCGGGGTGGCGATGGCGAGCGCGCAGGGACTGGCGGCCACCAGCACCGCCATCGCGCGGTAGAAGCTGTCGGCGAACGGTTCACCCAGAGGAATCCAGGCAAACAACAGCAGGACGACGAGGCCCAGGACGGACGGCACGAAGACGCGCTCGAATCGGTCGGTGAACCGCTCGGTGGGCGACCGCTCGGCCTCCGCCTCCGTGACCATCTGCACGACCCGCGAGATCGTCGTCTCGTCGGCTCGCTTCGTCACGCGCACCTCCAGGGCCCCGCTCCCATTGATTGTGCCGGCGTACACCCGATGAGCGGGGCCGAGGGCCGTCGGATCCTCCACGGTGTCCGCATCGTCGACCGGTTCCTTGTCGACGGGCACGCTCTCGCCGGTGACGGGCGCCTGATTGACGGCACTCTCCCCCTTCGCGACGACCCCGTCGGCCGGAATCTGCTGGTTGGGCTTCACGATGACCGTGTCGCCGAGCCGCAAGTCGCCGACCGAGAGCTCCTGCTCGGTCCCGTCTCGTCGAACGAGCGCGGTGTCCGGCGCCAGCTCGGCCAGCGACTCGATGGCCCGGCGGGCGCGCCCCATCGCGTAGTGCTCCAGCGCGTGCCCGAGGGAGAAGAGAAAGAGCAGGAACGCCCCCTCCAGCCACTTCCCCAACGCCGCCGCCCCCACCGCGGCGACGATCATCAGGAAATCCACCTCGAAGTCCCCCGCCCGGAGCGTGTGGATCGCCTCCCGCCCCGTGTAGTACCCGCCGAAGACGTAGCCCCCGAGATAGAGTCCCCAGGGCCCCCATCCGGGCACGCCCCCGATGAAGGAGAGCCCGAAGCCGAGGGCCACACACACTCCGGCCGTGACGGCGAAGATCAGCTCCGTGTTCTTCCCAAAAATGCCGGCGTGATCGTGCGCCTCCGCGTCCGCCTCCGCAATCGATGACGATTCCAAATCGTGCGCGTCGATCACGTCGCCCCGCAGCCGCACGCCCATCGACCGGAGCACGTCGCGGATGTCTGCCTCGCCGGTGGCCGTCCGGTCGTACTCGACGCGAATCTGCTCGGCCGCACTCGCCTCCGCCTCGACCACCCCGTCGACGCGGCGGAGCCGCCTGGCGATCGTGCGGGCCCGGCGGGGGTGCGAGATGCCCTCCACGCCCCAGAGGAGGTGGCCGTACTGATCGGTAATGTCGGCGCCCAGGCTCTTGGCCAGTTGCCGGATGCGGGAGAGCGACACGACGTCCGGATCGTAGTGGACGCACAGCCGGGCCGGCTCACCGTTCTCGGACGGCGCCACATGGGCGCGTCCGACGCCCGACCGGTCCCGGAGACTCTCCGTGAGCCGCTCGACACACAAATCCTTCGCGTCCGGGACATCGGGCAGAAGAATTGGCAGGTCGAGCTGAATGCGGTCGGCCATGGCGGGGGCAAGAGAAAATCTATGGGGGGTGGGGAGCAGGGAATCCGTCAGGCGTTTTCGAGGGGGCGGCCGGTCCTGAACGGACTCGACGATGAGCGGGGCCAAACGGGCGGCGTCAGGCGCGACCCAGGCGGGGGGCGTTCGGTATGCCGGCTATTTATTTACGTATGAGCATGTGTTCATAAAACGTGGCGGGCGGTATGGTTCCGTTTTCTGCTCGCCCTCCGGGCCTTTTCTCGGATCGACTCTCTGCAACCCACGGTAGGTCCCGAACACAAAGAAAACGCCCCTGAGGGTGCCGTTTATCGGCGCTCAACGGCGTTTGGGAGGCCTAGAGGCAGGTGCCCGAGGAGGGACTCGACCCCTCAGTCCCGTAAGCGACAACGGATTTGAATCCATGCTAAAGCCTCTCAGCGCCGTATAAGGCCGTTTTTGCGGCGATCTGAGAGGAAATTCGCTGCGCACTATCACAATTCTATCACAGCCTATCACACCCCCGCAGCAATCGGTGCCGAAATTCGGGGTCTATCGAGTGTACGCGAACATACATGGATCGTCGGCACACGATCCATCGTCGGAAAGCAGTTCCCATTGGATCACCACGGTTAGGAAATCTCCCGTGTCTCGCGCGAGACATCTCACATTAGACCGCTTGGAATCTGGCTTTCAGCGGAGGTGGGATCTGCGAAGTGGTCTCGTCTTCGGGTTCGTCGGAAGAGTCGAACCTTCGAATTGAGAGGACTCCTTTTGATGACCGAGGCCAGAATCTCGGCAACCCCATCCGTCGCCCATCTCGCTTGCCGAGAGAGGCGACCAAGCCGTTTCCATTGTGGTCTTTCCGGCTATGGTAGGAGTTGCTACCCTGCTGCC
>JAZKTD010000363.1:0-3312 GCA_036625705.1 Salinivenus sp.
GTCGCCGTGCCGGCGCCCCGCTCGCCGCGGTCCACGACGTTCACGACGGCGTCGCCCCGACGGGCGCGCTCAAGCCGGGCCTGCACCGAGTCGGTGAGCACGGCGTCGGCGTTCTGGAGGGTGCCGGTGGCCCCCACGAGCCAGCCCTCGGGCACGGTGATCGACACGTCGTAGTCGGCGTAGCCCATGTAGAACTCGCCGTCGCCCTGGTAGGGCTGGGCGGTCCAGCCGTCGACGTCGTCGTAGACGGCCATCTGCGGGTACCAGTACGCGAGGTAGTAGACCTCGCCGTCCTGCCCCATCCGGAAGTTGTCCGCCCCCGGGATGCGGAAGTGCCAGTCCACGTTCAGCGTCGCGGTGGTGTCCGGCGGCAGGGGCTCGGGCGGGAAGACGATGAGGCGCGTGTCCTGCACGACGTAGCCCTGCCCGAGGCGCCGGAGCTGCCGCCGCGACTCGACGCGGCGCAGCGTGTCGGCCCCGCCGAGGGTGAGCTGGTCGAGCGTCATGCCGCCCGTGACCTCGGCCGGCCGGTTGCGAAGGGTCCCCTCCTTGTGAATGTTCTGCCGCAGGTGCACCGCGAGGCGGCGCAGCGTGTCCGGCGAGTTGTTGCGGTACCGGATCGTGCCCGAGCCCCGGAGCGTGTTGGCGGACGGGTCGACCGTCGCCGTCAGGTCGTACGTGGCCGTGTTCGTCCAGTAGTTCGGGCCGGGCGCGCCGGACCGGGTCCGGGTGCCGGCCTCACGGGCCCGCCGGAAGGCCCGGTCGGGCGTGATCGGGTCGGGAATCGGTCGCCGCTGCGTCGTCGTGTCGGCCGACGGAGCCGGGGTGGTGGGCTGCGCCGGCGCCGCCGGAACGTACAGGAGCGCCAGGACGAGGAGCAGAGAAAGCAGACGGAGACGCATTGACGACGGAGAGACTGAGTCGAAAAACATGCGCCCCCTGTACGGCGGGGCCGACCGGGAGATCCCCCCTCGCCCGCTCTCTACTCTGCCCCCCTCCCTACTCGGAAGGCGTCGGGCCGCCGTGCCGCCGGAACCACTCCAGCACGTGGGCGGCCTTCGCCGCGAGGTGGCTCGGGCGGGCCCCGATGCCGTGGGACGCGCCCGGCACCCGCACGAGGGCCGTCTCCACCTCCTCCAGCTTGAGCGCCTGGTAGAACTGCTCCGACTCCGACATCGGCGTGCGGTAGTCCTCGGTGCCGGTCAGGAGCATCGTCGGGGTCGACACCTGGTCGACGTACGACAGCGGCGAGCGGTCCATGTAGTGCTCTTCGTGGTCCCACGGCAGGCCCGGGAACCAGTACTTGACGCCGTACGGGTACATGTCGGCGGTGAGCGCCCAGCTGTACCAGTTGATGACGGGCTTGGCGGCCACCGCCGCGCGGAAGCGGTCGGTGTGGCCCACGATCCAGGACGTGAGGACGCCGCCCCCGCTGCCGCCGGTCACGTAGAGCCGGTCCGTGTCGACGTAGCCGCGCTCGATCACGGCGTCGACGCCGGACATCAGGTCGTCGTAGTCGTGCCCGGGGTAGTCGTGGTGGATGGCGTTGCCGAAGGCCTGCCCGTAGCTCGTCGAGCCGCGCGGGTTGGTGTAGAGGACGACGTAGCCCGCGGCGGCGTAGAGCTGCACCTCGGCCGAGAAGTAGGGCCCGTAGGCGGCGAACGGCCCGCCGTGGATTTCGAGGACGAGCGGATAGTCCTCCGAGGCGTCGAAGTTGGGCGGCGTCACGATCCAGCCCTCGATGGTGCGCCCGTCGTGGGACGACTCGTAGGTGAACTCCTCCACCGAGCCAATCTGCACCTGATCGAAGAGGTCGTCGTTGAGCGACGTGAGCACCTGCGCCTCCTGCCCCGCCTGTGCCACCGCCACGTCGGCCGGGCGCTGCGAGGTGGCGTGCGTGTAGGCCACGCGGCCGGTCGGGGCGAGGCTGAAGCTGCCGCTGGTGTAGGGGCGGCCGATGCTGGTCCCACCGACGTTCTCGGCGATCACCGACCGGTCGCCCGTCAGCGAGACGCGTCCGATCTTGGTCGAGCCCTCGTCGTCGTACCGGAAGACGATGTGGTCGCCGTCGGCCGTGAAGGTCGGGTTCTGAACGTCTCGGTCGAAGCCCTCCGTGAGGAGGCGCGGGTTGCTTCCGTCCCGGGCCATGACGTAGAGCTTGGTGACCTGGTAGCCCTGCTCGCGGTCGTCGAAGCCGGTGTAGGCGATCCGTTCGCCGTCGGGCGAGACCGCCACGTCGCCGTCCGGCCCCTGCCGGTCGGTGAGGGCCGTGACCGATCCGGTCGCCACGTCGATCGCGTAGACCTCCGTGTCGAGCGGGTCGAGGCGCCAGTCCGCGTGCCGGTTGGCGCTGAGGAGGAGCGTCTCACCGTCCGGTGCCCACTTTGGCGTGCCGCCGTGGTCGTGGGGCGCGGTCGTGAGCTGGCGCGGCGTGCCACCGGTGGCCGGGAGGGTAAACACCTGCGTGTGGCCCTTGTCCTCGTAGCCGCCGCCGTCGGAGCGGTAGTAGGTCTGGGTAATGACGTCGGGGCGCTCGGCCCAGTCCGCCCCCTCCGGCGGGCTCGGCATCTCGGCGAAGGGCTCGGTCGGGGCCTCGACGAACATGGTGAAGGCGAGCCGCTCGCCGTCGGGGCCCCAGGAGAGGCCGCTCGGCGACGACTCCAGCTGCGTGAGGCGGGCGGTCTCGCCGGAGTCCATCCAGCGGACGAAGATCTCGGCGCCCTCCCCGTCGGCCGAGGCGACGTACGCGACGCGGTCGCCGCTCGGGGACCAGCGGGGCTGGGAGGCGTTCGTCTCGGGGTCGGTGATCGGGCGGTGTCCCGATCCGTCGGCGCCGACGACCCAGAGCCGGGAGACGCGACGGTCCTCCATCTTGTCCATGAAGGTGCGGGCGTACACCACCTGCTCGCCGTCGGGCGCGATCTGCGGGTTGGTGGCGACCTCCAGCTCGAAGACGTGTTCGAGGTCGAAGGCGAGGGAGTCCTGGGCGTACTGGGCCTGGGCGGTGCTCCCAGGCAGAAGACACAGGGCCACGAGGCCCAGGAGGACGCGGCGGAGGACGGTCATGAGGCGGGGCGGATCGGTGCGAGTGGCGAAGGCAGCCTTAATCTAAGGACCCGCCGGCCCGAGTGCGAGCTGTCGCCGGGACTGGGCCCGGGGCTTGCCGCATCTTCAAGGAACAACCCGGCACGCGGGCGTCGTTACTAGTCGTCCCATTTGACAATTTGCCCGAGTGGCGGAATTGGTAGACGCGCGTGATTCAGGGTCACGTGTCCGCAAGGACGTGGAGGTTCGAGTCCTCTCTCGGGCACC
>JAZKTD010000364.1:0-3290 GCA_036625705.1 Salinivenus sp.
TGGGTCACGGTGCAGACCCGGTTCTCCGTGTCCGACTGCGTCCGGCAGAAGGACCCGAAGTGCCGGGTGCCCAGGAGGTCCGGGGTGGCGGCCCGCATTCGTTGGAGCGACTCGACCGCCCGGACCTCCGTGCGGACGCGCCGGTCCAGGGCGGCGGGCTCGGTGTGGAGGTAGTAGTGGTAGCGCCGCCGCCGCGCGTCGTACCGGGCGTGAAAGTCGTCGGGGGCCCGCTCCACGCGAGGGACCGCGATCGCGTCCGGGGTCAGGCCGTTGAGGGAGCCGCGGAGGCGATACGGATCGCGGGCGTCGGTCAGGTCCACGTGGGCGGGCTGGCGGCGGGCGTGCACGCCGGCGTCGGTGCGCCCGGAGCCGGTGACTCGGGGCGTCTCGTCGGTCATCGTCGCGAAGGCCTCCTCGAGCGCCCCCTGCACCGTCGGCACGTCCGGCTGGATCTGCCAGCCGTGGAAGTCCGTTCCGTCGTACTCGACGAGCATTCGGTAGCGGGGCATCGGCGGAAATCAGGGTTGGACGATGACGCTCGCAGGTCTCCCGACGTTTTCGGGGCGCCCGGGCACGCTCGCGACCGGTCTCCGATAATATTTCGATTTGCCACTCCAAAATCCACACTGGACTCCTTCCTGTGCGCATCTATCTGAACGGCTTCATGGCCAGCGGCAAGACGAGCGTCGGGCCGCGGGTGGCCGCCCGCCTCGGCCTCACGTTCATCGACCTCGACCGGCTCATCCGGGCCCACGACGGCCGATCGATCCCGACCATTTTCGCCGAGGACGGCGAGGCGGCGTTCCGCGACCTCGAACGGGCGGCGCTCCGGACGACGGCCGAGCCCGACGACCTCGTGGTCGCCCTTGGCGGCGGGGCGCTGGTGCCGGACCCGAACCGGGCCTTCGCCAAAGAGCACGGACGGATCGTGCACCTGGAGGTGGACCCGGAGACGGTGCTCGAGCGGGTCGGCGACGAGGCCGACCAGCGCCCGCTTCTGCAGGACGAGGAGGGCACGCCGCTCTCCCGCGACCGCATGCGGGAGCGCATCGAGGCGCTGCTCGCCGACCGACGGGCCGCATACACCGACGCCCATGCGAGCGTCGACGCCACCCAGTCCCTCGACGACGTGGTCGCGGCCGTGGCGGCCGTGACGCGGGACCGGGGCTGGGTCGAGTGAGGCTACGTCTCGTCCCGGAAGAGCGTGAACGAGCGGCGGTGGTGAGGGGTTGCGCCGTGTTCTGAGAGGGCGTCGTAGTGCTGAGCGGTCGGGTACCCGACGTTCGACGCCCAGCCGTACTCCGGATGGTCGTCGTGGAGGGCCCGCATGAGGGCGTCCCGCTCCGTCTTGGCGAGGATGGAGGCCGCGGCGATCGACTGGCTCGTGGCGTCGCCCTTCACCACCGTCTCGTAGGGCCACGGGGCGTCGGTGAGCGAGCGGGTCCACTGGTTGCCGTCGACCAGGAGGAAGTCGGGCGGCGGTGTGCAGTCGCCCGCGGCCCGTCGCATTGCCTCGAGGGCCGCCTGTAGGATGTTGCGGTCGTCGATCTCTCGGGGCGAGCAGCGGGCGATGGCGTAGGCGGTGGCGCGGGCCTCAATCTGTTCCCGGGCGGCAAGGCGCTTGTCCTCCGAGATTGCCTTGCTGTCCCGGATGGCCGGCAGGTCCAGCTCCGGCGGAAGGATCACGGCGGCCGCGACCACCGGGCCGGCCAGGCACCCGCGGCCGGCCTCGTCGAGGCCGGCAATCCGCTCGTAGCCGTCGTTCCAGAGCCGTCGTTCGTAGTCGAGCATAGCGGGAAGGGGGCCCCGAAGAGACTGTGCTAGGCGACGTCGTACTGGTCCGGCAGGTCATTCTCGTAGAGGACCACGTCTCCGGCCTCCAGGTGGCGGTCGAGGTAGTTCTGCGCGTCGAAGAGGGAGGCAAAGACCTTCACGCGCTCCGCCGGGAAGTCGGTCTCCGCGAGGCCCTCCCGGATCGGGGCCGTCTGCTCCTCGCCGATGAGGACCGCCAGGTCGATGTCGTGGCGGGCAATGTGGGTTCCGAGCGTCTTGTTTTCGTCCCACTGCCGGTCGCCGAGCTCGACCATGCCCGGGGTGACGATCACCCGACGCCCCCCGTTCATCTCGCCGAGAATCTCGACGGCGTTGCGGGCGCCCACGGGGTTGGAGTTGAAGGCATCGTCGATCACGGTGACCTCCCCGCGCGACCGGAGCTGGAGCCGGTGCTCGATCGGGTCGATGCGTTCGGCGGCGTGGGCCATCTGGCGGAGCCGGAGGTCCATGCTCCGCCCCACCGCCACCGCCAGCAGCACGTTGGTGACGTTGTGCACGCCCAGCAGGCGCGTCTGGAACGTCGCCTCCGCACCGGTGTCGTCGCGGACGAGGAAGGAGGTGCCGCTCGTGTCGTACCGGATGTTGTGGGCCGAGACGTCGGCGTCGGGGTGCCCATCGGCCGAGATGCGCCAGACCGTCCCCTCGGCCCGGTCGGCCATCGCGTCTACCCGCTCGTCGTCCATGTTGAGGACTGTAGGGCCGTCGGGGCGCGTGTAGTCGACCAGCTTGGCCTTTTCCTCGGCGATGGCGTCGACGGACCCCATCGTCTCGAGGTGCGCCACGCCGACGGTGGTAACGACCGACGCGTCCGGCCGGGCGATCGCGCAGAGCTCGTCCATGTCGCCGGGGTAGCGGATGCCGTACTCGAGGACGAGCACCTGATGCTCGGGCTTCATATGCTCGTTGACCGCCAGGCAGAGCCCCATCGGTGTGTTGTACGAGCTGGGCGTGGCGTAGACGCTGTACCGCTGGCGCAGCAGCTCGGCGAGGATGAATTTCGTGCTCGTCTTTCCGTAGGAGCCGGTGATGCCCACGACCGAGAGGTCGGGCCGATCGCGGAGTCGCCGTCGGGCCTCGCGCTTGAAGCCCTCCTGGATCGCGGCCTCGATGGGCCGGGTGAGAACGGTACCGAGGGCCACCCACAGCGGGGCCCCGAGGTCGGTCAGGAGAAAGCCCAGCAGGTACCAGCCGAACCCCACCGGCGTCCCGACCCGCAGGCCGACCACCGCGCCGACGACGAGCGGCACCACGGCCACCAGGCCGGTCGCGACCGCGAGCCGGGTCATGCGGGCCGTGAAGGAGAGCGGTTTTTTCGTCTGGTCGCTGCGGTAGCGCCGCGAGGAGATGAACGCGAGGGCCCAGAGCGGGAGCAGGGCGGCGGCCACCCCCGAGCCCCCTAGTCCCAGCCCCCATACCCCCGCCGCGGCCAGCCCTAGCAGCGCGGCCCCGGCGGCGTG
>JAZKTD010000365.1:0-3279 GCA_036625705.1 Salinivenus sp.
GGGCGCAACGTTTCGCTGGACGGATGCGTGTAACTGCCTGTTCGTTTCTCCGCGCACCCGGCGACCCGTCCGATGGCACCCCCCGACGCGCCCGTCGACCCCCAGCACCCCAAGTGGGAGAACTGGCGGTGGCAGATGCAGAACCGGATCCACAGCGAGGAGGCCCTGGAGGAGTGGATCGAGCCGACGCCCGACGAGCGCGAGGCCATCGAGAAGACGAGCGACGTCTTTCGGTGGAACATCACGCCGTACTACGCGAGCCTGATGGACCCGACGGACCCCGCGTGCCCGGTCCGCCGGCAGGTGGTGCCCACGATGGACGAGCTCGGGCCCGATCTCGTCGAGGGCTTCGACCCGCTGGACGAAACGGGGCACTCGCCCGTCAAAAATCTGATCCACAACTACGAGGACCGCGTCGCCTTCTGCGTCACCGCCGAGTGTGCCGTCTACTGCCGCTACTGCCTGCGGAAGCGGATGGTCGGGGACGCAAACTTCTTCATGCGGACCGACGAGCACCAGGCCGCCATCGACTACATCGCCGAGCACGACGAGATTCGCGACGTGCTCCTCACGGGCGGCGATCCGCTCACCTTCAACGAGGACAACCTGGAGTGGCTGCTGAGTCGGCTGCGCGCCATCGACCACGTCGAGCTGATCCGGTTCGGGTCGCGCATGCCGGTGAAGCTGCCCTACCGCATTACCGACGCGCTCTGCGACCTTCTGGCCCGCTACCACCCCATCTGGGTGAACACGCACTTCAACCACCCGCGCGAGCTGACCGACGAGGCGGCCGCGGCCATCGACCGCCTGAAGGGGGCCGGCGTCCCGGTGGGCAACCAGACCGTCCTCCTCCGCGGCATCAACGACGACCCGGAAACGATGAAGGCCCTCAACGAAGGGCTCGTGCGGATGCGGGTCCGGCCGTACTACCTCTACCAGGCGCAGGTCATCGGGGGCACCGCCCACCTCCGCACGCCCATCGAGACGGGGATGCACATCATGCGCCGACTGCGTGGACGGACCTCGGGCTTCGCGATCCCGACCTACGTGCTCGACACGCCCCACGGCAAGGTGCCCCTCAACCAGAGCTACGTGAAGGGCCGGGACGGCCCGTACGTTGTCATGGAAACCTACGACGGCTCCCTCTGGGCGGAGCCCAACCCCGTCCCGGACGGCCGCGCCCTTCCCCTGCAGCTTCCGTCCGTCGACCGTCCCGAGGACGTCGACACCATTCCGCTGGCGTCCGACGACGCCCCGAAGGCCCGGGCCGCCGCGTAGGGCGGAGGGAGAAGGGCCGCGCCCGTCCCCGAGGGACGGTAGGCGGCCGATTCGTGGAGGACGGGGGCGTCCTTTTTGACATTGAAGGTGGGTCAGAATACCTTCAAGCTTGATCCTCTCTCCGACCGACCGGGTCTCCGGCCCCCTCACGCCCCGCATGATGCGCGCTCTTCTCGCCGTTCTTGCTGTACTGGTCGTCGTTCTCGCGTTCGTGCTGGACCGGGCGTGGTTGTACGGCGCGGCGGCGACCCTGCTCGTGGGCACCCTCGCGTACCTGGGCCGCCACCTCTGGCAGTCCTACCGCCGCGGGACGTCGGCACAGGACCCGGCCGAGGCGCCGCCGTCGGCGGACGACTCGCTCGAGGACCTCGGCATCATGAACGTACAGCCCCGCGAAGAGGGCCAGGAGGAATCGGGCGAGCCGGCGACGGAGCCCGCGACCGTGGACGCGGACGCCGAGGAATCGGCCCCGGCGGGCACGGCCGGCGACGGGTCGGCCCCGCCGGCCGCCGGGGAGGACGCCGCCCCGGACGGATGGCCCGAGAATACCCTCTCCGACGGCGACAGGACGCCGATGCCGGGGGGCCCGAACTACACCGACGATCGGCCGGTGCTCGGGCCCTTCCTCGAGGCCCTCCGGGCGGCCCTCGGTGCCACGAGCGCCTGTCTGCTCGTGCAGGAAGAGGTGGCGCTGGAGTATCAGATCGAAGCGCTCGCCAGCGCGCAGTCGGACGCGCAGCGCAGCGGCTCGTTCGAGACGACGGAGCCGCTGCTCTCGGCAAGCATGTCCCGCCAGCCGGTTACAGTCCATTCGATCGATCCGTCGCGGCGGTCGGATCTCGGATATTACACGACCACGCCGGAGATCACGCAGGTGGCCCTGGCGCCGGTGGCACGGCCGGACAGCTCCGCGACGGTCTTCCTACTGGCCGACGCCACGACGGCGGTCGACCTGGGGACCGGCGCGGCCCGCTCTCTTTTGGAGCGGTTTGCCGACCTGCTGCCGCCCCTCCTGGACGCCGAGCAGCCGGCAGTGGGGGCGGGGGCGCCGATCGACGAGGGGGCCGCCACCGATCAGCTGCAGAGCTTCGTCGATGCGGGGCACGAGGCGGCCCAGAGCGCCCAGGGCGCCGATGAGGACGCCGACGCCTCGGCCGAGCCGCGGCCCCGCCGCGACATTATCGCCGAGGAGATGCAGGCGGCCGACGCCGACGGCGCGGCCCTGGCCCTCGTCCTGGTGCACCTCAACCGGGCCGAGTCCATCGCGCGTCGGGGGGAGGAGGCCGTCGCCTCCGCCGAACGGCACCTGCAGTCCCGGCTGGAGGACCTGGCGCCGGGACTGCGCGTCGAGCGCTTCGGAGAGCTGACCTACGGCCTCTTCGTGCGCCGCGGCGTCGACGAGGTCGAAGAGTGGGCCGCCGAGCTTCAGGAGACGATGGCCCGCGAGGCCGGAGAGCTCGAAGGGGGCGTGAGCGTGGGGGTGGCCGTCCGCCACGAAGGCCACGACCCGGAATCCCTGCGGGCCGACGCCACCGACGCGTTGCTCGAGGCGTACGAGACCGGCACCTGCACGATCATCGCCTAATCCGCCGCGCCCCACCGCCCGGCGAGGTCCCTCGGGCGGCCCCGGCAGGAATCCTGGGAGGGGCGCGGGGATACAATTCCTCTCGTGCCTTCGACCCAACCCTGTGCCGACCGATGAGTATTGACGCCGACACCGACCGGTCGCCCCGTATTTCGCACATCTCCTGGGGGTGCCTCGAAGTGGAGGAGCGCGACCAGCCCTTCAAGGACGCGAAGCTCTATCCCGGCGGGGGACGGGCGTGGGACTGGAACGAGACCGGGACCTCGCACTCGCCCGGCATCCAGCCCGCCGACGTGGAAGAACTGCTCGAGCAGGGGGCGGAGGTCGTCGTCCTCTCGCGGGGCATGAACAAACGCCTGCAGGTGATGCCCGACACGCTCGAGCGGCTCGACGACGCCGGGGTGGAGACGCACGTG
>JAZKTD010000366.1:0-3279 GCA_036625705.1 Salinivenus sp.
CATCGCGGCCGGCCACACGTCGGTCGCCACGCCCTCGGCCCCGCCCCACTCGCCCCCCACCGCGACGTTCATGATGAGGTGGAAGTCGTGGTTGAAGGGCCACCGCGTGTAGTCGGCGTCTCCTTGCTTCCGGAAGGTGAAGTACCGCTCCCCGTCGACGAACGCGCGGATCTGCGTGGGCGTCCACTCCAGGGCGTAGACGTGGTACGCCGCCGTGGCGGTGGGGACGTGCACGGTGTCTCCGCGCTGGGTGCCGATCGTGTGGTTGAACGCCTCGGTGTGGACGGTGCTGTGGATGACGTTGGGGTCGTGCCCGACGTGCTCCATGATGTCGATCTCGCCGTTGTCGGGCCAGAACGCGTCGCCGTAGGTGTCCTGCGAGGCCAGCAGCCAGAGGGCCGGCCAGGTGCCTCGTCCCCGCGGCACCCGCGCCCGAATCTCGAAGCGCCCGTACGTCCAGGACGGATCCGAGTTGAGGCGGGCCGAGGTGTAGTCGCTGCCCTCGTAGGCCTCCCGACGCGCCTCGATCACGAGGTGCCCGTCCTCGACGCGCGCGTTCTTCGGCCGGGCCTCGGTGTAATACTGTTGCTCCCGGTTGCCCCACCCGTGGCCGCCGGTCTCGTAGTGCCACTTCGTGGTGTCCGGAAGGCCGGCCCCCTCAAACTCGTCGCCCCACACCTGCGTCCACTGCGGGTCGTCGGGCCAGTTGGCCCCGGGGGGCGTCCCCGCGGCGCCGGTCTCGGACTGCGCCCCCGCGTCGCAGCCCATGCCGAGCCCGACGGCGATAACGAGAAGAACGGCGGTCCATCGGCGACGGGACACGGCAGGGAGGGGGACTTATTCGGAAGAGCGGAGCGCAGGGGCCACCTCACTGGAGAGCCGCTCGCCCTCAAGGGTCAGGCCCTGCTCCAGGGTGTCGACCTGAACGCGGAAGCGGCCCGGCTCCACGACGGAGCGGCCCCGCTGGTCGACGTACGCGAAGTCCTCGCGGCCGAGCCGGAAGGTGAGGGTCCGCGACGCGCCGGGGGCCAGCTCGATTTTGGCGAAGCGGCGCAGTTCCTTGACGGCGGGCGTGAGGGACGCCACCGGATCCCGCACGTAGAGCTGCACGACGTCCTTGCCGGCCCGCGTGCCGGTGTTGGTCACCGTCACCGAGACGGCCAGCGAGTCGCCCCGCGAGAGGGCATCGGTGGTCCAGGTGGTGTCCGCGACGGTGAGGGCGCTGTACTCGAACGTGGTGTAGGAGAGCCCCGCGCCGAACGCGAAGAGCGGTCGGAGCGCGTCCATCTGGCCCTGCACGTCCTGGTCCACCGCGTACGTGTGGTCGTAGGGCACCGCACTCACCGGCGAGCGCGGGTACGTCGTGGGCAGGTGGCCCGACGGGTTGACGTCGCCGTAGAGCACGTCTGCGAGGGCCTGGCCGCCTTCCTGGCCCGGGTTGTAGGCGACGAGAACGGCCTCGGGGGCGTCGGCCGCGGCCCCGATCACGCGGGGCCGCCCCTCGATCAGGGTGAGCACGACCGGGGTGTCCGTCTCTTCCGACACGCGCCGCAGGAGCCGCTGCTGGGCGTCGGGCAGCTCGAGGCTGCCGATGTTGCCGGGCGTCTCGGTGTAGGCCCCCTCCCCGAGCGTCATCACGACCACGTCGGCCGCCCGGGCCGCCGACACCGCCGCGTCGATGTCCTGGGCCTCCTGCAGGGTGGTGCCCGGCACGTGCCGCGTCTGAGCCGCCCCCACGCGGCTGCGAATCGCCTCGAGGACGGTGGGGCGGTCCGGAAACATCTCGTTTGCGAGGCCCTGTCCCTGCCAGGTGTAGGTCCAGCCGTTGTGGAGCGACTGCATCGAGTGGCCGGTGGGCCCAGTCACCAGCACCGTCTCGTCGCCGCTCAGGGGCAGAAGATCGTCCTCGTTGCGCAGCAGCGTGATCGACTCGCGGGCGGCCTGGAGGGCCACCTGCCGGTCCGCCTCGCTCCCCACCCGGTCGGCGAGATCCATCCCGGCGGTCGGATCCTCGAACAGGCCCAGCGCCATCTTGGCCGCCAGGATGCGGCGCACCGCCTCGTCGACGCGCGCCTCCGGCACCTCGCCGTCGCGGACGAGATCGATCAGGTGGTCGTAGAAGGAGTAGTCGGACGGCACCATGCTCATGTCGACCCCGGCCATCACGGCCTGCTTCGTGGCCTCCCGCTCGGTGGCGGCCGTGTGGTGGACGTCCACCAGCTTCTTGATGTCCTGCCAGTCGGAGACGACGAGCCCCTCGAAGCCGAGCTCCCCGCGCAGCAGGTCGGTGAGCAGGTACTCGCTGGCGTGGGCGGGCACGCCGTTGACCTCCCCGGAGTTGACCATCACGCTGAGCGCCCCGGCCTCGACGGCGCGCCGGAACGGCGGCAGAAACTTCTCCCGCAGCTCCGCCTCCGTGAGGCGGGCGGGCGTGCGGTCCATCCCGGTGTCCGGCCCCGAGTAGCCGACGTAGTGCTTGAGGGTGGCGCCCACTCGGTCCCGCGCCGACGGGTCGGGGCCCTGGAAGCCCCGCACGGCGGCCAGGCCCATCACGCCCGCCAGGTACGGGTCCTCGCCGAAGGTCTCGTAGAGGCGGGGCCACACCGGCTCGCGCCCCACGTCCAGCACGGGCGCAAAATTCCAGGGAATGCCGGAGGCCCGCACGTCGCGCGCCGTGATGGCGGCGGCCTCTTCCACGAGCGGCGGGTTCCAGGTGGCGCCCATGCCCAGCTGCTGCGGAAAGAGCACCGATTCGCGGGTGTAGTTGGCGCCGTGGACCGCGTCGATCCCGTAAAGGACCGGGATCTGGAGGCGCGTCTCCGCGGCGGCGTCCTGGATGGTCCGGATCACCTCGTGCCAGTGGTCGAGCGAGAAGGCCCCGGCCCCCACGTTCAGGATCGAGCCCACGTGGTGCTCCTGCACGGCGCGCTCCAGCTTTTCAGGGTCGATGGACTCGGGGTAGTCGCCGGACGTGACCATCCCGATCGTGAGCTGCGTCATCTGCCCCACCTTCTCCTCGAGCGTCATCCGCGACAGCACCGAGTCGACCCGGGCCCGGTGCTGCTCGGGCCAGGTGGGCGTACCGGCGTCCCCCGCGCGGCGGGCGTAGGCTTCGCTGTTGGGGAGGGTGTCGGGGGCGGCCACGGCGGAGGACGGGGCCGGCGCATCGGGGGCGGTCCCGCCCGTCAGGAGCGCCGCGGCGAGGAGGAGCGCAATGGGACCAAAAAACGAGATGTGGCGTCGACTCATCGGACGGGCGGCGCAGAGTGAAGGGAATGC
>JAZKTD010000367.1:0-3258 GCA_036625705.1 Salinivenus sp.
CGCCGGTGTTGCTCACGAACGCGATGCGCGACCCGTCGGGCGACCACGACGGCACGTTGATCGTGCCCTGCCCCCCGTACAGGTAGGCGATCACCTCCGGGGCGCCGCCGTCGGCCGGCATGCGGCGCAGGTACACCTGCTTGTAGAAGGGATGGTCGCCCGGCGCCACGTCCGGCCGGTACGACAGAAAGACGATCGACGCCCCGTCCGGCGACACGTGCGGAAACCAGTTGTTGAACCGGTCGTCGGTGAGCTGTTCTTTGCCGGTGCCGTCGGGCCGCATCCGCCAGAGCTCCATGGTGCCGCTGCGGACGGAGTTGAAGTAGATGTGGTCTCCGTCCGGCGCGTACTCGGAGCCGTCGTCGAGCCCCTCGGCGGAGGTGAGCCGCACCTCTTCTCCACCATCGACCGGGATCTTGTAGATGTCGTAGGCCCCGTCGCGGGCCCCCGTGTAGGTCACCCAGTCCCCGTCCGGCGACCAGCCGTGCAGGTACGAGGGTCCCTGCGGGGTCACCTGCGTCGGCGTCCCGCCCTCGACGGGCACCGTGTAGATGATGGAGGCGCCGTCGTGCTCGTCGGCCCCGTGGCTAATGCCGAGGGTGGAGCCGTCGAAGGAAAGGACGTGGTCGTTGTTCAAATTGTCCGCAAACCCGGTGTCGATCTCCTTCGGGGTGCGGGTCTCGAGATTGAAGCGGTAGAGGCGCCCCTCACTGTTGTAGATGAGCGCCCGGCCGTCGAGCGTCCAGTTGGGCGCCTGCAGGGAGCGGGCCTCGCGGTGCACGACGGTGCGGTGGCCGGTCTCCACGGCCATCGTCTCGACCCGGCTGCCCAGGTACTCCTCGTACTCGGTGAGCCCGTCGGACGCCGGCGTCACGAGCCGAACGTTCCGGAAGGCGGCGGCCGGGGTCGCGTCCGCCGCGGGACCGGCCACAAACAGCCCCACGTGGACGCTGTCCCCCAGCGCGACGTCGGCGATCTGCTCGCGGGTGAACGTGTGGCCGAAGCGGGCCACCGACACCGTGAACGTGGCGCCGTCGCGGGCCAGCTGCAGCACGTCGGGGGCGTTGTGGGCGACGGGGATCGTCCGGGTCGTGTCGCCCGCGGCCGGGCGGTACCGCAGCGCGGCCCTACCGTCGCCCGCCACGACGACGCTCACGTGGGCCGCGTCGGGCGAGCGGTCCGCGCGGAGGGTCCATCCCAGGACGCGGGACGGCCCGGCCGCCTCGCCCCGCCGGACGCTGCGGGCGCGGAGCAGCACGTCGCCCCCCACCGTCCGCCAGGCCGCGTGGAACGCGTCGGCCCGGCCGGTCAGGCCGGCGCCCCCGCCCTCGAGGCGGAGGACCTGTGCCTCGGCGTCGTACGCGGCGTCGCCCGGCGCCCCGGTCTCCCCGACGGCCGCGTGGGCGTCGAACGGTCCGAGGTCGGTCGGCTGGGCACTGGCGGGCTGCGGGAGCGAAAGGAGCAGGAGACTGCCGCCGAGCAGGGCGAGCCACCAATGGAGGCGCGGAGTCATGAGTCGAGGGGATCGGGCCGGGGAGAGACGAGGGCGTGTCTCCTACACGATAGCGAAGCGCCCGGACAAGTCCGAACGCCGCGCCGCGACGCCCCCGCGCAGGGTGGGTGCCTACGGCGTGGATCGGGCCCGCAGCACGGTGCCCGCCCCCTCCGACACGGCCATCGAGTCCGCCGCCCAGGTGGCGGTCCCGTTCACCCAGACCCGCGTCATGCCGCGGGCCCGGCGATGAGGATTCGTGAAGGTGGCCCGGTCCTGCACGGCGCCCGGGTCGAAGGCCAGGAGGTCGGCCGCAAAGCCCTCGCGGACCAGGCCCCGCGGCGGGCGGTCGCGAGCCGGCTCGTCCAGGTCCAGGATCGACGCGGTCCGGCCCGTCATCTTGTGCACCGCCGCCTCCACGCTCAGCAGTGCGTCGGGGCCCACGTAGCGGTCCAGCACCCGGGCAAAGGCCCCGTGCCCCCGCGGATGGTGCATGGTGGGACTTCCGTCGGACGAGACGACGGTGTGCTCGGCGGCCAGGAAGCGTTTCATGACGGCCTCGTCCATGACGAAGTAGGCGGCGCTCGGCCCGTTGGGCCCGAGGTCCACTAGCACGTCGGCGAAGGCCCGGTCGGTCGAGTCGGCCACCTCGGCGAGCGTCATGCCCGTCCAGCGGCCGGTGCCGAGGAGCGTGGCGTCGGGCCCGTTGCGCTGATTGACGCGGTTGGTGAGGTAGGTGCGCAGCTCCTCGCCCCGAGTCTCCCGAACCGTCTCGTAGTCGTTGGGGGGCCGGGCCCACGCCGGAAAGAGGATGCTGATGCCGGTGAAGCTCGCCGTGTAGGGGTACACGTCCGCGGTCACCGCCCGGCCGGCCCGACGCGCCGCGGCCATTTGGTCGAGCACGGCGGCGGCCTGGCTCGTGTCGTCGCCCAGCACGATCTTGAGGTGGGCGGCGTGCACGTGGGCCCCGGTCCGGCGGCCCTGCTCGAGCAGCTCGGCGACCGACTCTTCGATGTCGGCGGCGTCCTCGCTCCGCATGTGGCTCATGACGACGGCGTCGCGGTCGGCCACCGGCGCGGCGAGGGCCACGAGCTCCGGCATCCGGGCCTGCGTGCCGGGGTCGTACTCCAGCCCCGTCGACAGCCCGAGCGCCCCGGCGTCCAGTCCCTGCTCGACGAGGCCGGAGAGGGCGCGGCGCTCCGCCGCCGTGGGCGTGTCGTAGCCGATGCCGGCCTCCCGGCGCAGCGTGTTGTGGCCGACCAGGTAGCCCACGTTGACGGCGGGGCGGGCGGCCTGCACGGCGGCGAGGCGGTCCGCAAACGCCGCCGCCTCGGGGCTCCCCCCGTCCTGCCCGAGCACGATCGTGGTGACGCCCATCGCCAGGAAGTTGCGGAAGCGGGGGGTCTCGGTCGGGGCCCCGTGGGCGTGCGGGTCGATGAAGCCGGGCGTCACGTGCAGCCCCGACGCGTCGAAGGTGTGCGCCGCGGCGACGGTGTCGGGGTCCACCGGGCCCACGTGGGCGATCGTGTCCCCACGGATCAGCACGTCGGCGTCGCGGGCCGGGGCGCCCGTGCCGTCCACGACCGTGCCGCCGCGGATGTGCCAGTCGTAGGAGGACGGCGTCGCCGCCCGGGGCGGATCGTCCGCTCCGCCCCCGCAGGCCAGTCCCAGGAGAAGAGCCCCCCCGACGAGCAGGGGACGAACGGACGACGCGAGGGTCATGACGATCGGGGTCGGGGATAGGAGCGGCAACCCGCGACGAGGGG
>JAZKTD010000368.1:0-3245 GCA_036625705.1 Salinivenus sp.
TCGAACCGGCCGCCGAGCACGACCCGCTCGCTCCCGTGGTAGCGCCAGCCGGGGATGTTGTTGTCGAGGGTGTTACGGGCCTGGTAGTAGACCGGCAGTGTGCGGGCGTCCGGCACGTGGCCGTGCCCGTTGGTAAGGAAGGACAGATACGTGACGCCGGCCCGGTGCCAGTCGTCGAGCCCGACTGGTGAGGGCCGCATGAGTTGTTCGAAGGGCCGGAAGTCGAGCCCATTGGACGAGACGGCCCGGCTGACGCCGACGTGGCCGCCGGAGAGATACAGGTGAAATTCGCCGGGGGCCTCCACGTAAACGGCCGCCATGTGGCGGTGGACCCCCATCGGAATGGTGCGGCGCTGCTCCCAGTCGCGCCCATCCGAGGAGGTATAAATGCCAACCGATTCCCCCTCCCCATCGATGGCGTACAGGTAGTAGGTGCCGTCGTGGTGGAGGACGGCGGGATCCTTATTGTATCCCTCCTCGATGACCAGGCCGTGCTGCTGCCAGTGGATCCCGTCCTCGCTGGTGGCGTAGGCGGTCTGCCACGGCCCGTCGGCCACATCCACCGCGTACCACGCCTGGTACTGCCCGTCGACGTGCAGGACGGAGATTTTTTCATTGCTGCTGTGCTCGGGAGCGTGGGTAAAGAGGGGGTTCTGGGCGGACTTCTGCCAGTGCAGGCCGTCCTCGCTTTCGGCGAAGCCGTACCCGATCCCCCGCTCCTCGTTGCTGCGGATCCGGTACCACATGAGGTACCGGCCATCTTTTTTCATCGTGGACTGGCCCCCGACCCAGTTGCCCTGCTCCTGCGCGAGATCCGGGGTGCGGGGCAGAACCACGAACTGGGGCGAGCGGGTCCACTCGCCGGACGGGACGCGGTAGGGGGCCGCCTCGACCGAGACCGCGTCGAAGTCGATCGTGGTCGAGCTGTTGGCCTCGGTGTGGACGAAGAGGCCCAGCGCCTCGGGCTGCACGGCGGTCCGGCCCGCCTGCTCGACGAGCGTCTCCCCAGTGTTCGGATTACTGACCCGGACCCGAAGCTGCTGGTCCGCCGAGAGGCGGACCGTGAGGCGGTAGACCGTGTCGGACTGGAGCCCCGTCGGCACTTCGGTCGTGGAGGCGGCCGCCGGGCCCTCGTCGAGAATCGTCCGCTCGGCGGTCGCCCGGAGTCCGGCCGTGCGCTCCGGGGACTCGAGCAGGAGCAGGCCCACCGCCCAGTCATCGGTGTCCGCCCGCACGCGGACGTCGGCCGAGAGTTCGACGGGGGAACGCAGGTAAAAGGCGTTGCTGAGCATGAGCCATTCGTGGGCCTCTTCCCCGCCGGTCCACCGGAGCGAGTGATCACCCTCGAGGGGCGCCTCCGCGCTGACGCGGAAGCGCGGGCGGAGCCAGTCGTCCGATGTCCCGACGTAGTGGGGGCGGAAGTTGCGCCAGTCGCCCGTCTCGAAACCGTCGGCGCTCGTCGGGCGCAGGCCGGCGGCCTGGGGGCTGGCCGCCCTGCCTCTCGCCCTCGGCCCGGTTGGGGAGGAGGGGATCGTGTCGGTCGGTGCTGACGTCCCACGCACCGTGTCGTCCGGAGGCGAGACGGGAGCGGGAGCCGTCCCGGCCGGGACGCTGGTGCCGAGAAGGACCGAGAGAAGAAGGAGTCCCGCGACGCCCATTGCGTGACGCACAAGGAGGGGGACACGAAGCCAGTTTCGGAACGAATTCTCCGGAGAAGACGAGCGGGAATGGTCCATGGCAGGAGACTCGGGAAGATCGGAAGGGGGGATGAGACACGCGGGACCGGCCGGCCGGGGCCGCCTTCAGTGGGTAGACGTATTCTCGGGCGGGGCGGCCTGTTGGACGCAGGCGATCCCAAGGCCGTCGTACCAGGTGCGGTGGGCCCTTTCGGCGTCGGGCCGGGTCCGGGTTTGAGCCTCCCCGCACCAGAAGCAAGCATGCCGCCAGCGCGGCGCCGCGTAGAGATTTGGTGTGTGAAGGTACTTTTCCGGAGAGGTCGATTGTTGCATGCGCTTTCAGTCTGCAAGTCACCCAATTGTCCGACCTTGTCACGATCCTCCCTCAAAGACATCCTCCTCGTGAATAGGACCCGGGGCATTGATGTCCATCGCATTGGCGGCCTCCCCCGGCAACACCCCGCGCTCGAAGTCCGGATTTCGTTCGTGATAAATGTCCTCCCGATCGTTGGTCGGATTGTCCGGCACCGTATCGCCCGTGGTCTCGGTCCACTGGTCGAGCACCGTGCGGAGCCGCCAGAGAACGGGCTTGTATTTCGGGTCGTCGGCCACGTTGTGCAGTTGATGGGGGTCGCGCCCGACGTGGTAGAGCTCCTCGCGGGGCCGCGGCTTCAGGAAAATATCGCGCTGATGGGGACGGAGGGTCCCCGCCTCGTGGGCGTCCCACAACTCGTGGGCCGCCGGGAAGCGTCCGGGATTCGGCGCCGCCTCCCGCGAGAGAAGCCGCCGGTGAGGCCAGGCATTGCGCATGTACACCCACGGGCCCTCCCGCACCATCCGCACATGGGCCCGAAAGACGTGCCAGTTCTGCTCCGCAAAAACGAAGTCGCGGATGCGAGCCTGGGGGTCCTCAAAAATCGGCCTCATGCTCACGCCCTGCAGCTGCGGGCTTCGGTCGACGCCGGCCAGCTCCAGGATCGTCGGGGGCAGGTCCAGCAGGCTCACCATCGACCCAACGCGGGCGTCCGGCACGCCACCCCCGGCCTTCCAGATGATCATCGGAGTCTTGATCCCCGAGTCGTAGAGGCGCGTCTTGTCCCGCGGAAACGGACGGCCGTTGTCTGAGATGTAGATTACGTAGGTGTTGTCGGCGATGCCCTGGCGCTGGAGCTCCTCGACCATCTCTCCCATGTGGTGGTCCGTCCGGCTCACCTCGTGGTAGTACTGAGCGAGGTCCTTCCGGGTACGGGGCCCGTCGACGAGATACGGCGGGACCGGCACGTCTCCGGGGTCATAGGTGGGGGCCCGGTCGTTGATCTGCCACGGTCGGTGGCCGTCGTCGGTCGCAGCCCAGAAAAAGAAGGGCTGGTCGTCGGGCCGATCGCGGAGCAGCTCGACCCAGTTGGCCGCCGCGCTGGGCCCCTCGCCCTCGTCGATTGTCGAGAAGGCCGAATTGACGTTCTCCCCCATGTGGTGCTTTCCGGAAAGAAGGGTGTAGTACCCGGCCTTTTTCAACGCTTCGGGAAACAGGAAGTGGCCCTCCGGGAGGGGCAGGTGCAGCTCCGAGGA
>JAZKTD010000032.1:0-19025 GCA_036625705.1 Salinivenus sp.
GTGCTCGTCGCCATCGACCGGCGGAGCGAGCAGGCGGTCCTCCGCCTCGACCTCTCCGACACCGACGTGCCGCGGGACGTCCTGCTTTCGTTTCTCCGCACGATCCCCGACCTCCCCGCCGGGCTGTAACATTCGCCCGATCTTGGCGGGGCAACGGCGGGGAAAGGTTGACGAAAGACGGGCTGAGCGGTATCGTGATTTCTCAATTTACCGATACCCCGGCGACGCGCTGTTTGCCCCGACGAGCGTAACGTACGAGGGGCTCCAACTGACAAACGCAGTACAGGCCACGCGCAACTGACCGACGGATGGCCGGGCCGGGACCGGTGGGTCCACCACGGTCCCCATCCGGCCTTCCTCCTCGTCTTCCTCTCGCATCGCGTTCGGACGAATGCCTCCACGGCCGAGCTTCGTGCTGGAAACGGCCCTGTACGCCCGCGACCTCGCCGCCGCCGAGACCTTCTACGGAACGGTGCTGAGCCTCGACGTCCTCTCCCGAGAAGAGGGGCGCCACGTCTTCTTTCGCTGCGGGACGGGGACGGTGCTTCTCTTCGACCCGGACGCGACGCGGGAAGGGGGGACGCTCCCCGCCCATGGGCTGGAGGGAGAGGGGCACGTGGCCTTCGCCGTCGAGACCGATCGGCTCGCCGCCTGGCGGCGGCACGTCCGCCGCCACGACATTCCGGTCGAGCACGAAGAGTCATGGGGAGAGGGGAAGCGCTCCCTCTACGTCCGAGATCCGGGAGGGAACAGCGTGGAGCTTGCCTCCGCCACCCTGTGGGACACCGCCGGACGCGACGATCGGCTCCGGCAGGTCCGTCCCGTGCTCGACGTCGAGCCCAGCGAGGCCTCGGCCGTCGAACGGCTGCAGCACGAAACGCTCCGCCCCGTGCTCAAACTACTAAATCCGACGATCCTGCGCCTCGTGGCCCATCGACTGGCGCGGTACGGCGTCGGGTTCGCCGCGATGGACCGGGCCGACCAGCGCGACCGGCTCCGGAACCTCGTGAAGGAGGACGGGCGGCTCAAGCAGACCCTGCTCGGCCTCGTGGCCGGGCACCTCACCGAGGAGGAACTGTCCTTGTACCTCGACCACGAGGCGGAGGTGCGCCGCCGATGCGTGCCGATGGTCCTGGCCCGTGTGCAGGATCAGGTCGACGAGATCGCCGAACTCGTCGACGACGGCGACTCGTAGCCGACCGGCCGGGCACCCGAGGAGGGCGCGTCGGGACCGCCCGGGAAACGTGGGCACATCGGACTGCAGGATGAAGCCCCCTCGGCGTCGTCGGAACAGCGGAAAAGTCCTCCCAAATCCATCGGGTAACAAGACCTTTACCCTGGGGTGTAAACAAACTGTGAATGAGTAGAGATTCGGTTCACTTTATAAGCCGAAAGGCTTTAGTGTATTACGTGGCGTCAACACTTTTCCCAAAACCTAACTCCACCATGATCCAGCGTTACGTCTCAGCATTTCTACTGGCCGGGCTCGCGTGGATCTGTGTATTGGCGGGACCCGCGGCCGCCCAGCAAACCGGGACGCTCACCGGGACGGTGACGAGCACCGAGGGGGAAGCGCTCACCGGGGCGAACGTGGTGCTCGACGGGACCCAGATAGGCACCGCAACGGGGGCCGACGGCTCCTACCGCATCACGGGCATTCAGCCCGGAGACTACACGGTGCGTGTCACCTTCGTCGGCTACCAGTCGGTGGAGCGGGACCTGAGCATCCAGGCCGGGGCCACCCGCACGGCGAACTTCCAGCTGGAAGTGGCGCCGCTGCAGGGAGAAGGGGTGACCGTGACGGTCGGCTCGCGGGCCCGAAACGTGGCCGCGGAGGACATGGCGGTCCCCGTCGACGTGTACGGGGCCGACGAAATCCAGACGTCGGGGGCGTTTGAGACGGGCCGCATTCTCCAGCAGAGTGCGCCGTCGGTCAACTTCCCGCAGAACACGCTGGCCGACGGGATGGACGCGCTCCGCACCTTTACCCTGCGCGGCCTGAGCCCGGACCAGACGCTGGTTCTCGTAAATGGCAAGCGCCGCCACAAGTCGGCCCTGGTTAACCGGCTGGGGGCAGGGGTGTCGGGGGGGTCCAGCCCGATCGACCTTAACGCCATCCCGGCCAACGCCATCGAGCGCATCGAGGTTCTGCGGGACGGGGCCTCCTCACAGTACGGCTCCGACGCCATTGCGGGGGTGGTCAACATGCGCCTCAAGGAGGAGCCGCTCGACCCGACGGTCGAGACGCGCATCGGGGGCTACGTGACGGAGCCGTATCCGAACGACGGCACCACCTACAGCGTCCGGCCGTCGTTCGGCGTCCCGCTCGGCGATGAGGGCGGCTTCCTGAACTTCTTCGGGGAGTATCGGCTCCGGACGCCGACCAACCGCGCCGGCCCGGCGAACTACAACCTGGGGCCCGCCGGACAGAGCGGCGACGAAATTGCGGACCCGGACGGGGACGGGCTGTTCGACATCGTGGACAAGAACCACACTGTGGAGCAGCCGGCGTTCCACTGGGGCGACGGACGCTCGGAGAACCTGCTGTTCTGGGCGAACGGCGCGTACCCGGTCGCCAACGTCAACGCCGACCGGCCGACCGAGATTTATGCCTTCGGGGGCTACAGCTACCGCAAAGGAAAGGGGCAGGGCTTCTACCGCGAGGGCACCGACAGCGGCAACTGGCCGCAGGTGTATCCGGAGGGCTTCCTCCCGAACTTTGAGAACCCGATCAACGACGGATCGGTGGTCGTGGGCCTGCGAGGCCCCCTCAACGGGTGGAACTACGACCTGAGTGCGCAGACCGGGTTCAACTACTTCCAGTACAACATCACCAACTCGCTGAACGCGAGCAACGGGCCCACGCAGTCCGGCAATCAGACCGACTTCTACGCGGGGGCCGTCCAGCTGCAGCAGACCGTCGTGCAGCTGGATGTGGACCGGGGCTACGAGGTCGGGTTTGCCTCGCCCCTGAACGTGGCCGCCGGCGCGCTCTTCCGGGCCGACAACTACCAGCTGGAGGCCGGGGAGCAGGCCTCCTGGGAGCGCGGCCCCTGGGGAATTAGTCAGAACGGCGGGCGGCCCGCACAGGGCGCACAGGTCTTCCCGGGCTTCCGGCCCGAGCAGGAGGTCGACGAGACGCGCACCAACGTGGGCGCCTACGTGGACCTGCAGACCGACCTCGCGGAGCCGCTCCAGATCAACGTGGCGGGCCGGTTCGAGAACTACAGCGACTTCGGATCGACGGTGAACGGAAAGGTGGCCCTGCGCTTCGAGCCGATCTCGCAGCTTGCCTTCCGTGGGACGGCGCAGACGGGCTACCGCGCTCCGAACCAGTCCCAGAAGTTCTTCTCGAAGGTCTCCACCACGTTCATCGACAACCAGCCGGTGCAGACCGGCATCTTCCGGATCAACAGCGACGTCGGAAACGAGCTGGGCATCCCGGACCTCGACGAGGAGCGTTCGGTTAATTACAGCGGCGGAGTCATCCTGAGTCCCGTCGAACAGTTCCAGCTCTCGGTCGACTATTTCAACATTCAGATCGACGACCGGATCACGCTCTCGGGTGACCTCGGCGAGCCGGGGACGGCGGGCGCCGAGACAATTCGACCCGTTCTGGAGGGCACCGGCGCCTCCACCGCGAGCTTCTTTACGAACTCCATCGATACGAAGACGGAGGGCATCGACGTCACTTCGAAGTTCGCGGCGATTCTCGCGGATGGGGTTCAGTTGCAGCTCCGTGGGGCCTTCAACTGGACGGACACCGAGATTACGGCCGGCCCGCGCAATCCGACGCGGCTGCAGGAGGACTTCGACACCGTAATTCTGCCGCCGGACGATCGTCGGGCACTGACGGAGGGATCGCTCCCCGAAACGACGACGAAGCTGACGGCCTCCCTCACGGCCGGGCCGGTGGACCTGACGCTCCGAGGGGCCCGCTACGGCGAGCTGCTGAACGCCGACGACGACGCGCCCGACGAGTACACGCTCAGCCCGGAGTACACCTTCGGCGGCGAGATCGGGTACAACATGCTCAACGATCAGGTCAACCTCGCCGTCGGGGCGCGCAATCTCTTCGACAACTACCCGGACCTGGACCCGGAGCTGGATACCTTCGACATCATCCTGCCGTACAACCGGGCCCACCCGATGGGCTTCAACGGCCGCTTCATCTACAGCCGGTTGACGGTCTCGCTCTAACCTCCACCATCTCGGGGGTGGAGGACACCGGCCTCCTCCGAGATGGCCCTACAGTTCCGACCCGACCCTGAATTGAGACTCCCGTTCCGTAATGACAGACTTTGCTACGCTCGACCGCCGATGGAGCACCCTCGGTCTTAGTCTGCTCGTGATGGCCCTCGTGGCCACGGGCTGTGATGCGTTTACCGACAAGGACCTGGGCAATTCGAATTCGCAGACCCCGACGATCGCGGAATACGTCCAGGAGGTGCGCGTCCTGAGCTCGCTTGAGGCGGCCGCGGCGGAGGCGGGCCTCGTCGGCACGCTGGAGGACGGAGGGCCCTTCACGGTCTTTGCGCCCGTCGATGATGCGTTCGCGCCGCCTATCGACCCGTCCCTCAACCAGCAGGTGACCCGGAAGGTCGTCCAGCACCACGTCGTAAGTGGAGAAGTAACCTCCGATCAGCTCAGCGACGGACAGACGGTGTCGCCGCTCGCCGGCGACGATCTTTCCATCGGGGTCGGCGAGTCCGTCACCGTGAATCGGGCGACCGTCACGAACCCTGACGCCAACGCGTCCAACGGCGTCGTGCACGTCGTCGACGGCCTGCTCATCGACGCGGTCGACCGGGCGACGCTGACGCCCCGGTTCACGATTTTCGCGCGGCTGGTGAAGGAGGCCGGGCTCGAGTCGGCGCTCCGCACGTCGGGCGCCAACGACGGCCGCACCATCTTCGCGCCAACGAACGAGGCCCTCCTCGATCTGCTCGACGCCAACGGAAACGGGGAGGTCGAGAGCAGTGAGATTCCGACCAACGCCGCCGACGTCCTGCAGCATCACGTCCTCGACAGTGTCTTCCTGGCTGCGGACGTGCCGGAATCCGAAACGGCGGTGCCGACCCTCGAAGGCACAGACGTAACTGTGGTCCGCAGCGGCGATGCCGTCACCGTAAATTCGGGGGACGAATCTGCGAGCGTTACGGTGGCGAACGTCGAGGTCGACAACGGCGTCATCCACGGCATCGACACCGTGCTGGTCCCGTAAACCGGGCGGCCGGCCGAGTCCGACTGCTCTCCTGAGAGTCACGGTTTGAACGCCGGGCGCGCCCCCTCCGCGGTGGCCGCCCGGCGTTTCTACGTACGAGGAGACCGGAACGCCGCCCCGGGCGGGGCGGTAGCAGCCGTCCGTGCTCGTCTCGTCGCCTGAGCCCCCCGCTGTCCCGACGTGTCGTTTCTCAATCCCTTTGCGCTGCTCGCCATGGCGGCGGTGGCGGTGCCGCTGTTTCTGCACCTCTTTAACCTCCGGCAGCCGCAGACGGTCGACTTCAGCTCGCTGGCGTTCGTGCAGGAGCTGCAGGAGACCGCCGTCCAGCGCGTGCGGATCAAGGAGTGGCTGCTGCTCGCGCTGCGGATGCTGGCCATCGCGTGCCTGGTTCTGGCGTTCGCGCAGCCGACGCTTACCGGCGACCTCGGGGGCGTGGCGGGCCGCACGGTCCGTACCGCCCACGCCCTGGTGGTCGACAACTCGCTGTCGATGCGCGTGGGCAGCGAGCAGGGGGGCACGGCGCTCGACCGGGCGAAGGACCGCGCGAGCGGTGTGCTGCGGACGGTCGGCGCGGACGACGAGGTGGTCGTGTGGCCGACGGCCCGCCGGGGCGAGCAGGAGCCGTCCCTCAGCACGAATCCGGGTGTGGCCGAGGACGCCCTCTCGGCCCTCGAGCCGCGGGCCGGGGCGGCGTCGCTCGCCCGCAGCGTCGCGGCGGCGGCCGAGGCCGTGGCCGCCTCCGACGCCCCGCGCCGCGTCGTCTACGTGGCGGGCGATTTCCAGCGGAGCACGCTGGGCGACTCGCTGTCTCGGCAGCTGTCGGTCCCCGACGGCGTGGAGGTGCGGCTCCTGCCCGTCGGGACGCGAGCGGCCGCCAACGTCGGCGTGACCGACGTGTCGGTCGTGAGCCGCATCGCGGAGGTTGGAGAGCCGGTCCAGATCGAGGCGACGCTCGTCAACCACGGCGACGAGCCGCTCCCCGACTACGTGGCCAGCGTGTATCTCGACGACGAGCGGGTGGCCCAGACCACCACCACGCTCGAGCCGGGCCTGCAGCGGACCGTCTCCTTCACCGTGACGCCGCAGCGGCGCGGGTGGCTCCGCGGCGCGGTGGCGACCGAGAGCGATGACTTTCCCCCCGACGACCGGCACCACTTTACCCTCCACGTCCCCGAGGAGCGCCGCGTGCTCGTGGTGCGGGGCACCGGCCAGCAGACCCGGTACGTGGACCTCGCGCTCTCGTCGGAGATGACGGCGGACCGCATCGCTTTTCGGCGAACGGCGATCGAAGAATCCGCCCTGGCCTCCGCGGAGCTCGGCCAGTACGACACGGTGCTGCTGGTGGGGCCCCGCTCCCTGTCGAGCGGGGCGGTCGACGCCCTCACGCGCTACGTGGAGCGGGGCGGCGGCGTGCTGCTCTTTCCAAGCGAGCAGGCCACGCCGCAGACCTACGACGGCCTCCTCCAGGCCCTCGGCGCCGGGCGCGTACAGGGCTTCAGCGGGTCGTTGTCCGAGGGGGAGTCGGTGGCCTCTTTTGACCGGGTCGACCTCGAGCACCCCCTCTTCGAGGGCGTCTTCAGCCGAGAGCGCCGCCCCGACGCGGAGATCGAGCAGCCCCGCATCTACTACACCGCGAACCTGCGGCCGTCGGGCCGCTCGGGGCAGACGCTCATCGAGCTCACCAGCGGGGTGCCGTTCCTGCACGAGGTGCGGGCGGGCAGCGGGGCGCTGCTGTGGATGGCCGTGGCCCCGACGCCGCGGTGGAGCGACCTGCCGGTGCGGGGCCTCTTCGTCCCGCTGCTGTACCGCTCGGTCTACTACCTGTCGGCCGGGGCCTCGGTGGCGGGCGAGCAGCTGGTGGCGGGGGCGCCGGGCGAGCTCCGCATCTCGGGCCTTCCGCCGGGCACGTCGCTCCGCCTCGTGGGGCCGGAGGGGACGGAGGTGGCGCCCGAGCAGCGGAGCCTCTTCGGTGCCACGCTCCTGCGGGTGGGGCGCTCGCTCGACCGGCCGGGCGTCTACGACGTGCAGGCGGGGGAGACCCTCGTCCGGCGCGTCGCCGTGAACGTGGACCCGGCCGAGTCGGACCTGCGCGTCGCCCCGGCCGACAGCGCGGCCGCCCGGCTCCAGGCCGTGCTCCGGGCGCCCGTCCAGCCGGTGGAGGGGAGCGGAGCGGCGGAGGTGGCCGAGACCCTCCGGACCCAGCAGGCCGGCACCGAGATCTGGAACGTCTTCCTGCTCCTCGCCCTGGCCTTCCTCGTGGCGGAGATGGTGGTCGCTCGCGTGTGGCGTCCCGAAACGGCGGCCGCGTAGCGGGGCCCCGAGCGGACGAGGCCCGGCCCGTCCGAGGGGGGAACGATCGTTCTCCCCCTCGGCTCCGCGAAAAATGACACGAACACCGCAGGGAACGGGCCGAGGCTGTGCAACACCCAATTGGTGCGCGGGTATACGTATATGCAATTTGGTTGAACCGACATTCCCCCTTTGCCGCTCTCGCACGTTCTTTCTCCACGATCCGCCCTCGCCGTTGTTTACGCCTGAAGAGAAAACGAAGGACGCTGAAACCGCCATCATCGTCGGCGTGATTACGCCGCAGGAGTCGCGCTTCGAGGTGCGCGACCACCTCAATGAGCTTCAGCACCTGGCCCGTACGGCCGGGGCCGAAGTCACCGACCGGATGACGCAGTCGCTCAATAGTCCGGACCCGGCCACCTTTATCGGCTCCGGCAAGGTTCGGGAGCTGGGCCGTCGTTCGAAGGCGCAGGACACCGACCTCGTCATCTTCGACGACGAGCTGACGCCGGTGCAGGTGAAAAACATCGAGGAGCAGATCGACTGCAAGCTGCTGGACCGGTCGGGGCTCATCCTCGACATCTTTGCGAGTCGCGCCCAGACCCGGGCGGCGAAGACGCAGGTCGAGCTCGCTCAGCTCGACTACCTGCGCTCCCGGCTGACGCGGCGCTGGACCCACCTCTCCCGGCAGGAAGGAGGCATCGGCACGAAGGGACCGGGGGAGAAGCAGATCGAGATGGACCGGCGGATGATCGACAAGCGCATGGCGAAGCTGCGCGACAAGCTGGAGAAGATCGACCGGCAGCGCACCACCCAGCGCAAGGGACGCAACGAGCACACCACCGTGTCCCTCGTCGGCTACACCAACGCCGGCAAGTCGACCCTCCTCAACGCAATGGCCGACGAGGACGTATTCGTCGAGGACCGCCTCTTCGCGACGCTCGACGCCACGACGCGGACCGTGGAGCTGGACACCAACAAGGAAGTGCTCATGTCCGACACGGTCGGCTTCATCCGGAAGCTGCCCCACCGGCTGATCGAGAGCTTCAAGAGCACCCTCGACGAGGTGCGCGAGAGCGATGTACTAATGCACGTGGTCGACGTCACCCATCCCAACTTCCGGGAACAGATGCGGGTCGTCCACGAAACGCTCGGGGAGCTCGGGGCCGACGACAAACCGACCCTCGTGGTGTTCAACAAAGTGGACGCCCTGGAGGACCAAAGCCTGCTCCGGGCCCTCCGCGACGAGTATCCGGACGCGTCCTTCATTTCGGCCCTTCGGGGCATCGGGCTCTCGCAGCTCAGGGAGGACCTCCTCGCCCTGATCGAGAAGGACTACGTGGAGCGAGTCACCTACGTCCCGGTGACCGAGCCGGAGGCCATCGCAAAGATCCACCGCCTGTCCGACGTGCAGAGCGAGGAATACATGTACGCCGAAAACGGGGAGGAGGACAGCCCACAGGCCGTGGCCCGCATGCGGTTTCGGGCCTCTCCCCGGAACGACGATCGCCTGCGGCAGACCCTCGAGTCCTTTGCGAAGCTCCGCCCCGTGGTGGACGAGGACGTTCCGGTCCAGGAGGCCCACTAGACGCCCGGAACCCCGGTCCCGAACGGCCTGCCGTCGGTGTCACGTCCCCCCTGCGGTTCTGGCACGTGAAAGGCCGCGGCACGGCGCTTGCACAATCAGTACGTGAACGAGAACGGGTGCCCGCGACGCAGCGTTGACGCGTGTCTTTTCACGCAACCCCCCAGTCCTATGAAGTCACGAGACGCCATTACTGCCTCCATACCCGCCCTCGACCCGACCGACACGGTCGAGACGGCCCTCGGGCTCCTCATGGAGCACCACATCAACCACCTCCCGGTGGTCGACCCGGACGGAGACCTTGCGGGTGTGTTGTCGGAGACGCGCCTGATGGACGCCGACGGCCCGGACGACGAGGTCGGCGACCTGGTGGTCGGCCGCCCGGTGAGCGTGCCGCCGTCGGCCCACATCTTCGACGCTGCGCGGACGATGGTCGAGCATGACCTCAGTACGATCCCCGTGGCCGACGAGGACGGGCACTACTACGGCCTGATCCAGCGGCACGACATCTTCGACAAGTTCGCGCAGATGCTGTCGACCCAGCAGACGGGCGCCATCCTCGCCCTGGAGGTCGACCCGCGGGACTACGCGCTCGCGAAGCTGGTCCACCTCATCGAACAGAATGAGGGGAAGGTACTGGCCGTGGCCTCCGAGTCGCCCGAGCAGGCCTCGGGCAAGATCCGAGTCACCCTGAAGCTGAACGTGCGGGACACCTCCCGCATCCGGCACGTGCTGGAGCACCACGACTACCACGTCGTTGCCTCGTTCGGCGAAAACGAAGAGGAGCTGGAGGAGCTCGTCGAGGAGTTCGTGCGGTACCTGGAGGTCTAGCAGTCATCATTGGGGGCGGGCCCGACTCGTCCGATCTGCCCCCGAGGATTGGCGGGATCCATGATGCGTGACCCGTGGTGCATGACCCGTGATTGGTGAAGGATCTCACGAGTCCCGTTTTCACGCATTACGTCTCCTCCGGCCGTTTCGTCTGTCTTTCCGTATCGAACCCATCCGCCCATGAGTGAACCGAATTCCGCGGACCGTCCGGGGTCGGCCGCCGTCCTCGAATCGATGACGCTGCTGGCGACCCTGTCCACCGCCGAGGAGGTCCGCGAATCGGTGGCCGAGCGCCGGGCGGGCCGCGACCCGGCCGCCCAGGCCCCGAGCGACCTCGCAACCGCCCGTCTCCAGGAGGCCCGCGAGACGCTCATGGAGCTGCTCATGCAGCTGGTGCTCGGGCGCGTGCCCCTGGAGCGGGACGAGGAGGCCGACCTGGCCCACGCCGTGCGGCACTTCGACCTCCTGATGAAGCTGCGGCGGGCCGAGCGCCTCGTCAAGACGATGCACCAGCACCTCCTCAGCCTCTACCCCGAGGTGTCGGAGGCGCTCGTGGAGGAGGCGCGGCAGGTGCACGGCACGCTGCGAGCGCTCCGGCAGGCCGGGTCGGTTGAGGCGGAGGCGGTCCCGGCGCTGCCCGACGTGCTGGAGCGCGGGCTCTCGTTCGTCGTGTGGACGCGGCACGAGACGTGACGGCCGGGCCGGCGGGCGCTCCTCATACGAGCCACAGCTCAACACGTCGCCACGCGAGAATGCGCCGGCGCCCCGGGGCGACATAGCCGTTCCGAAAACGTGTAGTGTTAAAACGTTGATTGTTAGAGGGTTACGGAGAGAATAGCCTTCGTGTCAAGACGCCGTCCTGCTTTTGCTGGAGTGCGACATTCGGACGTGGAAACGGTATCAGGGGGCCGTCGACCGGAGAAACCGGGCCACCGGCGGCACGAGCGCCGGGCCCAGCTCCTCCGGCGTGTAGTGCCCGACGCCGGGGTACCGGTGAAGGGAGGCGTCGGGAAAGAGGGACCGCCAGCGGTCGAGGGTGCGCGTCGTCCCGAAGGCCGGATCGTCCAGGCCCCAGCACAGCAGTGTGGGGCGGTCCCGCAGGCGCCGCCGCCGCGTCCAGAGGGCCCGGAGCCAGTCCGTCTCGTCCACCAGGCTGCGGGCAAAGGTCCAGCAGGCGCGCCGGCGCGGCCGGGTGTCGAGGGCGTCGCCGTAGCGCCGGAGCCAGTCGGGGCGGGACGGGGCGCCGCCGCCCACGGTACACGGCATCACGAGGCGGGCAAACGCGTTGCCCCGCTCGACGGCAATCCGCCCCGCGGCCGTCCCCATGATCCGTCCGAACAGCCGGACGAGCGGGCGCCGGGTGAGGGGCCACGCCCATGTATTCGTGAGCACGAGGCGCCGGACGGTGTCGGGATGCCGCAGGGCGTAGGCGAGGCCGATGGGCCCGCCCCAGTCGTGGAGCACGAGCGTGACGTCGGTGAGGCCGAGCCCCCGGAGCAATCGTTCGATCAGGGTGGCGTGGGCGGGCGGACGGTACGAAAAGGCGGACGGCGCCTCGGAGCGTCCGAATCCCAGGTAGTCGGGGGCCACGCACCGGTACTCGGGCGTCAACGCGTCGATGAGGTGACGGTACAGCCGGGCGCTCGTCGGATTGCCGTGCAGAAACACCAGGGGTGAGCCCGAGCCGACGTCGGTGTAGGCCATCCGACCCGCCGGTGTGCGAAGGTGGGAGGTAGGCATCGAGGGGCCGCCGATTCGTGAGGGGACAGCGCGACCCGGCCAGGGACCACCGGGCGTGGGGGAGCGGTTCGGCCAAACGGATCGGTCTCAATTCTGAAAAAACCTGTCGTCGACCACGAACGGGAGGCCCGCCCCCTCGTTCTAGGGAGAACTCGCAATGCTGCCCCGTAGATCACCGCGCCGGAGGCCGGCGCCGGAGCTTTCGGAACGTCAGGCCGACCCACACCCATGGAGGAGCACGGAACGAATCACGGCGATGAGCAGAGGCCCCGGTGGGTCCCATACACGCCTCCACAGCCCGACGGGTGGGATCGGGTCCGGATGGTCGTCCGCCGGCTGAGCTTTCCGGTGCTTGCTGTTCTCTTCGTCGTAGGCGTGGCGGGCGTGTTCTACTGGGGGACTCAGATGAACGGGATTGAGGGGCCGGGGGACGCGGTCAACGTCGCGCCCTTCTCTGCGTCGGAGACAAATCGTGCCGAGCAGGGGCCCGCGGCCCGGCTCCCGGTGACCATTCGCTCCACCCCGGCGGGGGCCGCCGTTCGGTTGAACGGGGACTCGGTCGGCACGACCCCGCTCACCGACCGGCTCGTTTCCGAGGGCGTGTACATGCTGTCGGTGCAGGCCCCGGGCCACTTTCGGGCCGACACGGTCGTCGTGCTTCGCGGCGAGGCGCCGGCGTCCCTTCGGGTTGCCCTTCGGCCGCGGCCCGGCGCCGACAACGACACCGTGGCGGGAGCGGACCCCGACCCCCCACCTGCCCCGGAGGCGGACCGGCCCCTGCCCGTCACGGCGGTGCCGCGGGCCGCGAGCCCCCCGCCATCGCCGCCGCCGGCCCTCGGCGCGCTCTACGTGACGTCCGCGCCGCCGGGCGCTGTCGTCTCGGTCGGGGGCGCGGAGCGCGGACGAACCCCGGTGTCCATCTCGCGGCTGCCGCTGGGGGCGTCGCAGGTGGTCCTCCGGCTCGACGGCTACGACGCCTGGCGCACGCAGGTCGACGTTCAGCCCGACAGCACGGGCCGCGTCCACGCCGAGCTGCGGGCCCAGACCGGACGTCTCCGCGTACTGGCCCGTCCCTGGGGCACCATCTACATCGACGGCACCCTGCACGTCCGCGAGTCGGACGTCTGGTACGAGGCCCCGCTGCCGGCGGGCACGCACCGGGTCACGGTCGTGCATCCGGCCCTCGGTCAGCAGGAGCGGGACGTCCAGGTCCGGGCCGACGAGGAGACCGCTATCGTCCTCGACCTGCGGTCCCCGAGCGAGACCGCGTCCTCTCCGTAGAGAGGGAGCGGGGCCGACGTGCAAAGGAGGCGGTCGAATGCGCGAAAGGCGCACCCCGGATGAGCGCGACACGCACTGGCGTCTCGGGGCAATGGGCGATCTAGAGACGACCCCTGCCGGCCCTTCCGGCGGAGTGGCTCCACCTCCCCGTCCTCGATCTGTGCCGTCATGTCCGGGTCTTTCCCCTGGGTCACGCTTCTTGCGAGTGTCCTCGCCCTTTCCCTCGGAACCGGGGACGTGCGGGCACAGGCCGCGGGCTCCGAGGTGTGTGAGCGCGCGCTGCCGACCGCGGAGGACCAGTACCGCGACGCCGCGTACGGGGAGGCGCTCCGGCTCGTCTCCGCCTGTCTGGACCAGGGCAGCGCGTCGACGGAGCAGTCCGTGACGGCCTATCGGCTGCTCGCTCTCATCCACCTGAAACGAGACGAACTCGAACGGGCCCGGGCGGCCGTCGTCAATCTGCTGGGTGTCGATCCGACCTACGAGGCCGATCCGGTTGCAAGCCCGCCGGCCTACGTCTCGCTCGTCGCCATCGTCCAGCGCGACCTTCGGAGCCGGGAGCAGGAGGCCGTGGCGGACCGCCCGGAGCGACGGCCCTTCTTTCGGCGCGCCGGCACGTGGATGACCATCGGCACGATCGTCGTCGGGAGCGGCGTGGCCACCTACTTCGCCCTCGGCAACGGCGGGGATTCGGGGACGGGAGAGCCGACCCCGACGTCCCCGCCCGCGGCCAACCCGCTGCCCCTGCCGCCCGGTACGCCCTGATCGACGGCCCCGCCGCCCTCGTCGGAGGAGGCCCCTTCACCAGCGACGCCCCGGGTCCCTCGTTTCCCGATAGTCTTTCCCCCTGCACCTGTGTCCTACGCCCGACTGCCTCTCTTCCTCGCGGCCCTGATTGCGGCTTCGTCCTGTGCCCCAACGCTTCTCGCCCAGGTGCCGCGCACGCTCCACTACCAGGCGACCCTCGTGGAAAGCGAGTTTCCGGTCGAGGGGCCCGTCGACGTCGGGGTGGCCTTCTACGCCGCGCCCACGGGCGGCGCCCCGCTGGCGGGGTGGACGGAAACGTACACGGACGTGGCCCTCGTCGCCGGTCGGCTCCAGCTCCTGCTGGGCAGCCAGACCCCGCTCCCCGACGCCCTCCTCGACGCCTCGAGCCTTCACCTCGAACTCGCAATCGACGGGGAAGTCCTGCCCCGACTGCCGGTCGCGAGCACGGCCTTCGCCCTGCGCGCCGGCCGGGCCGAGGCCGTCGTGCCCGGGAGCATCACCGCCGAGGCGCTGGCCGAGGACGCGGTGACGGCCGGTGCCCTGGGGGACGGAAGTGTCGCCACCCCGGCCCTGGCCGAAAGGACGGTCACCGGCAGAAAGATCGCTGATGCGGCTGTCGCCACGCGCCACCTCGCGGACAACGCGGTCACGAGCGGCAAGCTCGGGGCGAGTGCCGTGGTCGACGACGCCCTGGCCGACGGGGCGGTCACGAGCCCGAAGCTGGCCAACGGGGCGGTCACGGCGGCGAAGGTTAGCTCGGGCCAGCTGGTCACGAGCCTCAACGGGCTAAAGGATGGCGTGCGCCTTGTCGAAGGCGATAACGTCGACATCGAAGTGGAGTCGGGGAGCGGTGCCATCATCATCGAGGTCAACAGAGGGGACCGCAGCTCGCGGCGGTGGAAGACCGACATCGTGCCGCTGGAGGAGGCCCTCCCTCTCGTCCAGCAGCTCCGGGGCGTCCGGTATCGCTGGACGGAGAGCGGCGCCCCGGACCTTGGCTTCATTGCGGAGGAGGTCGGCGCCGTCGTTCCCGAGGTCGTGACCTACGCCCCCAACGGCGTCGACGCCGACCGGGTCGACTACGCGCGGCTGGTGGCCCTCCTCGTGGAGGCCGTCAAGGCCCAGCAGGCGCAGATCGACGCCGACCGGGCGGCCCTCGACACCCTCCGTACGCGGCTCGACGCCCTCGAGCGCGCAGGGCCGACGCCCTAGTGGCCCTCCTCGTTGTCCTCCCCCCCCCTTTGCTCACGCGCATCTCTATCATGACCGGTCGCCTCGTTCTTCTCACGCTCCTCTGGGGGCTTCTCGTCACCGGCACCGCTGCCCAGGTGCCGTCGACCCTGCACTACCAGGCCAGCCTGCTCGAGGATGAGCAGTCGGTCGAGGGCGACGTGGCCGTCACCGCCCGCATCTTCGACGGGGAGAGCGGAGGGCAGGCGCTGTGGGCGGAGGCCCGGCCGGCCGTGCCGGTGACCGACGGCCGGCTCAGTCTCCTCCTCGGCGCCGAGACGCCCCTCCCGGGGACCCTGTTCGACGAGGAGGCCCGCTTTCTCGAGATCGAAATCAACGGCCAGCGGCTCCCGCGGCTGCGGATGGCGAGCACGGCCTACGCGCTGCGGGCAGGGGTCGCGTCGGCGGTCGTTGCCGGGGCGGTCGACGCGGCGGCCCTGGCTCCGGACGCGGCCGTCGTCAGCGTGAACGACGTCCCCGGGGCCCTCACCCTGCAGGGCGCCAACGGCACGACGGTCAACGTGGACCCGACCACGGGTGTCATCACCATCTCGGCGCCGGGCGGAGACGGCGGCGGCAGCGGCGTGCTGGGGCTCCAGAACACCGACGGCACCCTTCAGGTCGTAGACCCGAACGGGCCGACGGCAACGATCAACCTGCAGCCCGGCGGCATCGGCCCGGCGCAGATTGCCGACGGGGGCGTGCAGACGGCCGAGCTGGGGGACGGGGCGGTCACGGCCCGAAAAGTGGCGGATCAAACCATCACGGCCGCCAAGCTCGTGCCCGGTGCGGTCGTCAACGCGGTGACGGCGGGGACCGGTCTCACCGGGAGTGGCACGAGCGGGGCCGTGACGCTCGGCATCGCCGATAGGGGCGTCACGGCGGCCCAGCTGGCGGAGAACGCCGTGACCCGGCAGGCCCTTGCCCCCGGCGTCGCGGTCGACGGCCTGAACGGACTGACCGGGGCGGTCGACCTCACGAGCAGTGACCGGTCCCTCGACATTGCGACGGCCGAGGGCCTTCTGGACGTCGTGCTCGGCCCCGACGCGGCCGTCACGGCGCTGGCCGTCGGGGACAATGCGCTGACCGGGCCGGTGACGCTCGCGGCGGCCAACGGAGCGAGCCTCGCCGTCGCCGACGACACCATCACCATCAGCGCCGAGGGGTCGGGCGGCACCATCACGGGCGTGGCGCCCGGCACGGGCCTCGCGGGCGGCGGGACGACGGGCGCCGTCACCCTGGGCGTGGCCGAGGAGGGCATCGGCGCGGCCCAGCTAGCGAGCGGGGCCGTGACCGGGCCAAAGATCGCCCCGAACGCCGTGACCAGCGCCATGATCGTGGACGGCACGATCAAGAACCAGGACCTTGCGCCCGACGCGGCCGTCAATAGCCTCAATGAGCTGCAGGGCGATCTTCGGTTCGAGGCCGACGGGGGCGCGTCGGTCACGGTGGATCAGGGCACGGGCGTCATTACCTTCTCGGCCCCGGAGGCCGACGGCACTGGCATCCTCGGTCTCCAGAACACCGACGGGGCCCTCCTCATCCAGAATCCGAACGGGCCGACGGCGACCATTAACCTCCAGGCCGGCGGAATCGGGACCGACCAGCTCGCCGACGAGGGCGTCACGGCGGCCAAGCTCGCGGAACGGGCCGTGCGGGCCCCCGCCCTCGACGCCACCAACTTTCCGTCGGCCGGTCAGGTCCTCAGCTTTGCGGGCGACGGCGAGTTTGCGTGGGTGAACACCGCCTCGGGCGACATTACGGCGGTGTCGGCCGATGGGGGACTCACCGGTGGCGGGACGAGCGGCGACGTTGCGCTCTCCATCGCCAACGAAGGCGTCACGACCGGCCGTCTCGCCGACGGGGCCGTCAGCACCCCCAAGCTTGCGGGTGGGGCCGTTGGGGCCGCCCAGTTGGCCAGCGGTGCGGTCACCGCCCCCCGCATCGCGGAGGGGGCGGTAGGGACGGACGCCCTGGCCGACGGAGGGGTCACGGACGACAAGCTGGCCACAACCACAGGGCCCACGACGGGACAGGTCCTCGGCTACGACGGCAGTGCCCTCTCGTGGGTCTCTGCCTCGAGCGGCGACATCACCGGGGTCACGGCGGGCGGCGGCCTCATCGGTGGCGGCACCACGGGCACCGTGCAGCTGTCGGTGGCCCCGGAGGGCATCGTCGAGTCGAGCCTCGCCACCGGTGCCGTATCGAGCCGGGCCATCGCCAACGGGACCGTGGCGCGGGCGGACCTGGCGGGCGGGGCCGCGGTCACGAGCCTCGGCGCCGGGACCGACGTCCTGTCCGGGGACGTGGCCCTGCAGGGGAGTCCCGACATCAGCGTGAGCCGGGTGTCCGGCGAGAACGCGTTCCGGATCGACTTTACGGGCAGTGCCGGGGGCGAGGTCACGTCCGTGGCCGGCATCAACGGCCTCGCGACGGTCAGCGGCCCAACTGGGGACGTCCAGCTGGGCGTTGCGGGCGGCGGCATCACGACGGCGCGGCTCGCCGACGAGGCAGTAACGACCCCGAAGGTGGATGAGGGGGCGATCACCGAATCTAAGCTGGCGGTCTCGAACACGCCGTCGGAGGGACAGGTGCTCGGCTACGACGATTCGGCCCTCACGTGGACGAACGCCTCGTCCGGCGACATCACAGAGGTCAACGCGGGGGGCGGGCTCTCGGGCGGGGGCGACGACGGGGACGTGACGCTGTCGATCGCCGATGGCGGCGTGACGGGGCCCCGGATCGCGGATGGCGTGGTGCAGGGCGGCGCCAACGTCACCGTCACGCGTGACGGCGACGACAACTTCGTGGTGTCGGCGAGCACGAGCGGCCTCACGTCGGCCGTCGAGTCGATCAGTGCCGACGGGGAGACGCTCGACGGCGACCTGCAGTTCGAGACGTCCGGCAGCGCGACGCTCTCCGTGAGCGGTAGCACCCTCACGTTCGGGGCCGCCAGTGGGGGGCTCACGAGCGTCGCGACCGACGGAACGCTGACCGGGAACGGAACCAGTGGAAATGAGCTCGGCCTCAACACCGACGCCGTCGGCAGTGCAAACGTCGTCGACGGAAGCCTCTCGGCGGCGGACCTCGGGGTTGGCTCGGTCGGCACCAGCGAACTCACCGATGGAAGCGTATCGGCCGTGGATCTCGGAGAGGGATCGGTCGGGATCAGCGAGCTCAACACGGTGTCGGGTCCTGATACCGATCAGGTGCTCGCCTACGACGGCACCGGCCTGGCCTGGACGAGCGCCGACTCGGGCGACATTACCGAGGTGACGGCCGGGGCCGGGCTTTCGGGGGGCGGAGGGAGCGGCGCCGTCACCCTTACCCTCGCGGACGAGGGCGTCACCGAGCCCCGCCTTGACGCGACGAACACGGCCGGGACCGGCCAGGTGCTCAGCTACGCCGGCAGCGGCCAGTTTGAATGGGTGGACCCGGCCTCCGGTGGCCTCACGAGCATAGCCACCGACGCAACCCTCACCGGAGATGGCACGAGCACGAGCGAGCTCGGACTGGCCGTCGAAGCCGTGACCGAGTCGCGGCTCGACGCCACCAATACCCCGGTCACTGGTCAAGTGCTGGGCTTTGGCGGCGGCGACGCATTCACCTGGGTCGATCCCTCGGTGAGCGTCACGACCGACGGCACCACGCTCGCGGGCGACGGAAACACCACTCCGCTCGCTATTCAGGACGGGGGCGTGGGGAGCACGCAGCTCGCGGCGAATGCCGTCCAGACGACGGCCCTGAACGATGGCGCCGTCACGAGTGCAAAGCTTGCGACCGGAGCCGTCGGCAGTGCTGCCATCGGGACAGAGGTCGTGGGCACCGATGAACTCGCCGACGAGAGCATCGCGGCCGAAGACCTTAACGCGTCGGGAGCGACGAACGGACACGCGCTCATTTTCGACGACACGATTACGCCCGGCGAGCTGGTGTGGCGTGATCCGACGGCCAGCACGTCCTCCCTCCGCTTCAAGTCCGACGTTGAGACCATCGGCGACGCGACTGCTCTCGTCGAGCGGCTGCGCGGCGTCCGGTTCCGGTGGACGGCCGACGGCCGGGCCGACGTCGGCCTCA
>JAZKTD010000033.1:0-18956 GCA_036625705.1 Salinivenus sp.
GGCCGCCCTCGTGCTGGGCGGGGGTGGGGCGCGCGCCGCCTACCAGACGGGGGTGCTCTGCTACGTGGGGGAGGCCTTCCCGCGGGCCGAGGTGCCTCTCATGACCGGCGTCTCGGCCGGCTCCATCAACGCCGCCCACCTTGCGGCCGATCCGGGCCCGTGGGAGGAGCGGACGGCCCGTCTCACGTCGTACTGGGAGGATCTGACCATGGACGACGTCTTCCGGCCCCGGTCCCTGTGGACCGTGGCGCGGTCGCTGGTGCGGGACACCCCGAGCCCGAAGCAGTCCCTGCTCGACACCGCGCCCCTGCGGCGCTACCTCGAGGAGCGCCTCCCGACCGACCGGACGGGCCGCTTTACCGGCGTGACCGAAAACCTCAATGCGGGGCGCCTGGACGGCCTCGCCATGTCCACCTCCAACTACGACACGCTGCAGACGGTGACCTGGGTGCAGGGCTGCTCGATGCAGGGATGGGAGCGGCCCAACCGCCTGGGGCGGCAGACCGAACTCGGCCTCGACCACGTCATGGCGTCGACGGCGCTGCCGCTCGTCTTTCCCGCCGTGCAGCTCGGCGATTCCTGGTACGGGGACGGGGGGCTGCGCATGCTCGACCCGCTGGCCCCGGCGGTGCACCTCGGGGCCGAGCGCCTCTTTGTCATCTCGACCCGCTACGAGCGCTCGCAGGCGGAGGCCGCCCGCCGACGGCAGCCGAGCCCGTACCCCTCTCTCTTTCAGATGGCCGGCATCCTCGCCAACGTGCTCATGCTCGATGTCCTCGAGCACGACGCCGCGGTGCTCCGCCGTCTCAACTGGCTTCTGCGCCGCCTGCGGCCGGAGCAGCGGGGCCGCCTCCGGCCCATCGACCTCCTCATCATCCGCCCGTCGGTCGACCTCGGGGCCCTCGCGGCGGACTACGAGGTCGACATTGGCGGCGCGATGGGCGGGCTCCTCTCGGCGGTGCAGTGGCGCACCGACCCGCCGCCGGACTGGCTGAGCATGCTGCTCTTCAAGCCCCCGTACCTGCAGGCGCTCCTCGAGGTGGGCTACAACGACGCGAAGCGGCAGCACCACCGCATCGAGGCGTTCTTCGAGCGCCAGCCGGCCGACGCGTCGGGTCAGGAGTCCGTGTCCACCCGTTCGTAGGTGACGAAGCGGAAGCCGTCCCGGTCGTCGACGGCCGTCGTCTCGAAGACGTCGCCGACGAGGTGCTCGTAGGGGGGGAAGTAGGTGTCGCCCTCGTAGGCGCCCTCCACGAGGGTGAGCTCAAGCCGGTCGGCCCGCGGCAGAAACTGCTCGTAGACGGCCTCGCCGCCCCCGATGAAGACGGTGTTCGCGTCGGTCAGGGCCGCCATCGCGGCGTCGATCGACCCGTACGTCTCCACCCCGGGGTAGTCCTCGAACGGGCCCTGGGAGGTGAGCACGACCATCCGACGGTTGGGCAGCGGGCCGCCGAACTGGTGCACGATGGACTCGAAGGTCCGGCGGCCCATCAGCAGCGGGTGGCCCGTCGTTAGCTCCTTGAAGTGCTGCAGGTCCTCCGGGATGTGCCAGGGCAGGTCGTGGTCCTGCCCGATCACGCGGTTCTCCTCGGCGACGGCGGCGATGATGACGAGTTCGGGCATGGGAGGGCGGGCGAGTGAGAGCAGACGGACCCCGAGGTTCAGGGGGAGGCGATCGGGGGAGGCGTCGGGGGAGACGTGCGCGGCGGGACGGGCGTCAGGAGGCGGGAACGCTGATGCTGCCGAGCAGGGTCGACGCCGAGGCGCCGGTGACCGACGGGAGATTCGTCGGGGTGCCGTTGACCGTCTCGTGGGCGAGCACGGCGAAGCAGAGGGCCTCCTTGGCGTCGGCGTCGAGCCCGTAGGCCGCGGCCGACCGGACGGGGATCGGCGAGAAGGCATTCCGCAGCATCGTCATCAGCGTCTCGTTGTGCAGGCCGCCGCCGGAGACGATGAGCACGTCGATCGACTGCTCGGGGCGGACGTAGCGGGCGTAGGCCTGATAGACCGACGCGGCGGTGAGCAGGGTGGCGGTGGCCATCACGTCCTCGGGGGTGAGGTCGCGGGACTGGGCGACCCCGAGCAGGCGGTCCACGTAGTCGGCCCCGAACGTCTCGCGGCCGGTCGACTTCGGCGGCTCGCGGTGAAAATAGTCCCCGCGGAGCAGGTCGGCGAGCAGGTCGTGGTCGGCGGTGCCCGCCGCGGCGTGCTGGCCGTCGGGGTCGAAGGGCACGTCGAACAGCCGGTCGGCGAGGGCGTCGACGACCATGTTGGCCGGGCCGGTGTCGAAGGCCTGCACGTCGGCGGGCCGCCCGTCGGCGGGCAGGACCGTGAGGTTGGCGATCCCCCCGAGATTGAGCAGGCCGCGGGCCTCGTCCGGCGCCGTCGACGTGACGTAGTCGAAGTACGGAACGAGGGGGGCGCCCTCCCCGCCGAGGGCCATGTCGGCGGGCCGGAAGTCGCCCACCACCGGCACCCCGAGCCGGTTTGCGAGGGTGGACGGGCAGCCCAGTTGCAGGGTCGCCCGCACGGCCTCGCCCGCACAGTCGGCGGGCTCGGGGAGGTGATGGACGGTTTGTCCGTGGGAGCCGACCAGGTCGAGGGCGCCGACGGAGCGGCCCGCGTCGGCGAGCACTTGGTCGACGGCGTCGGCGTAAATCCCGGCGAGGCGCACGTCGAGCCGGGTGATGTCGGGCACCGACGACTGCTCGGCGGTCGAGTTGCGGCGGAGAAGGGTCCGGAGCGCGTCGGGGTACGGCCGGTGCACGAAGCCCTCCTGCTCGATCGTTAGATCGGGGCCGTGTCCCTCGAGTCGGGCGAGGACGGCGTCGACCCCGTCGAGGGACGTGCCCGACATGAGCCCCCCCACGAGGCGGCTCGACCGGCGGTGGAGGGAACGAAGAGCGTCCATAGAAGAGCGAGCAGAGAAAAGGCGTCCGCAGGGAGGCCGCGTCCGCGAAGGTGGGGCAGAGAGAGTGCCGGAGCGTCGGCCGGGTGGCACCGGCAGGGGCCGTCAGTCCGCCTCCGGGGCGGCCGAGTCCGCCTTCTGACGCATTCGGGCGGCCCGTTCGAGGTACTCGCGGGCCCGGTCCGGCTCCTGCGAGGCGAGCCGGACGTAGATCCGCGCGGCTTTGCGGTACTGATCCTGATTCTCGTGGATGCGGGCAAGCGTCTCCGAGACCAGATCGTCGACCTCGTCGTTCAGGTCGGGGGGCGGAGCCTCTGCCTCGGCGTCGGGGGTGGGCTCGATGCGGGCCGACTCGAGCTTCTCGATGAGGTGGTCGAGGTCGTCCTCGTCCTCAAGCTGGTCGACGTGCTCCTCGGGGGCGGGCGCCTCGTCCTCGGGCGCGGGGGACGACGCGTTGTCGGTCAGTCCGGGGCGCGCCCCGCCGCTTCGGGCCTCCGCCTCGGCCTGCTGCCGCAGCTGCGCCAGCTCGTCGGGGGGATCGGAGGCGGGGGTGTCCTCCGCCTCGGCGTCTGGGTCGGGGGCGGAGTCGTCGTCCGATGGATTGCCGGCGTCCGCGTCCGGAGCCGGATCGGGGTCGGCCGGGGGCTCTTCCTCCGGAGAGGCGGCCGCCCCGTTCGGAGAGGTGTCATCCGCGGCGTCCGCCTCGCGGTTGAGGCGCCGAAGGGTGCGGGCCTTTCCCTCCCGCCCCACCGGGCTGTTCGGCATCAGAAAGCGGACGTTTTCCCAGCAGGTCAGGGCCTTGCTCCACTGGTGATCGGCCTCGTAGGCTCGGGCCAAGAGCACGTGGGCCGTCAGGTGGGCCGGAAGCTCCTCGACCTTGCGCTCCAGGGACGCGATGGCCGCCTCCAGGTTCTTCCGCTGGAGATGTTCGATTGCGTCCGTGAGGTCCGGGACAGCCATGAGTGAGGAGAGCGGCGGTGGCGTGAGGCGAGGAACGGCGGAGGGGAGGGACAACACTCGAAACGTACAGCCCAGACGGCTGGATTGAAAGACGGCGCGGGCCGCGGCGGGGCCGGGTCAGGTCTGGGCGGGAACGGCCCGGCGGACGGTGAACACCTGTCGGAGGTTCGAGACGGTGACCAGCACAAACCCGGCGGCGAAGAGCGCCTGGAACGGGATGGCCGCCCACTCCCCGAGGGCGACCACCACCCCGAGCCCGGCGGTGCAGTAGACCGCCAGCAGCGCCTCCCCCCATACCACCGTCGGCAGCTCGGCGATGGCGTAGCGGCTCCGCCACCATCCGTCGTCGGGGTCCGTGCCGTACTTGGGCGTGCGGATGAAGGCGGTGTCGGTGCCGCGGAGGGCCTGCCAGAAGGCGTTGGTATTGCTGAGGGACAGGCCCATCGTGCCGGCCATAAAGACCGGGAAGAGCCGCAGCCGACGGCCCCAGTCGGCGTAGAGGCGGCGCTGGGCGAAGAGCTGGGCCAGGAAGAACCCGACGAAGCCAAACAGCCCAAAGCCCATGACGGCGAAGTAGAGCTCCCCCGGCCCGTGGCCCAGGCCCTTCAGGAGAAGGAGGGGGGCGTGCGTGAGGGCCGCCAGCAGGATGAAGGGAAAGGCGAAGTGGGCCGTGAGGTGGAACGTTCCCTGCAGCTTGACGCGGGCCGGCTCGGCGGAGCGCCAGAGGCGCCCTACCAGCTTGAGGGCCGTCTCCACCCCGCCCTTCGCCCAGCGAAATTGCTGGGACCGGAGGGCGTTCATGTCGGGTGGCAGCTCGGCGGGCACCTCGGCGGTGGGGACGTACTTAAAGGCCCACCCCCGCAGCTGCGCGCGGTAGCTGAGGTCGAGGTCTTCGGTGAGGGTGTCGTGCTCCCAGCCGCCGGCGTCCTCGATGCAGGCGCGGCGCCAGACGCCCGCCGTGCCGTTGAAGTTCATGAAGCAGTCGGACTGCTGGCGCACGTGCTGCTCGATGGCGAAGTGGGCGTCGAGCCCGAAGGCCTGCACCTGCGTGAGCAGCGAGTCGTCCTGATTGAGGTGGGCCCACCGCGCCTGCACCATCCCCAGGTCGTCGTTCCCGAAGAAGTGCGGCATCATGCGGCGCAGAAAGTCCGCGCCCGGCACGAAGTCGGCGTCGAAGATGGCGATGTAGTCCCCGCGGGCGAGGCGCAGGCCGTTGGCGAGGGCCCCGGCCTTGTAGCCGGTGCGGTCCGAGCGGTGGACGTGCACGATGTCGACGCCCCGCTCCTGCCAGTGCGCCACCCGCTCGGCGACCCGGTCGACGGTCTCGTCGGTCGAGTCGTCGAGCACCTGAATCTCGAGCCGGTCGCGGGGATAGTCCAGCTGCACGCAGGCGTCGATGAGGCGGTGCGCCACCTCGGCCTCGTTGTAGAGGGGCAGCTGCACGGTGACGACGGGCCAGTCCGCGTCCGGCGTCGGCAGGGCCTCCGGGTCCGGCACCGGGCCCTCCACGAGCGAGTCGTTGGCGGCGTGGAAGAGGGCCAGCCACAGCAGATTCCCGCCGTACGCCGTGAGCACCACGATGGCGACCGCGTAGAGCACCGGGATCGCAACGTCCAGGGTGGCAAGCATGACACCGAAGGGGTTGGGGATGGAAGTTTGGGGGTGTGGACCTCAACCTGGGCGCGTCCATGCGCCCACACTCCCGTACGCAATCACCGGTTGCGGCCGTAGGTCTCGTGGCTCGACACCCAGTCGGACGAGGAGATGGCGGCGCCCAGCGACAGCTCCCCCGCCAGGGCCGCCCCCGCCACCACTTCCGCAAATTTTTTGACCTTGCCCTTCCCGTAGCAGTTCATCACCTCCAGGCACTCGCGCTGCGTCGGCAGGCCGGTGCCGCCGCCGTAGGTGGCCACGATGAGGGACGGAATGGTGAGCGAGATGTAGAGGTCGCCCTCGTCGGTGATGTCGGTGTAGAGGACGCCGGCGGAGGATTCCGAGACGTTGGCCACGTCCTGCCCGGTCGCGATGAAGAGGGCCGTGATGGCGTTGGGGGAGTGGGCGCCGTTGTTGTTGGCCCCGGAGAGGAAGGCCCCCACCGTCGACACGTTCCAGTGGTAGTGCAGGCTCTCGGGCTCGACGCGCATGTGCTGGATGAGCGCCTCCCGGTCGATGGTGGCCTCCGCCGTCACGCGCTTGCCCCGCGTGTTCATGACGTTGACCTGCGAGGCCTTCTTGTCGGTGGCAAAGTTCGACTCGAGGTAAAAGTGCTGCACCTCGCCGGGGTACTGGTCGATGATCCACCCGCAGGCGGTAAAGGTGGCACGGCCCACCATGTTCTGCCCCGCGGCGTCACCGGTCTCGTAGTTGAAGCGCAGGTACGCGAAGTTATTCGACAGGTACTGGTCAATGTGGAGCAGCTTGGCCACGCTGGAGGTCGACTCCGCCTCCTCGCGGATCGCGTCGATGTGGTCGTCGACCCAGTGGGTGAAGTCCCGGGCCTCGCGGGCGTCCTCGAAGACGAAGACCGGGGCGCGCTGCATGGCGTCGTCCACGACGGTGGACTTGACCCCGCCGCTGAGGTTGCACACCTTCATGCCGCGGTTGTAGGAGGCCACGAGCGTGCCCTCGGTGGTGGCCAGGGGGATCAGGAAGTCGTCCTGGGCGTGCTCGCCGTTGACCGTGAGGGGGCCGGCGAAGCCGAGCGGGATCTGGGCGACGCCGGTGAAGTTCTCGACGTTGCCCCGACAGCGGTCGGGGTCGAACGAGTAGTGAGGGGTGTGGTCGAGCGACGTGTCGCTGTAGCGTTCGACGAACTGCTGCCGCTCGTCGATGATGGCCTGGGTGTAGTTGTCGTCCTTGTCCCGAGGAATGCGCTTCACGCTCTCGCCCGGCTCCGAGATGGAGTCCTCGACCGAGAAGCTCAGCGTGCCGAAGGGCGTCGCGCGGAAGGAGAGCGCAATCTCGTGCTTGCCGGCGTCCAGGGCCGACCGGTCCACGTGCAGGTGCAGCGTGCGGCGCAGCGGAAAGTCGATGGCATTGTTCCCCGAGACCTCGTCGGCCGCGTACGTCTCGCCGTCGCCCATGAACAGGTGGACGGCGTCGGGCGGCACGGTCGACCCGTCAATTTCGACCTCGATCAGCTCGGTGAGCGTCGCGTCCTTGAGGCGATTCTTGAGCGCAAACTCGATCCCCCGATCGGTGTTCTCGAGGCTGCCGAAGGTGTAGAGCTGCTTCAGCAGGGCGCTGGGAACGAACATGGGCAGCGGGGAATCGGCCGGAGGAGAGCGAGAAGCAGGTCGATCCGTTCTCTACGGGGCGGGGCCGGGTGGGTTCGCCGATCGCTGCGTCAGCCGGCGCCCTCGTCCGGCACAAACCGGGCGTGAAGGCCCTCGTCGTCGAGGGTGTGGCCCGCCAGGGTGTAGTAGGTCAAAAAATTGGGGAGGATGTAGTTGCGGCGCTGATTGGCCACCTGGACCACGAGCTGGTCGCCGCGGTGCCGCACCTCCACCGCCTCGTCGTCGACGAACGGCAGGCGCAGGTCGAGCACGTAGGCGTCGTCGTCCTCCCGCACCTGCACGGTCGGCTCGTCGTGGAGCACGGCGGTCGGGTCCCCGTCCTCGTACATCGCGTCGGCGATGCGGTCGAGGCGCTCGGCCCCGAAGACCTCCTGGCCGAGGTGCGGCACCCGCAGGATGGGGAGGGGGCTGAAGCTCTGCTCGATCTCCTCCAGGTAGCGGCGCTGGGACGTGACGTACCCCTCGAAGAACGAATTGTCCGGCACCTCCTCGGCCGGCAGCACGCGGTTGACGATTACGCTGTCGACCCCGTAGCCGTAGAGCTGCAGGTACGTGTAGGCCCGCCGGGCCTCCTCGATCACCATCTTCTCCGGGTTCATGACCAGGCGGATCGAGGTGGTCGACGAGTCGGCGAGCACGCCCTGGATGCGCTCCAGCTTCTCGAAGATGACCTCCAGCTCCTCGTAGCCCTTGTCCAGCGGAATGCCGGTCGTTTTTCGCACGCCGAACCCGACCGACTTGAACGCAAACTTCTGAAACGGGAACGCCTTTGCGAGCCACCACTGCGTCACCTGCGGAAGCGTGAGGAGGGTGAGGGTCTCGCCGGTCGGGGCGCTGTCGACGACGATCAGGTCGTAGTCCTCCTCCCGGACGGCCTGCTCGAGCCATAGCAGCACCGAGCCCTCGTTCATGCCGGGCAGGGCCGCCATCTCCTCGGCCGCAATCTGGTCGACGCCCTGCCAGCGGAAGACGGTGAGCATCAGCTCCCGCATGTTGCCCCAGTACTTTTTCATCGAGTAGTAGAGGTCCACCTCCTGGGCGAAGAGGCCGTCGGTCACCTCCTGGGCCTCGGGGCCAAGCTCCCGGTCGAGCGCGTCGGCGAGGCTGTGGGCCGGGTCCGACGACAGGAGCAACGTCTTGCGGCCCTGCCGGGCCGCGCGCTGGGCCGTGGCGGCCGCGCAAGTCGTCTTTCCGACGCCGCCCTTGCCGGTAAACAGCAGGATCCGCGTGCCGAAGCCGGAGGAGGAGCCGTCGTCGTCGGTCGGAAAGAGCATGGGCGCAGGATCAGAAGAAGACGGAGGTGAGGACGCCTGCTCTCCAATGCCGACGGCGCTCGAAGGTGCCGAGAGAGTGGCGAACGGAGGCCGCCCACGTCATGGCGGACGGCGACCCGGACGCAATGCGTGGCCCCCCGATCCACCCGTTCGGGGCCGACCTCTCCGTCGTCGAGAGGAGCCAGATTAACAAACGTTGAGCACTGTACGAATCCCGCGACAAGGGAGGGGCAAAGTACGTCCCGCGCAAAACGGCCATTTGCGGTTGAGAGATCTGTTCGCGTCCCTTCGTATAACCAAATTGTTACCAATTGAACCCCTGAGGCTGAATGCGAAGGGAATGGCTGGTCTTTTCCGACGCCTCCCCCGGGCATTGGTCGTCTCAGGGACGCCGTTCGGGGACCGCGGCTTCCGCGACGGCGGTGGGGGCGTCCCTGGCGGGCCTGTTGGTGATGATGCTGTTGGCGCCCCATTCCCTCCTCGCGCAGCGAGCGAATAAGGCGGGCCGGCACACCCAGCAGCGACAAGATCGGGAGCACGCGAGGGCGACGTCGCCGTCCAGAGACTCGGTGCAGCAACGTCCAGATGCACTGATCCTGTACACGTCCGATGGAAGTGGCAAGCTCCGGTTCGAATCCAGGGACGGGGACGTGGAGGGGCGCATCGGCGGTCGCATCATGTTCGACCACACAGTTGGGAGCGTCGGCAACGGCCTCGAACCCGTGGTCGGGGCCATGGCGGACGGTACCGAATTCCGTCGCGCACGGCTCTTCGCCGACGGATCGCTCTACGACATCGGGTACAAGTTCCAGGTTGACTTCGCGGAGGAGCCGAGCATCGAGGACATGTACCTGACGTTTCCGTCCCCGGTACCGGAGGCCGACATCAGGGTGGGCAAGTTCAAGGAGGACCTCAGTCTCGTCGAGATCACCTCCTCGAAATACAGCACCTTCATGGCCCGACCGATGCTTACGGAATTCGCGGGCGGTCGCGACCTCGGGGTACGGCTCGGGGGACGGGCCGACGGCGGGGCTCTGAATTACGGGGTCGGAATCTATCGGGACAAGGTCGATGATGCGCTCGGGACGTCGCGGGGAGACGGCGACTACAAAGGAACCGGCCGCGTCACGTACGTGCCGTGGAGAACCGACGAGAATCGGAAACTCGTCCACGTCGGGGCGTCCGGGTCGGTTGCGTCGCTGGACCCGGACGATCCGTCGGAGGAAGCGCACGAGCCGGAGGTGCACCTCACCCCTGATTTCCTGGACACCGGGCCGCTCAACGCGGAGCACGCCACCCGGCTCGGTCTCGAATCGGCACTGGTCTACAACGCGGTTTCCGTCCGGGCGGAGTATCTGCAGAAGAAATACGGCCTGGAGGCGGGCGGCCCCGATCCCACGTTTGCCTCCTGGTACGTGTCGGGATCGTACTTTCTTACGGGCGAACACCGTCCCTACGACGGCGGGACGTTCGGCCGGGTAGCGCCCGACGAGAACGTGCGGGCGGGGGACGACGGCGGACCCGGCGCCTGGGAGGTGGCCGCCCGGGTCTCCACCATGGACCTGAACGACAGCGGGGTCGTCGGGGGGGAGGCACGCACCCTTACGCTCGGGCTCAACTGGTACTTGAACCCGTCCGTCCGCGTCATGGCGAATTACACGCGGGCGAGGGTGGAGGACGCGGCCGGGACGGCGGGGGTGGATGGCGGAGGCCACTTCCTCAGCGTGAGGGCCCAACTCGATTTTTGACAGGAACTCCGCGTGCACTCGACCTCAAGTGCACGCTCCGTTCGGGGAGGGAGATCGGGACGAACGGATGTGTGGACGCATCCCGTCTCTATCCCTCCAGACCTCCCTACATTCAGCCCCGAGTCCCGCTACAGGATTCGGTACGATGGGGGACCTGCCCGGGCGGTGCACCGGCAACCGGTCCGTTCCGAAGGTCGGAGCGGTGCTGGTCGGGGACGTCCCTCACGAGAGGGGGTTTCTCCGAAACGAGTCGAGCGAGCGCGGTCCGGGCCCCGCGATCGTCAGCACGAGCGAGCCAAGCAGCATGGCCCAGTCGGTGCGGGCGGCGTGCATCATCGCCCAGAAGCCGTACACCTCCAGCTCCCGCACCCCGAAGGGGCCGAAGCCGTGGCCGAGCAGGATCGGCAGCTTGGTCGTGAAGAGGGCCCCGAGCATGATGACGACGAGGGGGGCGGCGGCCCAGCGCGTGTACAGGCCGAGGAGGAGCAGGACGCCGCAGACGACCTCGATCAGGCCCACGCCGTACCCGAAGAACTCGGGCGCGGGGAAGCCGATCTCGGCAAACCGGCCCGGCCCCCGAAGGGCCGGCAGCAAAAACTTCTGGAAGCCCTCGGACACGAACACGAGACCGACCATGAGCCGGACGAGGGGGAGCACCCGCAGCGCACGGCGGGCATCCGCAGAGGAAAACGGCATGGAAGTCGGGAGGATGGGAGAGACAGGTCCTGCGTCTCCGGCACGGCAGACCGGCGGGTCGCACAATTCGGACGCCGCGCGTTTGTTCTCCGCATACACCCGGACGCGGCAGTGAGGTTCGCCGGCGCACTGCGAGGCCGGGGGGCTGGAGGCCGCACGGGACATCAGGGCGGGGGGGGCCAGTCGTCCGGGAGGAGCTCGACCATCTTGTGGGACCCGGTCAGAAGCAGCGTGTCGCCGGCCTCGGCCCATCGCTGAAAGTCGTCGAGGACCGCCGGCAGGGGACGGGCGTCCAGCACCCTGGCGCCGTGGGCCCGGAGCGTGTCCGTCATTTCGCGGGGGGAGAGGGCCCGCGCCGTGTCCACGGGCACGGGAATGACGTGGGCGTCGCGCGCCGCCAGGAGGCGGGCCACGGCGGCCAGCTGCTTGCCCCGCACGGCATTGAAGCCGACGTAGAGGGTGCCGCCCCGTCGGGCCAGGACGGGATCCAGCGTGCGGAGCCCGGCCTCGATGCTGGGGGGGTTGTGGGCCACGTCCACGACGACGAGCGGCTCGTCCTGGAGCACGTCGAGCCGCCCCCGGAAGCCCGTCAGGGCCCGCACGTCCCGCACGCCCTCGTAGACGGGGGCGGCGGTGGTCTGGACGACCGGCAGCACGATCTCGGCCGCCCGGACGGCCAGGGCAGCGTTGGTCTGCTGGTGGGCCCCGGGCAGGGCCACGTGCAGTCGGTCGTAGGCGCGAAGGGGCGTTTCGAGGTCCACGACGCTTCCGGAAAGGTCGGCGTACGGGGCGTACCACGACCCCTCGTCCCGCAGCTCGCGCAGGGGGGCGCTGCGTTCCTCCGCCACCTCGGCGATGACGGCCCGGGCCTCGTCCTGGTCGACCCCGCTCAGCACCGGGGTCTGCGGTTTGATAATTCCGGCCTTTTCGCGGGCGATGGCCGCGAGGGTGTCGCCGAGCAGGTCGGTGTGGTCGAGGTCGATGTTGGTGAGAACGGCAAGGGCCGGGTCCAGCACGTTTGTGGCGTCGAGGCGCCCGCCGAGGCCCACCTCGACGACCGCGAGGTCGACCGTCCGGTCGGCAAAATAGCGGAAGGAGAGGGCGACGGTGACCTCGAAGAAGCTCGGCTGCACGCGGTCGAAGAGCGGGCGGTACCGGTCGACCGCGTCGGTGAGCCAGTCGCGGGGCGCGGGCGCGCCGTCGACCCGCATCCGCTGCTCCACGTGCGTGAGGTGGGGCGAGGTGTGGAGCCCGGTCGTGAGGCCGGCGGCCGTGGCGACGGCCGCGATCATCGAGCTCACCGACCCCTTTCCGTTGGTGCCGGCCACGTGCACGGCTCGAATTGCCTCGTGGGGATCCCCCATCCCCTCCATGAGGCGCTCCATGCGCTCGAGCCCCGGCTTCTGGGCACTCTCGTCGTTTGCGTACTGCGGAAGGCCGAGCAGATACTCGACGGCGTCGGGGTGTGACATCGGCGGGCGGCGGGGGGAGAGAACGGCGGAGGGACCGGCGGGCTACTCGGCGGCCGGGACGTCGGGGCGACGCGCAATCCGGCGCTGGTGAGGCGCCACGTGGGTCAGCTCAAGGCGAAGGGCGGACGGCGGAAGCAGCGTCTCCACCCGGTCGGCCCACTCGATGCAGGTGATGCCCTCGTCGTCGGCGACGTACTCCTCAAAGCCGAGCTCAATGAACTCGTCGGGGGTCTGCACGCGGTAGGCGTCGAAGTGGTGGAGGGGCCGCCGGCCCTCCTCGTAGGTATGCAGGATCGTGAACGTCGGGCTGCGCACGGCCGAGGGCGAGAGGCCGAGGGCCTGCGCGATCCCCTTCACGAGGTGGGTCTTGCCCGTGCCCAGCTCGCCGTAGAGGGCCACCACGGCGCCCGGACCGAGGAGGGCTCCGAGCGAGGCGCCGAGCGACTGGGTCTCGTCCTGCGAGTGGGTGGTCGTCGGGAGCAGCGACTGGAGGCGGTCTGGGGGGGAGGGCGTCGTCGAGGCCATGGGGCCGGGCGGCAGTCGGGGGGCGGCACGCGAAACAGAGAGGGCGTGCTTATACATCGGCGTTGCCCCGGCGGATCCGTCCGCGCGACGGGCTCCAGCTCCGGCCCGCCTACGACCGAGGGGTGAGCGTCGCGACCGGGAGGATCATCTCCTGCATCGAGGCGCCGCCGTGCTGGAGGGTGTCGCGGTAGAGGTTTTCGTAGTGGTGGAAGTTGGTGGGGTAGACGAAGTAGTAGTCCTCCTTCGCAAAGATGTAGTTCGTGTTCAGGCCGTAGCTCGGCAGGCCGAAGGACTCGGGGTCCTGCACGTGGATGGCGTCCTCCTCGTCGCACTTCAGGTTGCGGCCGTACTTGTAGCGCAGGGCCGTGGAGGTCTCGCGGTCCCCGATCACCTTCGTGGAGCGGAGGCTCCGGATCGCGCCGTGGTCGGTGGTGAGGACGACGGTGCAGTCGGTATCGGCGAGGGTGCGGAAGCTGTCGAGGAGCCAGGAGTGCTCGAACCAAGTGCGGGTGAGGGCGCGGTACGCCTCCTCGTCCGGCGCCAGCTCCTTGAGCACGTCGGAGTCGGACCGGCTGTGGGCGAGGATGTCGACGAAGTTGACGACGACGGCACTCAGGTCGTGCTGGGTCAGGTTCGTGGCCTCCTGGGCGAAGCTCTGCCCCTGCTCGCCGGTGATCAGCTTGTCGTACCGCACGCGGAGGTCGCCGTGCCCGTGGCGGTCGAGCTGGTCGTGCAGGAGCGCCTCCTCGTGCTGGTTGCGGCTGTGCTCGCTCTCCTCGTCGGACGCCCACGCCCCGGGGAAGCGGTCGACCAGCTCGGCGGGCAGCAGGCCGCTAAAGATGGCGTTCCGCGAGTACGGCGTGGCCGTCGGGAGGATGCTGTAGTAGAAGTCGGTCTCGACGCTGAAGAGGGGGTGCAGCAGCTCCTCGAAGGTGCGCCACTGGTCGTAGCGGAGACAGTCGATCACGAAGAATACCACCGGGCGCTCGCCGGTCTCCGGGAGCACGAACTGCGGGACGACCTCGTGGGAGAGGGGCGGGCGGTCCGCGTCCGGGGGCGTGTCCGCCTCGGCGATCCAGTCGGCGTACCGGTGCTCGACGAACTGGCCGAACTCGCGGTCGGCCTCCTCGAACTGGTCGTGGAAGATCTGTCGCGCCCCCTCGTCGCCGGAAAGCTCCCGGTCGTAATGCACGAGGCGGCGGTAGAGAGAGGTCCAGTCGGCGTGGGGGAGCGGCTCGCGGAGCGCCTGCGAGATCTCGTTGAACGACTGCAGGTACTCCTGGGAGAGGGTTTCCTGGCGGATCTGCGTGCGCTCGAGCAGGCGCTTGCAGGTGAGCAGGATCTGACTCGGATTCACGGGCTTGGTGAGGTAGTCGCTGATCTGGTTGCCCAGGGCCTGCTCCATCAGGTCCTCCTCCTCGCTCTTCGTCACCATCACCACCGGCAGCTCGGGCCGGGCCTCCTTGATTGCCTCAAGCGTCTCGAGCCCGTCCATGCCGGGCATCTGCTCGTCGAGCAGCACGACGTCGAACGGCGCCCCGCGCACAATGTCGACGGCGTCGGCCCCGTTCGAGGCCGTCTCGACCTCGTAGTCCTTGTTCTCCAGAAACATCACGTGCGAGCGGAGCAGGTCGATCTCGTCGTCCACCCAGAGGATGCGAGGCGCAGTCATTGGCACGAAGGAATTCAGAAGAGAGGGGGGAAGCTCCTATTCGTCCGCGGACAGGCATGTTCGGGGCCCGCCCCCCTGGCCGGCGCGATCAGCGGGCGTCGGGCGGCCAGACGACCGTCCCGTCCAGGGTCACGTACCCGGTCCGCCCGTCGGTGAATCGCACCCGGGCCAGCCCGTCCCGGAAGTCCCCCGCCCGGGCGAACCGCGGCGGGATCACTAGCTTGCCCGTCCGGTCGAGGAAACCCCACCGCCCGTTCCGACGAACGCGGGCCCGGCCCTCCGAGAAGTAAGAGGTGGGGCCGACGGGGGGCACGAGCGTGAGTCCCGACGAGTCCCGGGCCGGGGCCGGCGCGTCGGGCGCGACGGTCGGGAGCGAATCGCCGGGCGCCCGGGAGGCCCAGCGGAACCGCGGGTCGATCACCATTCGGCCCTCGCGGTCGACGAAGCCCCAGAGGCTGTCGGGGCGCACCGGCGCCCGTCCCTCCGAGAAGGGCCGGGCGGCCGCGTAGGTCGGCGGAATGACGGCGGTGCCGCTCGTGTCGATAAATCCGTAGCGCCCGTCCCGACGGACGAGGGCCCGGCCCTCCTCGAAGCGGTACGCGCGCTCGAACTGGGGGGCGATGGCGAGGGTCCCGCTCCCGGTGGCGTATCCCCATACGCCGTTTTGCTGCACCGGCACGAGGACGTTGGGAGGGCCCCCGGCGTCGAGGGCCGGCTGGGACACCTCGCGGCAGGCCGTCAGGATCGGAACGACGACGGCCAGAAGCAGCAGCGTCGCCCGGCGCGGACACCGAATCATGAGCGCGAGTGCAGGGGCTCCGAGTGGAGACAGAGGACCTGTCTGTACCTGTCACCCCGATAAACGTTCGACCGAGAGAGGAACCATCCCGCCCTCATCACTAGAACATGGTGGCGTGTTCGCCTCCGGAAGCCCTCGGCGACACGGCCCCTCGAGCACGCGTTCCCGTCCCGATCTGCGACCGGCTCCCGGCCCGCCCATGTCCCGCAAGTCCATCGGCCTCCCCGACGACCTGCACGAGTACCTGCTGTCCATTTCGCTCCGCGAGTCGGACGTGCAGGCCCGACTTCGGGAGGAGACCGCCGACCACTCACAATCGGAGATGCAGATCGCCCCCGAGCAGGGGCAGTTTCTGCAGTTCCTCGTCCAGCTGATCGGGGCCCGCCGGACCGTCGAGATCGGCGTCTTTACCGGCTACAGTGCGCTGGCGGTCGCCGAGGTGCTCCCGCCCAACGGCGAACTCGTGGCCTGCGACATCAGCGAGGAGTACACGCAGGTCGCGCGTCGGTACTGGGCGGAGGCCGGGGTCGAGGACAAGATCGATCTGCGCATCGCCCCGGCCGCCGAGACCCTCGAGGCCCTGCTCGACGACGGGCAGGACGGGGCGTTCGACTTCGCCTTCATCGACGCCGACAAGGAGGCCTACGACACTTACTACGAGCAGTCGCTGAGCCTGTTGCGGCCGGGGGGCGTCATTGCGCTCGACAACATGTTTCGGGGCGGGGCGGTGGCGGACCCGGCCCCCGACGACGAGGGCACACGGGCCATCCGGCGGCTCAACGACAAGATTCACGACGACGAGCGGGTGACCCTCAGCGTGCTCCCGCTGGCCGACGGCGTGACGCTGGCCATGAAGCGCTAGCGGGCACCTGCTCGGCTCATGAGCCGGAGTCGCTACGTCCGCACTGCTGTTCAGACCCACGACGAACGACAGCCCCCCTGGGACTTCGCTGCGCTCAGCCTCGGACCGTCGAACATGGCGTGTGCCGCGGTCCGCTGTCCGCCGTCGGCCGTCTTCTGATGGGGATGAGGGGCCGCGGATCGGCCGCCCCCCGGCTCACCCCGTCGTTGAGAGCCTCCCTTCGTCTGTTCGCCCGCATTCTCTTCCGTTCCCGTTCGTCCATGGCTCGACCACGTCTCGCCCTCCTCCTTGGCCTATCGGTCCTGCTCGCCGGCTGCGGGGCCCTCCGCTCCGGCCAGCGCGCCGTCGCGCCCCGCGCCGACAGCCTCGCCCGGGCGGCCGACAGTCTCCAACGCGCCGTCGCCACGTGGAAGGAGCGGGCCCGCCTCCGCCACCCGACCCTCGACGCGACCCTTTGGGCGCAGACGGCCGCCGAGTACGACGGCGTTGCGCGCGGGGCCTACCGCCTCGCCGGCGCCATGATGGGGCGGGCCCTGGCCGACTCGACCTGGACGGCCGCGCTTCCGCAGGCCGAGCAGTCGCCCGCGCAGTACCGCGAGAAGCCGCCCGCCGTGGTGCTCGACGTCGACGAGACGGTGCTCGACAACAGCGCCTATCAGGCCCGCCTCATCCGGCAGGACGAGACCTACGACACCGAGAGCTGGCACGCGTGGTGCCGGGAGGGACGGGCCGACGCGGTGTCCGGGGCGCTGGCGTTCACGAAGCGGGCCGCCGCACGGGGCGTGCAGGTCATCTACCTCACGAACCGGGACTCGGTGGTCGAGGCGGCCACCCGCGAGAACCTCCGGCGGCTCGGCTTTCCCGTGGTGGACGCGCCCGACGCCGTCCTCACGCAGGGGGAGCGGCCGGGCTGGACGCCCAAACGGGCCCGGCGCGCCTGGGTGGCCGAGCGCTACCGTGTGCTCCTGCTCGTGGGCGACAACCTCGGCGACTTTGCCCCGGCCGTCGACACGACCCTCGCTGCCCGGCAACAGATGGCCGACCAGTACGAGGCGTTCTGGGGCACGCGCTGGATTGCGCTCCCGAACCCGCAGTACGGCTCCTGGCGGGGCACCCTCTTCGACTACGACTACAGCCTCTCGCGCGAGGAGCGGCTCCGTCGCATGCGGGACCGGCTGGATACGAAGAACTGACGCGCCGCGCCGTCATCCGTCGACGGCGTCGGAGGACGCGGGCGCGTCCTCGGCGGAGACGAGGGACCGCCAGGCCGCCGCGATCTGCTCCGGGGAGAATCGGTGGGCCTTGCGCCGGCTCCAGTCCTGCACGGCCTGCACCGCCGCCTCGGGGCGCCGTCGGGCCTGCGGGTCGTGCCGCGTCACCCAGAGCACTGTGGCCCGCAGCTCGAGGGCCTCCTGCGAAGACCCCCCGTCCAGCCAGCGCCGCGTGGTCGCGAGCGGAGCGTCGCTCGGGTCCACGGCCCGGCGGGCGGCCTCCACGGCCCCCGGCCGGAGGCGGAACGGGGCCGCCTGATCGGCCGGATCGTAGCCGTCGATGTAGCGCCCGTTCAGGTAGCGCAGCACGGCGCCCAGGCCGGGCGCCCGGAGGCCGTATTGCCCGGGCTCAAACTGGAGGTGCAGGGCCGCCCCGGCACACTGGAGCAGGTAGGCCACGTTGTGCGCGGCGTGCGGGCTGATGGGCCGGTCCGACCCGCCGTAGACGTCGAGGGCCGTCAGGAACAGGGCCTGCCCGTGCGTCATCCCGGACCGGTCGGGGGCACCGGTTCCATCGGACGTGTCGGCGGAGCGGGGGGCGTAGACGCGGACCCGGACGTCGTCGAGGGCGGAGAGGGGCTCGACGAGCAGCGGGCGCACGGTGGGCCACTCGAGGCCCCCGCCGCCGCAGCCGAGGGCCGGCACCGCGAGGGACGAGATGCCGCGGGTGGTCACCTGCTCGACGACACCCTTCACGCCCGCCTCGATGTGGGCGGGGTGCGAGGCGTCGGTCCAGTGATCCTTCGTGGCGACGTTCAGGAGGTAGCGGGGGTGCTCCGCGTCGAAGAGGCCACCGCGGTCGTGGACGAGCACGTCGCCGGGCGACAGGCGGCCGGCCTCGCAGGCGGCCTTATACTGCTTCGCGTTGTCCGGAAACCGCGTCTTGAACTGCAGCGCCAGCCCCCGGCTCATGACCCCCGCGCAGTGGACCGGGTTTACGAGCGCCGCCACGTCGGCCTCGAAGAGGTCGCCCTGTATAACGTCGACCATCGGCGGGAGGACGGCAGAACGACACAATCAGAACCCGCCGCCCGCCACGGCAGAGCGGCGGGCGGCGCGGCCGAGGGTCCGTAGGCGGCGGATCTACGCCTGCAGGGCCGCTTCGAGGTCTTCCTCGCCCTCGGCCTCGTAGGCGTCGGTCGGCGGGCAGGAGCAGAAGAGGTTCCGGTCGCCGTAGGCGTCGTTGACGCGGCGCACGGTGGGCCAGAACTTGTTCTCGCGCGTCGCCTCCATCGGGTAGGCCGCCGTCTCGCGGCTGTAGGGCCGGTCCCACTCGTCGCTCACGACCATTTCGGCGGTGTGGGGCGCCTGCTTCAGCGTGCTTTCCGCGGCGTCGATCGTACCGGTTTCGACCGCCTCGATCTCGCTGCGGATGGCCTTGAAGGTGTCGCAGAGGCGGTCGAGCTCGGCCTTTGACTCGCTCTCGGTCGGCTCCACCATGAGGGTGCCCACCACCGGCCAGCTCATCGTGGG
>JAZKTD010000369.1:0-3218 GCA_036625705.1 Salinivenus sp.
GTGCCCGAGAGAGGACTCGAACCTCCACGGCCTGTAACGGCCACATGGCCCTCAACCATGCGCGTCTACCAATTCCGCCACTCGGGCAAATCAATATCGAATTCCGAGCTTCGAATGTCGAATTGGGTGCGTTGTTTCACCATTCCAAACTCGACACTCGCAATTCGCAACTGTGGTGACCCCGGCAGGATTCGAACCTGCGACTCACGGATTAACGTACCACTACAGCTTTCGCTGCCAATATTCGTTTGTGGTCTGGACTGTATCTTCACCAGTCAAGGTGTGGCACGTACAGTCTCTACGGAACCCGCTTGTAGTCCTCGGCGAAATGTACACCCGTGGATTGGCCGTTCTTCGGAGGGTCAATCCTAAAGGTTGCCGACTTGTCAAATCCGTCCGGAAGGTCAGCAGCCGTTTTCGTATGATGGGCGTGGTCCACCACAGTTCGGCGTCAGCGGTTTCCTCGGTGTTGGCAGTCAAGCGTCCACCGATACGGTGCCATCCACTCCATGAGTTTCCCCATGAAGGCTCCTATTGAAGTCCGTTGCTCTGCCAAGCTGAGCTACGGGGCCATAAGAAAACTTCAAACCCGTGTATGCCCCGTACTCGCGTCTGTTCGCACGGCAAAACGAAACCCCCTTGAATCGTCGGAGGCATCTACTGGGAGCTCAGGTGCTCCCAAAGAGCTGGCATCGGGCGCCGCAGTACAAGCACGCCCTCCAGCAGCGCCCGGTCGTAGTTGATGAAGCCGTGGGCCATGTAGATCTCCGGCGGCGGGCAGTCGACGAGCAGCTTCGCCTCGCGGGCCTGCTTGCGGTGGTTGGTCGTGAGGATCGCGCCGACGAGGCCGTGGGTGCCGCTGCCCACGAAGGCGTCGACCGGCTCGCCGTCGGTGCTCATCGTGCCGGGAATGAAGCCGTAGTCGAGGGGGTAGATGACCGACGGGTGCTCCGGGTGGGCGGAGCGGGCCGGGCGGTCGATGGTCACGCCCCGCACCGCGACGCAGCGCGCCCAGGCGTCCCACGGAAAGTGGTCGCGCATCACCGGGCGCAGGGCGGGAAGGTCGAGCGGAGCGGGCGCGGCCATCGGGGGGAGGATCAGGCGAGAGAACGGATGCGGTCGGACCGGGGCGGGGCTACGCCGCGTCCCGCTGCGGCGCCAGCAGGTAGAGCACGGCCATCCGCAGGGCCACGCCGTTGGTGACCTGGCTGAGGATGATGGCGCGCTCGTGGTCGACCACCTCATTGGCGAGCTCGATGCCCCGGTTCACCGGGCCGGGATGCATAATGAGCAGGTCGGGGTGGCGGCGCAGGTGCTCGGCCGTGATGCCGAACTGCGCGTGGTACTCGCGGACGCTGGGGAAGAGCCCCTCGTCCTGCCGCTCCATCTGGATCCGGAGGGCCATGGCGATGTCGCAGTCCTCCAGCGCCGCGTCGAGGGACGTCGTGGTGCGCACGTCGAGGGCCCGCTCCATCTCCACCGGCAGCATCGTGGCGGGGCCGCAGAGGGTGACGTGGGCCCCGAGTGTGGTGAGGGCCTGCACGTTCGAGCGGGCCACGCGGCTGTGCGTGATGTCCCCGATGATTGAGACGTTGAGGCCCTCGAAGGCGTCGACGTGCGCCCTCATCGTGAGCACGTCGAGGAGGGCCTGCGTAGGGTGGGCGTGGGCGCCGTCGCCCGCGTTCAGGATGACGCTGTCGGTGCACCGGGCCAGGAAGTGGGGCGCGCCGGGCGAGCCGTGACGCAGCACCACCACGTCGACCTTCATCGCCTCGACGTTGCGGGCCGTGTCCTTGAGGGTTTCCCCCTTTTTGACCGAGGAGCCGGACTTCGAGAGGCTCACGGTCTCGGCCGAGAGGCGCCCGGCCGCGAGGCCGAACGAGAGCTTCGTGCGGGTGGAGGGCTCGAAGAAGAGGCTGGCCACCGTCGTGCCCTGGAGGGTGGGCACCTGTCGGATCGGGCGGTCCAGTACGGCCCGAAACTCCTCGGCCGTCTCCAGGATGTGGCGGAGCTCCTCGCGGCCGTAGGTCGAGAGGTCGAGCAGGTGGCGGTGCTGCAGGGGCGTATCGGTGTCGGCGGCGAGGGTGGTCGAGTCGGCCATGGGGCGTCCAGTCGTCGAGGGGACGGAGCGTCGGGGGCGGCAGGGCGAGCGGCTACGGCGACGAGCGGGCATCGTCGGGCGGGGTGGGGGCCTCCACGAGCCAGACGCCGTCCTCGTCGTCGATCTCCTCGACCCCGACGCGCACCTCCTCGTGGGGCAGAGTCGGCACCTCGCGGCCCACGATGTCGGTGGCGATGGGCAGCTCGCGGTGGCCCCGGTCGACGATCACGAGAAAGTGGACCGACGCCGGGCGGCCCAGGTCCATGAGGGCGTCGAGTGCGGCCCGGCCCGTGCGCCCGGTAAACACCACGTCGTCGACGAGCACGAGGTGGCGGTCCGTGACGCTGAACGGAATGCGCGTCTCCTGCATGCGGGGCTGCTCGAGGCGCATCCGCACGTCGTCGCGGTACATCGTGACGTCGAGCATCCCGAGCGGCAGATCGAGGCCCTCCTGCGCCTCGATGCGGGCCTGCAGGCGCCGGGCGAGGTGCACGCCGCGCGTCTGCATGCCGACGAGGGCAAACTGATCCGCGGCCCCCGCCGCCTCCGGGTCGATGAGCTCGAGGATCTGCTGGGCCATGCGGTCGAGGGTCCGCTCCAGGTCGCGGGCGGACATCAGCTGGGCCTTGATGCGATTGGGGGACGCCATGGAGGGGGCCTTCGAATTGCAAATGTCGAATGGGACGAGCGTCGGCGGAGGCACAGGGGCCGTTCGACATTCGACACTCGACACTGACAAGGAACCGAATACGCTCGAGACTTTCTAACCAGCAGGCTGGCGACGCGGATTGCTCTACGCGACCGGAAGAGGCCCAAGCGCTCTGCCCCTGAGGGGGCCCGACCAGGGGGCGTCTGGATGTATGTGAGTCTGGGCGTGGGGTTCTCATTGTAACCGGCGGCGGTCGGCTACAATCAACAGCACAACCGCAGTTTGGGCCCGCTGCTTTTGGAATGCTCGCGCCCGCCTCTCCCACACACTCCAACTCACATACGGAGCTGAGGCGAGCCTCCCGAGTACGAACGTCCTCTCCCCACAACGCGCTTGTCGCCGGTACACTATGGCCGACGCAGACACCGCCCTCCGCTACCTCGACCCCGTCGCCATCTCGCAGCTGGC
>JAZKTD010000370.1:0-3215 GCA_036625705.1 Salinivenus sp.
CTACTGGCCGTTCTCGATGGGCGGGGCCCCGGTCGCGCGGACCTCCTGCTCAAGCTCGGGGAGCACCTCCTCGGCGATCTCGGTCAGCCGGCTGCGGATGTCGGCCAGCTCGCGTCGACCGGTCGCGACGGTCTCCTCGTGCAGTTCCGTCGGCCCGTAGGTGGTGCCGAGGGCCCGATAGCCCACGAACAGCCGCGAGTAGGGCGTTGGGGCATCGCCCTGGCCGACCTGGTCCTTCGACTCGCTGCCCTCCATCTCCTCCCGGATCTCGAGCAGGCGCGAGCGGGCGTCGCTGAGGCGGGCGGTCAGGTCGGGGGCGTCTCCGCCCCGGGCGAGGGCCGTCTGCAGGGCGTGCACCCGGTCGATCTGCTCCTCCAGGGTGCGCGACGCCGAGCCCAGCTCCTGCTGAAAGGTCTCGAGCTGCTGCCGGAACGACGCGAACTCGTCGCTGGAGGCCCCCTCCAGGGTGCCCTCCCGAAGCGGCTCGACCTCGAAGGTCACGGGGTCGGATAGGTCAGTGACCGTCCCGTCCTGATATTTCTGGAGGGTGGCGGTGTAGGTGCCGGGGGTGGCGGGGAAACCGTTCTCCTCGATGCTCTGGGGGATCTCCTCCCCCAGCTCCACGAGGCCCCGGTCGGCGTAGGTCAGGTCCCAGTTCACGCGGTGGAAGCCGGGGGAGGTGGGGCCGGTCACCCGGTTGACCACCGTCCCCGACTCGTTGCGGACGACCAGCATCACCATCGGGCCCTGTTCTCTCTGTTCTTCGTCGAGCGCGTCCCATCCGGGAAAGGGCACGTCCTCATCCGCCCCAAGGGCCTCTTCCTGCTCCTGCCGCTGGGCGGCCTTCGACTGGTAACCCTCGTCGAGATGGTAGGTAAAGACGGCCCCGAAGGGCGGGTTGTCCGCCGTGTAGTCGTTGTGGCCCTGATCCTCAGACACCTCGTCGGGCTCGTACCAGAAGGCGTCCCGGGGCTCAAACAGGTGGGCCTCCCGGTTCAGAACGTCGGCGTCGAGGTTCCGGAGCGGCGTGTAGTCGTCGAGGATGAAGATGCCGCGGCCGAAGGAGCCGGCGACGAGGTCGTTGTGGGACCGCTGGATGGTGATGTCGCGGAAGGCGATCGTGGGGGCCCCGCCCTCGAGTTCGATCCACTCCTCCCCGCCGTCGACGGTGAAGAAGACGCCGAACTCCGTGGCGGCGAACAGAAGGTTGGGGTCCTCGTGGTCCTGGACCAGCCGCCACACGAGGTGGCGGTCCGGCAGGTCCCCGGCGATCGACGTCCAGGACTGGCCCCGATCGGTACTCTTGATGAGGTACGGCGAGAAGTTGCCCTCCTTGTGGTCGTCGAGCGCCACGTAGACGGTATTGGCGTCGAAGCGGTCGGCCTTGATGTCGTTGACGAACGCCGTCTCCGGAACCCCGTCGATCTCGGAGAGCGGGATTTCGCGCCAGTTCTCGCCCCCGTCCTCGGTCACCTGAATGAAGCCGTCGTCGGTCCCCGCGTAGAGGAGCCCCTCCTGCTGCGGAGACTCGGCCAGCGACGTGATGGTGTTGTAGTGGGTCATGGCGCTGACGTCCCAGGGGTTGTCCCAGCTGCGCTGCTTGCCCATGTAGTCGAACGTGAAGCGGTTCTGGTCGCGCGTCAGGTCGCCGGAGATGGGCGTCCAGCTGTCGCCCCGGTTGTCGGTGCGCCACACGCGGTGGGAGGCAAAGTAGAGTCGCGACGGGTCGTGGGGGCTAATCTGGATGGGCGAATCCCAGTTGAAGCGCTCGTAGTCCTCGCCCTCCCGCGGCTGGGGCTGGATGAACACCTGGTCGCCGGTCTTGAGGTCGACCCGGTGAAGCCCCCCCTGCTGCGATTCGTGGTAGACGATCGAGTCGAGCTCCGGGTCGGTGGCGGTGTCGTGGCCGTCGGCCCCCAGGGTCTTGGCCCAGTCGGCGTTCCGGATGCCGCTCTCGTGCTCGGTGCGCGAGGGGCCCATGTTCGAGCCGTTGTCCTGCGTCCCCCCGTACACGTTGTAGAACGGCTCGGCGTCGTCCACCGAGATCTTGTAGTACTGCATCACCGGCAGATTGTCCAGGAAGCGCCAGGTCTCCCGGCCGTCGTAGGTTTCGTAGAGCCCGCCGTCGGACCCGACCATCATGTAGTTCGGATCGTCCTCGCGAAAGGCGATGGCGTGGTCGTCGCTGTGCTTGTTCTCGAGGTCCATCGTTTCATAGGTCTCAAAGTGGTCCTCGGAGATCCGCGTCGAGGCGCTCACCAGAAAGAGCGTGCCGTGGTCGTGGGGATGGGCGTAGAGCTCCTGGTAGTAGTGCGGGCCGGTGGCGCCGGAGACGGCGTCGGACTGCTTCTGCCACGTCCCGCCCCGATTGGTCGACATGAAGACGCCCCCGGTGCGGCGGTCGAGCTCAATCGCCGCGTAGACGGTGTCCGGTCGCTGAGGAGAAATCGCGAGCCCGATCTTCCCGAAGTTCGAGTCCGGGAGGCCGTGCGTCAGCTCGGTCCAGGTCTCGCCGCCGTCCGTGGTCTTGTGCAGGCCCGACCCCGGCCCTCCGTCCACCAGGGCCGCCTTGGTGCGGTGGCGCTGCCACGTGGCCGCGTACAGCACGTCCGGGTTGCGCGGGTCCATGACGACGTCGGTGGCGCCCGTCCACTCGTCGTCCCCGAGGGTCCGGGTCCACGTCTCTCCCCCGTCGGTCGTCTTGTAGAGGCCGCGGTCGCCCCCGCTGTTCCAGAGCGGACCCTGGGCCGAGACCCAGATCACGTCCGAGTCCTCCGGGTGGACGATCATCGTGGAGATGTGCTCGGAGTTCTCCAGGCCCATGTTCTCCCAGGTGGCGCCCCCGTCGGTGCTCTTGTAGACCCCGTCGCCGAAGCCCACGTGCCGCCCGCTGATGTTTTCCCCGGTGCCGACCCACACGATGTTCGGGTTGTTCGGGTCGACCTCCACCGAGCCGATCGAGTAGGAGGACTGGTCGTCGAAGATGGGTTCGAACGTCGTGCCGTCGTTGATGGTCTTCCACACGCCGCCGGAGCCGACGGCCACGTACCAGACGGATTCGTCCTCCGGGTGAAACTCGATGTCGGCGATGCGGCCGCCGTTGATGGCCGGGCCGATGTTGCGCAGCTCGAGCGCGTCGTAGTTGGTCTCGGAGAGGGCGTCGTCGGTCTGGGCCGGGGCCGGGGCGCTTCCCGCCAGCAGCACGGCGACGAGGA
>JAZKTD010000371.1:0-3201 GCA_036625705.1 Salinivenus sp.
TCTTCCGGACGTCCATTCCCGAACGGAGCATGCGGAGGTCGTCTCAGACAGCGGAGGCACGGGGCGCCCGGGTTACCACGTTGTGGAGCGGCTCCCCGGCCAGGTAGCGCGCCACCTGGGCCTCGACGAAGGCCTCCACCATCGGCCCCCGCGTCGGGTCGTGGCCCGCCACGTGGGGCGAGATCAGCAGTCGCGGGGTCGTCCAGAGGGGATGGTCGGGAGGGAGCGGGTCGAGGGCATGGGGCACGACGTCGAGCGCGGCGCCGCCCAGGCGACCCTCTTCGAGCACGCGGATGAGGGCGGACAGGTCGAGGGTCTCCCCGCGCCCGACGTTGACCACGACGGCGTGGGGCGGCAGTGCGCGCAGGGCGTCCTCGTCGACCATGTTGACCGTGTCGGGCGTGTGGGGGAGGGCGAGGAAGCACCAGTCGGCGGACGGGAGGGCGGTTCGCCAGTTCGATCGATCGAGCAGCGCGTCGAAGTCGGGCAGTGCGCCGTCGAGGCGACGCTTGACGCCCGTCACGTGAAGGCCATGGGCCCGAAGCGGAGGGGAAAGCGCCCGGCCGATGGGCCCGGTCCCGAGGATCAGGGCACGGGCGGGACTGGGGAGGAGGGGCAGGGCCTTCGCCCAGGTGGCGGCCTCGTGCTGCTGGGCCAGTGTCGGGAGGCCCCGCGTGAGCGCCCAGGCCAGGGCGAGGGCGTGCCGGGCCACGAGCTTGGAGGCGCCGGTAAAGCGCGTGAGGACGATGCCCCGCTTTGCGAGCACCGATTCCGGGAGGTGGTCGGTGCCGCCGGACGTGGACTGCACCCACCGGAGATGGGGGGCCTCGGGGAGCACCTGCCGGAGGTAGCGCTGGCCCAGGATGATCTCGGCCGTGCCCCCTGCCGCCCGGGCCTCTGCCTCCGACGAGGCCACCGTCACGCGCAGTTGCGGATCGAGGGCCCGCAGCCGAGCCACGTGCGCCGCGCTCGGCGGATCGGGAGTGTACATGAGGAGGACGTGCATCGACGGCATCATTAGGAAAGAGAGGCGAGCCGGGGGGACGGACGCCGAGGGGCCGAGACGGGCTGCGGGGAGGGAGTGAGGGCCTGGAGACAGGCCGTCAGGGCCGCGTGGTCGTGCTGCTCGGCGGCCGGGGTCCGCTCGTGGAGGGCATCCCAGACTGCACGGACCGCCCGGAGCTCGGCCTCCCAGTCGCGCCCGGCGGCCTCCCGCAGAAACGAGCGCCGCAGCAGGGCCATGCCCGCATGGAGGCGGGCCATCTCCTGGAGCAGCCCGACGAACGGAATGGGGACGCCGCCCCCGATTACCGTGGCACCGCCGAAGCCCACAATCCGGCCCGCGAGGGCGCGGTGAATCCGTTCGATGGTCCCGTCCAGGAGCGGGGCCCAGAGCCACGAGTCGCCGCGGCTAATTTTGAGGTCGTTAAGGCCCACGTGGGCGTAGTCCCAGTCGATCGATTGGAGGGCCGCACACTGATCGGCGAGGGCCTGTGTCTCGATCTGGATGAGGGTGCGGGCGCGGCCGGCCACGATCCGAACGAAGGCCTCGACCTCGCGGGGCGTGCGGGCCATCGGCAGCATGAGGGTCGACGCGCCGCCGTCGAGGGCCCGTTGCACCTCCGCCCGCGTGCCGCCGTGGAGCGGGTTGAGGCGGACGGTCACGGGAATGCCGAGGCGGGACGAAAGCAGAGGCACCGCCGCGGCCGAGTGGTCGTTGATCTCGGTGTCGTGTCCGCGCTGCCGGGCGGGCTTGCCGTGCCGCTCCCAGTCGACGATGACGCTGTTCACGCCGGCGGCTTCCGCGTGGAGGGCGGTGTCGAGGTCGGCGGTGAACAGGAAGAGACGCAGGGGCGTGTCGGGCATCGCGCGCAGAAGCGAGTCACGGCGGGAGGGAGAACCGAAGAGTAGGCGCCCCCGATCGTGCGAGGATGCTCCTTTGGCGCGCCCCTACAGGGAAGAGTGGCGACGGTCCGGTCGTCTTTTGAGAACGAAGAGCCGGCCCGATTGAAGGGGCGCGATCGTTCCGCCGAGTCGAATCTACGCGTGCCGTTCGCCCGTTGAGAATCTTAGGACAACCCCTTCACGGGTCCGAGCCGACGGAAGACCCGTCCTTTACGGCCATCACGGATGGGCTCCGGTCCCGATAGCTGCGGACGTGAAGGCCTGCCTGCAACGTGTCGCCCTCCGTCCTTGAGCGCACTCGCCGCACGCGTGGACGGCACTACACCGTCCATGCCCCCATTCTCCCATGCCCCCGCTCGCGTCCCGTGATCCCCGACGCCCTCTTCGACAAGATCCGCCGCCTGGAGGTGCGCACCCGCGGGCAGGTCGAAAACATCTTCGGGGGGGAGTACCACTCCGCGTTCAAGGGACGGGGCATCGAGTTCGCCGAGGTGCGGCCCTACCAGGTGGGCGACGACATCCGCAACATCGACTGGAACGTGTCCGCGCGGATGGACGAGACCTACGTGAAGGTCTACGAGGAGGAGCGCGAGCAAACGCTCATGCTCTGCGTCGACGTGTCGGGGTCGGAGAACTTCGGGTCGCAGGGCAAGCTGAAGCGGGAGATTGCCGCCGAGATCTGCGCGGTGATGGCGTTCAGCGCCATTCAGAACAACGATCAGGTGGGCCTGCTCCTGTTCTCCGACGCGGTCGAGACCTTCGTCCGGCCCCGCAAGGGCCGGCGGCACGTGCTGCGCTGCATCCGGGAGCTCTTCACCGCCGAGCCGGCGTCGACGGGCACCGACCTCACCAACGCCCTGCGGCGCGTGCTCCGCATCCTGCGGCGGCGCTCGATTCTCGTCCTGGTAAGTGACTTCTTCGACGACGGCTACGAGTCGATGCTGCGGGCCGCCGCCCAGCGGCACGACACGGTGGGCGTGGAGCTGCAGGACCCCCGCGAGGAGGAACTGCCCCCACTGGGACTGGTTGATCTGACCGACGCCGAGACGGGTGAGACCGTCACCGTCGACACCCGCGACCCGGCGGCCCGTCGGGCATTCGCCGAGCGGGCCCGGGCCCGGCGGGAGCGCACCGCGACCCTGCTCCGAACGGCCGGCGTCGGCCACGTGCCGGTGCGGACCGACGCCGACTACGTGGAGCCGCTGATCGAGTTTTTCCGGGAGCGTGCGCGGCGAGGATGATCCCGAATCCTGTAGCAGGACTTACTCCGTCAATCGGCCTTCGGCCTCGTGTGGG
>JAZKTD010000372.1:0-3198 GCA_036625705.1 Salinivenus sp.
GGAGGCGCCCGCCCGGCTCGCCCGGCAGCGACTGTTTCGCCCGCCGACCGCGGAGTGACCTCCGCGCCGATCTTCGCTTCTCTGATCAATGGCCTACGCTCATGCTCGACGTCGTGACGATGGGAGAGTCGATGATCCAATTCACCCCGAAGCAGATGGGGCTCCTGCGGCACGCCCGCGCCTTTGATCGGTACGTCGGCGGGGCGGAGTCGAACGTGGCCATCGGGCTGGTCCGCCTCGGCCACCGGGCCGGGTGGGTCAGCCGTGTGGGGAGCGACGAGTTCGGGGCCTGCGTGCGGGCCACCCTCCGCGGAGAGGGCGTCGACACCTCGCAGGTCATCGCGGACGAGGAGGCGCCGACCGGCGTCTACTTCAAGGAGCAGCGCCGGGCCGATCACACCCGCGTCCACTACTACCGCGACGGATCCGCGGCGAGCCGCCTCTCGGCGTCGGACCTCTCCCGCGAGTACATCGGCCAGGCGGACTACCTCCACCTGACCGGCATCACGCCCGCACTCAGTGCGTCGTGCCGGGAGGCGACCTGGGCCGCCCTCCGGATTGCCGAGGAGGAGGGCGTGGCGGTCTCCTTCGACCCCAATGTGCGGCGGAAGCTGTGGTCGGAGGAGGAGGCCCGCGAGACGCTCCGGGCGATGATCCCCGAGGTCCACACCGTCCTGACCGGGAGGGGGGAGGCGACTCTCCTCACGGGGCAGGAGGATCCGGAGGCCGCCGCCCGGGCCCTCCGCGACCACGGCGCCTCGGAGGTCGTCGTGCGACTGGGGGAGGCCGGGGCGCTCGCCGTGAACGAGGACGGCGTCGAACGAAGAGACGCCCTCGAGGTGGAGGCCGTCGACGTGGTTGGGGCCGGGGACGCCTTCACCGCCGGGTACCTCTCGGGCCGACTGCGGGACTGGGCGGTGGGTCCGGCCCTGCGCCTCGGCAACGTGGCGGGCGGGCTGGCCACGACGGTGCGGGGGGACTCCGAGGGCATACCGACGTGGGAGGAGGTGCAACCGTATTTGGACGAAACGGGAGAGCAGGCGGACGTGGATCGGTGACGCGTCGGGGGGACGATTCCCCCTGGCTAGGCTGCACGAGATCTTGACTTTCACCGGGCCGCGCGTTAGTTAAATCGGTACGAGGTTACGACTTCTGCGTACCCTGTGCCTCCGCGCCCCATCGTCCCTGCTCGATTATGAGCCAAGCGACCGAGTCGTCCGTGCCCGATTCGCCTGCCGACGCCGGCAGGCTCGAGGGCCTCCTTACCCGCGTCGACGAGGGGGCGACGCTATACGCGCCCTCGGTGCGGGCGCAGGACGATGCCCTCTTTGCCCTCGCTCGCGTCTCGGGCGCAAAGCACCTGGCCGTGCTGGGGGCCTCCCCGCCGGCCTTCGACGTGGCCTCGTCGATCGACGACGGACAGGACACCCTGTTCCTCTGTCCGTGCACCCCCGAGAACGCCCGGCAGCTTCGCTCGCGCTTCCCCTGGACGGTCCCGACGCCATTGGGCCGCACCACGGCCATCGGTTGTGGCGACCGGCTGGGCCTCGCTACTCCGGGTCACATCCGCGCATGCCGGGAAACGGGCGCGGTGCCGGTCCTGGCCCAGCAGTCGATTCGCGAGATGGAGCGGACCGGCCGGTCGCCGCAGGACGTCATCGACGACGTCACGTGGGCCGTCTTTCAGGAGGGGTACACCGCCGGGTACGGGGCGGACGCCGACCACCTGAAGTCCGAGGCCGACATCGACGCCTGCCTGGCGGCCGGGTACACGATGTACACGATCGACCCCTCCGACCACGTGCAGAACGACGCCGATCACCTGGAGGGGGAGGAACTGACGTCGCGCTTTCGGGCCCTTCCGTGGGATGCGCTCGGCACCACGCCGGCGGACTGTCTCGACCGGTATACGGGGGCGCCCATCTCCGTCGGGGACGGGGAGCGGTCCCTCGAGGTCGAATTTTCTCCGACGTCCCTCAAGCGGGCGGCGGTCAAGTACGGGGCGGCGCTTTCCCATACGCGGGCCCTCGCCGAATACCTCGCGGAGGCCTATCGGGCCCACCGTCCCGACGAGGACTACGACCTCGAGATGTCGGTCGACGAGACGGACACCCCGACGCGGCCCCGCGAGCACTATTTCGTAGCCGCCGAGTTGAATCGGCTCGGGGTCGAGGTCACCAGCCTCGCCCCGCGATTCGTCGGCGATTTCGAAAAGGGCATCGACTACCGGGGCGACCTCGACGCCTTCGAGGACGCCTTCCGGGCCCACGCGACCATCGCCCGGTCGCAGGGCGGCTACAAGCTCAGCATCCACTCCGGCAGCGACAAGTTCTCGGTCTATCCGATTCTCGGGGCGCACGCGGGGGCCCACCTGCATCTGAAAACGGCGGGCACCAGCTTTCTGGAGGCCCTGCGCATCCCGGCACGCCACGCCCCCGACCTGTTCCGGGAGATGGTCGAGTACGCGTTCGATCGGTTCGAAGACGACCGGAAGACCTACCACGTCACGACGAACCTCGATGCCATTCCGGCGCCCGCCGACGTGCCCGATCCGGCCCTCGAGGCCACCTACCTCGAGGACAACAACGGGCGACAACTGCTCCACATTACCTACGGTTCGTTGCTGTCGGGGGACGGAAGGACGCCTTCGTTTCGGGAGCGGCTCTTTGCCCTCCTCAACGAGCACGAAGAGGAGCACTACGAGGTCCTCCGATTGCATTTTGTGGCCCACATTGAAACCGTCGGCGAGATGGCCGTGCACGAACGCGCCGGCCCGGCCTCCTCGTAGGTCTACGCCGGTGCGCTCGACCGCGCTCCGTGTGAACAACCGACCCTGGTCTTATGCCTCGATTTGGAAGCGCTTCAACATTCTATTTCGGCCCCGGCTCGCGACACTCCACGACTGCCCTCAACCGAGGGCGGGGCGATCCCCGTCGCCCGGACGGCCCGTCTCCGAATCCGCCGAAGGACGCGTCCCTTGAATCCTATGAGGGGGACCATCCGCCCCGCCTGCGCCCGGCCACCCTCGTTCCCGCACGCCACACCACGTCCCATCTCCGTTCCCGCCCCGATGCTGACTCCCGCCTGTAGATCCGTTTGCGTAGCCCTCCTTGCCGGCATCGTTGTCCTCGCCCTCGGATGCAGCTCCGGGGACTCCCCCGACGCGGAGGGGGCGGCCCCCAACGCCCTGACCGCCGC
>JAZKTD010000373.1:0-3169 GCA_036625705.1 Salinivenus sp.
GCCCGGCAGCACGCGCTGTCCTACTGGGGCGGCTGGGTGCACCGGATGCAGGACCACGACTTCCCGTTCTACGTCGTCCCCGGCGACCACGAGCGCGGAGACAACCCCGTCGACCCGAGCGTCGTGCCGGCCTTCGAGCAAACCTTCCGGGAGGTGTTTCGGATGCCGGAAAACGGGCCCCCGTCGAAACGGGGACTGGCCTACTCCTTCACGAAGGGCAACACCCTGTTCGTCAACGTCGACACCTTCCACCTGCAGGACGGCGAGGTCCAGTGGCGCGTCGCCGGCGAGCAGCTGGAGTGGTTCGAGCAGGTGCTCGCCGATCATCAGGACCAGGAGCACATCATCGTACAGGGCCACGTGCCGGTCCTCCCGGACGTGAGCAGCCGCAAGTCGAGTGCGATTGTGATGGCGGGCGGCAACGGGCCCGAAACCGACTTCTGGAGGGCGATGGTCGAGCACGGCGTCGACGCCTACCTCTGCGGGGAGCACCACGACATCACGGTTACGAAGCGGGAGGGCGTCTGGCAGATTGTGCACGGGGCCATCTGGGGAGAGCTTTCCCCGATCAGTTACCTGCAGGGGACGGTCGAGGGGGATCGGCTGCGCCTGGAGCTCAAAGAGTTTGCGGTCGAGTTTAGCGGCGACCGCATCTGGCACGTCCAGCGGGGCGACGAGAATCGTCCACGGCAAAATCTGACGGTGCCCGATCGGGTCCGGAACGAGGGCCCGACCTCGGTCGGAACGCTGGTCCGGCGGGGCGGGGAGGACGTCGAGCGAACCGGGCGCTTCGGATAGTTCCACGTCAAGAAAAAAGGGACGATCACGCGGGAAGGGGAGCCCTTCTCACGAGCCTTCAGGTGTATACGCTTCTTCTGTCTACTGGCCTCCCACGATGCCCCGGCGTCTCGTCTCCCTGCTGCTCCTGGTGCTGGCACCCGGACTCGTGCCGATCGTCTCCTGGGCCCAACCGGTCGAACTGACGAGCCCGAACGGGGCGGTGGCCGCCACGGTCACGGTCGACGGCCAGAACCAGTTGCGGCTTACGGTGCGGCACGACGGAGCGACCGTCATCGAGCCCTCCCCCCTGGGGGTTGTGCTCGAGGGGAGGACGCTGGGACGGCAAGTGCAGTCGACGGAGCCCTCCGAGGTCATCCTCCACACCCAGGAGTACCCCACACGGGGGAATCACACCACGGCCACCGGCCGGTATCGGGCCCAAACCCTCCGGGTTCGGCGTGTCTCCGAAGGGGACGGGGCGCAGCCTGATCCCTGGGCCCTGGAGCTCCGGGCCTATAACGACGGGGTGGCCTACCGGTACCGGTTCCCGCCGCTTGGGCCCGTTCCCACAGGGCGGCGGGAGGCCTCCTGGCACACCGTCCGGGGTGAGGTCTCGGCGTGGACCCTCCCCGAACGCACCACCGTGTGGTACCAGACCGACGTGCACAACTACGAGGGCCTCTGGCAGAGCGCGCCGGTGGACTCGGTGAGCACCGACCTCGGCCCCCCGGTCGTCGCCGAGCTGCCGGGCGGCGGGTATGCCCTTATTTCGGAGGCCAACCCGTACGGCTACAGCGGAATGACGCTGTCGAGTGCGGCCGGGCGCCGGACCCTCCGCTCCACCTTTCTCGACGATTCGACGTGGGCCGTCCCCGGGGGAGACGCCTCTCCGTGGCGGTTCGTGATGCTCAGCGATGACCTCGACGGGCTGGTCAACAGCGACCTGGTGACGAACCTGAACCCCCCTCCCGACTCCTCCCTCTATCCGAAGGGAGCCCGAACGGAGTGGGTGGATCCCGGACGGTCGGTGTGGCGCTGGTGGTCGCGCGGAACGGGGACGCCCGAACAGGAGCGGCAGTACATCGACTACGCCGCCCGCCTTGGCTTTGAGTACACGTTGGTCGACGTGGACTGGGAGGGGTGGGACAACAAGTGGGGCACGATGGAGAATCTCGTCGACTACGGCCACGAGCGAGGCGTCGAGGTCTGGCTCTGGAAGTCGTGGAGCACCGGCCCGCTTCGGCTCACCGATCCCCTCCAGCGACAGGTGTTCTTCGCGAAGGTCGCCGAAACAGGGGCCGTCGGCGTAAAGATCGACTACATGAACAGCGAGTCGCAGGACCGACTGCGGTTTTACCAGCGCGTGCTGGTCGATGCGGCTCACCACGACCTGATGATCAACTTCCACGGCGCCAACAAGTCCGACGGGAGCACGCGGACCTACCCGAACGAGATGACGCGGGAGGGCCTCGCCGGGCTGGAAAAAAGTCCCGTACCCCCGAGCCACAACGCGGCCCTGCCCTTCACGCGGGGAGCCGTCGGGGCGGTCGACTACACACCCGTCACGTTCGACTCCACGCAGCTGGGCGCCACGACCTTTGCCCACCAGCTGGCCACCGCCTACAGCTTCACCTCGCCGGTGACGCACTGGGCGGATCATCCCCCGCGCTACTTCCACGTCGAAAAGGCGCTCGACCTCATCAAGGCAACCCCCGCCACGTGGGACGAGACAGTGGTGCTGCCCCCCAGCGAGATCGGAGCGCTGTCCGTCATCGCCCGCCGAACGGGGGAGACGTGGTTCCTGGCGGTCCTGAACGGCCGGGAAGCCCCCCGGACGCTCGACTCCGTTCCGCTGGACTTTCTCGGAGACGGGACGTACCGGCTGGTCACCCTTTCGGACGAGACCCAGACCTCGATGGCCCGAAACCAGCGCACCGGCGTCGACCGCAACGAAACCCTCGAGGTATCTCTGCTTCCGGGAGGAGGGTTTGTCGGGTGGTTCCGGCCCGAGGCCGATCCGGGCCCGCCCCAACGCTAAGGGAAAGGGCGGGGCAATGCGGGACGGTGCCCCTGCAGCCAACGGTTCGGCGGCGGAGGGCCGCGCGGTCGACAACCGCGGTACGCACGGACGGGCAGCGGGGAATTCTGGTCCCGGCAGCGTCGGGGTTCAGCGAGACCGAGCAGGGATGGCACCGGTTCATACGGCCACTCAAGGAGCGGGGCTCTCGGGAACGGCCCGAACCCGTCTTGACGATCTCAAGGAGCGTCCGGCCTACGGGCGCCGGCGGATTTCGAACCGCATGTCTGCCTCCGGGATCGAAGTGGTCCAGAGCAGCCCACCGTCCTCGCCGGCCGTTCCGGTCGCCACCGCCTCGCCGTCGTAGCGCAG
>JAZKTD010000374.1:0-3166 GCA_036625705.1 Salinivenus sp.
GCGTCGGTCGTCTCGACGCTGAGGCGCCCCCGATCCCCGACAACGAGCCGCTCCTCCCCCAGGTTTTGTACGTCCGCCGAGCTAGCGACCGTGACCTCCACTGCCGGGGATTTTTCTCCCAGCTTCGTGGTCCCCTTGACGTCGTAGGTGCCCTCAACCGTAATCGCCGGGCTTGAGTCAGTATCGGCGGAGTGACTGAGGCTGAGAAGAGCGCCCGCCTCGGCGGCGAGCGTGGAACTCTCGTCGAAGGTGACGTCGGCGTCGGGACGCAGGTCGAGCTGCCCGTCCGGGCCGGCGGCCCGGTAGGTGCCGCCGGCGTCCGTGAGCGGGCCCTCGAATCGCAGCCGTCGGTCCGGCTCCACCTCGAGGGTGCCGTGATTTTCGAGCGTCCACGAAATGTCGGCCAGGTCAGCCATCACACTGAGCGTCCCGCGGTTAATGATGCTCGGCGGGCTCGTGCTCTCAGACGCCTCGTACATGCTTCGGTTGGTCCGGTAGGCGAGGGTGGCTCCGCTTTCGATCTCCAGCACGGCCCCATTCCGACCCGCAAAGGAGCCGGTGCGCCGGACGGTGTCCCTGCCGGATACGACGAACCGGCGGGCGTCGAGGTCGCCGCTGTCAATTTGACCGCCGCCATTGGCGACGGTCAAGCCGGTGCCCTGCATCGTGTCGTTGTCCCAGGTGAGCTCTCCCTCGACCACGAGATCGCCGCTCCCGGTCAACTGGCCCCAGTTGTGGGTGTAGGGACCGTTGACCGTCAGGTCGGCCCCCAGCTCCAGTGTCGCCTGCCGGATGTCAAGGCGCAGGCGTGCGACCGTGCGACTTGTGGCAACCTGCACCGTGTAATCGTCGTCGGTCGAGAGATCGATGACGACGTCGTCTCCGGAACCGGGCACCTGCTGGGGCGACCAGTTGGCGGCGTCGCTCCAGGAGGTCCCGTCCCCCTCGCCGGTCCACGTGATCTGCGCGTGGGTAGCGGCGGGCAGGACGAGAAGGAGCCCCACGAGCACGACAACGCCCCCCCCGACCCGGGAGGCAAAATCGGCACGGACGTCTGGCGGGCAAATCGACCGTAGACAGAAACCAAACATGAGCGTTCGGAGCCGCGATTCAGGAGAGAAGGGAGTCAGAAGAGAAGGGGGACTCACGCGAGTGGAGACGCCGGAGACAGGGGGCCGGCGAGGAGTCGGCGCTACCGAACGACCGTCAGGCGGCGCGTCTCCGTCCGGTCGCCGGCGCCAAGACGCAAGATGTACACACCGCTGGAGAGGTCCTGCACGGAGAGTTGCCTCTCGTGCCGCCCGGCTTCCGCTTCGGCCTGGACGGTCCGCACCACCCGCCCGAGGACGTCGTAGAGCCGAAGGGTCGCCTCCTGGCCCTCGTCCCGACGGTCGTCGGGGACCGCAAAGCGAACCGTGACCCGGTCTCGGGCCGGGTTTGGGTACGTCTCCTTCAGCTGGAGGGTCTCCGGTCCGCCCCGATCGACCGCAACCGGATCGGTCAGCGTGGCCGACCCGTCGGTGTCGACCTGTCGGAGGCGGTACTCGAGCGTGTCGGCCGCGTAGGGCAGATCCGTGTCCGTAAACCGGTAGCTCTGCGCCTCCGAGGTCGTGCCGGCCCCCTCCACGAAGCCAACCTTCGTCCAGGCGCTCTCACTCCCAAGCCCCCCCGCTCTCGCTCTCTCTACCCGAAAGCCGGCGTTGTTGGTCTCCGACGCGGTCTGCCAGGTCAGGCGCACCGCCGTCTCGTCGCCGGCCGCCTCCGTGCGGGCCGCCTCGAAGCGAGCCAGCTCGACGGGCAGGGGATTGCTTTCGCTTCCGAGCGTCCACCGGCTGAAGGACTGGATGCCCGAGAGGGTCACCGTGTTGGCCTGCGCGTCGCGGCTGTCAACCCCCTCTTCCGACCAGGTCGAGCCCCCGTCGGTGGACGTGAAGAGCTCCAGGTCCGATTCGGAGAGGCCATTCAGCTCCGCGTCGTTGTAGGCGTGGGTGAGGGTCGCGTCCAGGCCGCTGTTGTTCTGCGAGGGATTGATTGCGTAGTATCGTCGAATCGACTCGTTGCCGCCGCCGGTCTGGACAGCGTGCCCGCGGGTGACGGTGACCTCGCCCAGGTCGGCCCGGGTGGTAAGCTCGGCGCCGAGGCCGGCGACGTCGATCCCTTTGGCGCCGTTTAGGACCCGGACGGCCGTAAGGAGGCCGCCGGCCATGCGGCCCCGATCCGTTTCGTTCAGGCGGGCGGTGGCACCAGGCTCGCCGAAGTCCATCGTGGCACCCTGAAGCTCGACCACGCCACTGTTAGCGACCTCGACGGTGGCTCCGTTCTGGACGAGAACCTCCTGCGCCGGGGCGGGAAGCGCCAGCAGGACCGAAAGGAGTACGAATAGAAGCAGGGGGCGGGAGACGGAGGAATAAAACATAATAGGCGGAGGAAGTGGAGGATCGGTTCAGTCGCATAGGGGAGGGTCGACCAGCGTGCCGGGTCGAGGCCGGAGGCCCAGGCCGCCCGGCTACCGGCGGCGCAGGTGCAGGAGCCCGGCCCCGAGGAGCCCGCCGACCAGGGCGGCGAGGAGAAGCGGCGGGAGGGAGCCGCTCCATCCGGCCGTCGCGGAGGCGGCGCGCTGCACCTCGGCCCGCAGGTCGGCGACCTCCCGCTCGACCTCGGCCAGCCGGTCGACGCGGCGCGTCAGCGAGTCGATTCGGGCCTGCTGGGTCTCGATCGTGGCCTGCTGCTCCTGAAGTCCCTTCAGCAGGACGGCCGACAGCTTCGGATAGGCCAGCGAGAGCATGCCACCGGAGCCCTCACTTACCAGTTCAGGGAACTTCTTCTGGACCTCCTGGGCGACCAGGCCAATCTGCTCACCGGACGGGTGGGCCCGCTGATTCTTAAACTCGTAACGCACCGGCTGCAGCGCCGCGAGCTTCGTCAGCGTGCCGTCGCCGAGCGGCTCGATGGAGGTCTTGAGGCGACGGTCGGAGTTTTCGGTAAGCGTGCCGGCGATCGTCATTTCGCCCTGGTCGTCCAGCACCAGCGCGTCGGAGCGGTCACTATCACCGGTGCCGTTGCCGACGACGAAGAGAGTGCCGTCCGAGGAAGTGTTGGCGTCGTTATATCTCCCGATCGAGAGAGACTGGCCCGTCGCGGCGGTCGTCCTGCGCCCCATCGCTGT
>JAZKTD010000375.1:0-3165 GCA_036625705.1 Salinivenus sp.
CGTCGGCGTAGGTGTTGACGTACGTCACGACGGGCACGCCGGGGTAGCGCTCGCGGAGCATGCGCACGTCCTCGGCGGTGATGCTCTCGGCGAGGGAACAGCCGGCCTCCTCGGCGGGCAGGAGCACGGTCTTGTTCGGGTTTACGATCTTGGCCGTCTCCGCCATGAAGCGGACCCCGCAGAACACGATCGTGTCGGCGTCGGCCTCGGCCGCCCGGCGGCTCAGCTCCAGCGAGGAGCCGGTGTAGTCCGGGATCGTGTGGAAGAGCGCCGGCTCCATGTAGTTGTGGCCCAGGATGACGGCGTTCTGTTCTCGTTTGATCTGGTTGATTTCCGCGGCGAGCTCCGCCTTCTGGTGCAGCTCGCGCTCGCTGGGCATGTCTTCGAGCCGCTCCACGAGGATGTCGTAGAGGGCATCGGGGGACGTGAGGGTCGCGGCGTCGTTCTTCATGGGGGGTGGTACCGACAGTCTACGAAGATAGCGACGGACGGAGCGGACCTACGTGTCCGTCCGGATGCTGAGATCGAGCGTCGAGGCCGAGTGGGTCAGCGCGCCGACCGAGATCCGGTCGACGCCGGTCTCGGCGATCGCGGCGACGGTGTCGAGCGTGACGCCCCCCGAGGCCTCGAGGGGCACCTGCCCGTCGGCCTGCTCGACGGCGCGGCGCAGGGTGGACGCGTCCATGTTGTCCAGGAGGATGAGGTCCGGCTCGGCCGCCAGCGCCTCGGCCAGCTCCTCGAGCGTCTTCACCTCCACCTCGACGGGGTACTGGTCGCCGTACGTGTCACGGACGCGGCGGAGGGCCGCGGTGATCCCACCGGCGCCGTCGATGTGGTTGTCTTTGATCAGGACCATGTCGAAGAGGCCGAGCCGATGGTTGTGGCCGCCGCCCTGGCGCACCGCGTACTTGTTCGGCCGCCGGGCGCCGGGGAGCGTCTTGCGGGTGTCGAGAATGTGGGCCTCGGTGTGGGCCACCGCCTCGACGAACCGGCGGGTGAGCGTCGCAATTCCCGAGAGGCGCCCCGCGAGGTTCAGGGCGGGCCGTTCGGCGGTCAGGAGGGCCCGGCCCGGCCCCGAGACGCGGGCCACGAGCTGTCCCGGCTCGACCCGGTCGCCGTCGTCGACGGCGGCGTCGAGCACCAGCTCTTCGTCGACCATCGCGAATAGGGCGCGGGCGAGCGGCAGGCCCGCCACGACCCCACTCTCCTTCGCCACGAGGCGCCCTTCCAGGACCGCCCCTTCCGGGAGCGTGGCGCGACTGGTGACATCGCCCTCTGCGGGCGCGAAGGCGCCGGGCTGCCACGTGCCGTCGGGATCGACGTCCTCGGCGACGCTTCGACGCAGGAGCGCGAGCACGGTGGGGTGGCGCAGCGCCTCCGGCAACAGGGCGCGGGCGCGCTGCCGAAATGGAGATGGGGCGTCGACGTCCATCAGGGGCGAGTCTACGGAGGAAAAGCGAAGGGGCGTCGCGCCTCGGTCGGGCGACGCGTCGGGCCCATCATCTGTTGGACCCGGCCGGGGCCTCGACGGCGGGCATGTCGGTCCGGTAGTGACACCCCACGGAATGCTCGTTGTCGAGGGCGGCCCGGGCGATGCGGAGGCCCACCGCGGCGGCGGACCGAAGCTCGGCGAGGGGACGGGCGAGCGGCGCCGGCCGGGCCTCAACCTCCGCCTGTACGGCCTGCAGGGCCTCGACGGCCTGCCGCAGGCCCTCCGCCGAGCGGCGGAGCCCCACGTGCTCGTCCATCGCGCGGCGGACCCGCCGGATCCCCCGTGAGACAAGCGCCTCGTCGCCGGTCGGGGCACGGTCGGGGGGCGTGGGCGTCGGGGCGTCGGGCTGCCGTCGCGTTGCCGCGTGCCTCCCGGCCCGCAGGCCCCACACCAGTCCCTCCAGCAGCGAGGTCGACGCCAGCCGGTTGGCCCCGTGCACGCCGGTCCGGGCACACTCGCCGACCGCGTAGAGCCGGTCGAGGGAGGCGCGGCCGCGGGTGTCGACGTCGATGCCCCCACACAGAAAGTGCTCGGCGGGCACGACCGGAATGCCGGTGCTCGGGTCCACGCCGTGCTCGGCGCAGAGGGCCGCCAAGTCCGGAAAGGTCTCGTCGAAGTCGAGCGGCGAGACGTCGAGGACGACCCGACCGGTGCGATCGTGGGCCGCCTCGACGGCCCGGGCCACCACGTCCCGCGGGGCGAGCTCCGCGTCCTCGTGGACCGCCGGCATGAAGCGCTCGCCGTGGGCGTCGCGGAGGACCGCGCCCTCCCCCCGCACGGCCTCGCTCACGAGGAACGGATCGCCGCTTTCGACGCACACCGTGGGGTGGAACTGGACAAACTCCAGGTCGGCGACGTCAGCCCCCACGTGGGCGGCCATGGCTACGCCGTCGCCGGTGGCGCCGACCGGGTTCGTCGACCGGCCGTAGAGGGCCCCGATGCCGCCGGTGGCTACGACCGTGGCCCCGGCCCGCCACGGGGTACGCCTTCCGTCGCTCTCGAGGAGCGCCCCGACCACGGCGTCGCCGTCCCGCAGAAGCTGGAGCGCGGCGGTGTCGTCGCGGATGTCGACGCGGTCGTGCTCGGCGAGGTAGTCGAGGAACGGGACGTGAATGTGCCGTCCCGTCGAGGCGTCGACGTGGAGGATGCGGTCCGCCGAGTGGGCCGCCTCCCGCCCGTAGTCGTACGCGGCCCCGTCGCCCCCGGTGTCGAAGCCCACCTCGAGCGTGTCGATGAGGACGTCCCGGACGGCCCGGTCCGCATGGCGGACGAGCACGTCGAGGGCGTCGGGGTCGCTCGTGCCGCTGGAGGCGGCGTCGATGTCCGCCTTGAAGGCGTCGGGCGCGGTGCGGGCCACGGCGATGCCGCCCTGGGCCCACCAGGTGGAGGCGCCCTCGGGCCGGGTCGCCTTTGTGGCGACGGTCACCGAGGCCCCGTTCCGGGCGGCCCCCAGCGCGGCGGAGAGCCCGGCGATCCCGGAGCCGAGCACAAGTACGTCGGTCGAGCGGGGAGCCATGAGGGAGCGGACTGGTTCGTGAAGACGCGGTACTTCGACGGTGCTTGTACATCGCCCCCGAGGTCGTGTTCGTCGGTTGGCGCACTGCGCCGAGCGGTCGGTAGCGCCTCAAAGGGGACATAAGGCACCCTCAAACCCCGAGAAAGTTTTCAACGAT
>JAZKTD010000376.1:0-3141 GCA_036625705.1 Salinivenus sp.
GGCGCTTTGGACACGCGCTTTCCATCCCTAGAACACGCAGGGACCCCGACTGAGTGCGCAAAAATCTCTCATCTACAGCCCTTATGCCATGAGACGCCTCATCGCAGCATTCACGCTTTTACTGTCCGTTGGATTACTGATCACCGCATGCGACAGTGGATTCACCGGCTCCAACGACACGCCAGAGGAGCGTCTGGGGGAGGAATCCTCCCGTTCAAAACACCAGATCGCTCCTCATTCCGTCCTTTCCGGGCGCAATTCCGCTGGACTGTTGGGGGTGAAGAAGAACCATGCGCCGGGTCCACCGGCCGCGAACGGCAACGGATTCCAAACTCCGCTCTTCGGCCTCGCCACGGCCCCCAATGGAGACATCCTGGTCGCCGACGCCGGGGCCGGTGTCGCCACGCTCAGCGGTGCCACCGACATTCCCCTGCCCGGCATTACCGACATGAGCCCGCTCGGGCGCGGCACCATGTGGGCCACCGAAGGCCTCACGGGCGAGCCCGGCGAGGACACCGGCCAGGGGCTCTACCGGGCCTCAAAGGGCAAAAATCGGCTGATCGCCGACCTCTTTGCCTTCGAAGAAAACCAAAATCCGGATGGCGCCGAGTTTATCGACTCGAACCCCTTCGACGTGCAGTCGCTCGGGGGCCAGGCCGCTCTCGTCGCTGACGCCGGGGGCAACGATCTGCTCCGGATCGACAACCAGGGCAATATCGAGGTGCTCGCGGTTTTTCCCGATGAGCCGGTGCCCACAGCGAACATCAAGAGTCTCTTCGGCTGCCCCGAAGGCCCGCCGAGCATCTGTAAAGAACTTCCGGAGATGCTTCCCGCCCAAGCCGTGCCCACCAGCATCGCGGTCGGCCCAGACGGCTACTATTACGTCGGCGAACTCAAGGGCTTTCCGGCCCCGACCGGCGCGTCGAACATCTGGAAGGTTGCCCCCGACGCGTCTGGAGCGACGTGTCCGAGCCCCAACTGTCAGAAGGTCTTCGACGGCGGATTCACCTCCGTCATCGACCTCCGGTTCGACGAGAGCGGCACGCTTCACGTCCTCGAGCTGGAAGAAAACAGCTGGTTCGCGCTGGAGCTGGATCCGCCCCAAATCGCGGGCGGCACGATCAATGCCTGCGATCCCGGCGCGGGGACGTGCAGCGAGGTCGCGACCGGGATCCCGATCCTGACCGCGATCACGTTTGGCACCGACGGGACGCTCTGGGCAACGAAGAACGCCCTGATTCCGGACCAGGCTGACGTCGTCGAAGTCCCGTAGCTCCTTCTCACCTGTCAGGCGACCCGGAGCGCCAGGCGGTCGAGTAGATCAATCACGTCCGCCGTGAATGGGGCGGGCCGAAACCGACGGCGCTCCCAGCATCCATCGACCGGGAGCTCGCTTGCGGTCTACCGGCGCACGCCGGAGGGATGGAAGGAGGACCTGTCGATCTGGACCCGTAACGGGTGATCCGACCCAGGGTGCACCAGGCAGGCTCCGGGGCTCCGCCCCCCAGAAAGAGAGAATGACGTTCGTAATCGACGAATGAGAAGCGGGAACGCAGCCATGAATGTCCAAACGATTGACGACGACCAGACCACGCTCGACGCCGATCACGTGGATGCCCTTGCGGAGCGCCTTCGCGGCCCCCTTCTCCGGGAGGGCGACGCGGGCTACGACGCGGCCCGCCAGGTCTGGAACGGCATGATCGACAAGCGGCCGGCGCTCATCGCCCGGTGCACCGGCGCGGCCGACGTGATGGACGCGGTCCGCTTTGCCCGCGAGCATGACCTGCTCCTCGCTGTACGGGGCGGGGGCCACAACGTCTCCGGCGACGCCGTCTGCGACGGCGGCCTAACGGTCGACCTCTCACGAATGAACGGCGTCCATGTCGACCCCGAGGCGCAGGTCGCCCGCGTGGAGGGCGGGGCCACCTGGGGCGACGTGGACCGGGAGACCCAGGCCTTCGGGCTGGCGACACCTGGGGGGGTGGTCTCGACCACGGGGGTCGCCGGGCTCACGCTCGGGGGCGGCCTCGGCTGGCTGCGGCGAAAGCATGGCCTGAGCTGCGACAACCTCCGCTCGGCCGACGTCGTGACCGCCGAGGGCGAGCGGGTCACCGCAAGCGCGGACGAGAACCCGGACCTCTTCTGGGGCCTGCGCGGCGGGGGCGGCAACTTCGGGGTGGTGACCTCCTTCGAGTTTGACCTTCACGAGGTGGGCCCCGAGGTCCTGTTCGTCGGTGTGATGTACCCGATGGAGGAGGCCGGTCGTCTCCTCCCGGCCTGGCGCGATTTTATGGCCGAGGCGCCCGAGGAGGTCAGCTCTCAGGCAATGCTCTGGACCGTCCCCGAGATGGAGGGGCTCCCGGAGGCGGCGCAGGGCCGCCCCGTCTGCATGATGGGGGCGCTCTACAGCGGCGACCCGGACGAGGGCAAGCAGGTGCTCGGGCCGCTCCGCGAGCTCTCCGACCCGGTGCTCGACATGAGCGGCGTGATGCCGTACACCGCCGTCCAGGCGAGCCAGGACCACTTCTATCCGGCGGGCGAGCTGCAGTACTACTGGAAGTCCACCGAGCTGGAGCGCCTCGACGACGAGGTGATCGACGCCCTCCTCGACCACGCCGCCGAGCGCCCCTCGCCCCGGACGCACCTGATCGTCTGGCATCAGGGCGGGGCGATGCGCCGGGTGGGCCCCGACGAGACCGCGTTCGGGGACCGGAGCGCCCCCTACCTCCTGACCATCGACTCCACGTGGTTCGACCCGGCCCGGAACGAGGAAAACGTCGCCTGGGCGCGCGAGGCCTGGCAGGACATGCAGCGCTTTTCCGGCGGGGGCCTCTACCTGAACATCGCGGGAATGAGCGAGAACGGAGAGGGCCTCGTCCGCTCGGCCTACGGCGGCACCTACGACCGGCTGGTGGAGGTCAAAACCCGGTGGGACCCCGACAACGTGTTTCGGATGAACCAGAACATCGAGCCGACCGCGTGAGATGGGTGCTCCCCGCGTAGCCGCCTGCTCCCAATACCCCTGTACAAGCCTACCCATGACCAGCACCTACCTGAAAATCACCCTCCCCATCCTCGCTCTGGGTCTGGCCTTCTCCGTGGCTGCCTGTCAGGAGGCCGACTCCGAGTCCGACGGGCGGC
>JAZKTD010000377.1:0-3135 GCA_036625705.1 Salinivenus sp.
CGGAACGGACCGGGGCGCGGCGCATAGAGCGGACCGATTGACCGCACCGATAACACCTTCGTTTCATGATGCGCGCCGTCGTTTCCGCCCTGCCCGACGCGCCGCCGGCCTGGGGCGCCCTGTGCCTGCTGCTCCTCGCGGGGGCGACCGCGACCGCCCCGGCCTTCGGCCAGGCGTTCGGGCGGGTCGAGGAGACGAAGTCGAACGTGGCCTATTTTTACCACGCGCGGCCGGGCGAGGCCACCGTGCAGATCTCCGTCTGGGGCACCGTCCCGCGGCCCGGCATCTACGAGATCCCCGACACGACCGACCTCGACAAGCTCCTCACCATGGCGGGCGGCGCGCCGCTGGAAGCCCAGACGGAGGGCCGGGAGGACGCCACGATCACCGTCCGGGTCTACCGCCCCGAGCAGGACGGGCGGTCGCAACTCTTTGAGGCACCTTTGGAGCGAATGTTGCAGGGCAACACCTCGTATCCGGCCCTCCGCGACAACGACATCGTCGTGGTCGAGACCGTCCGGCCGAAGCAGCCGTTCGGCTGGCGGGACGTGCTGTCGATCGCGTCGTCGCTCGGCTCGCTCACGCTGCTGGCCCTCCGCATCTTCACCCGCGTGTAGGCCGACCGGGTCGGCCCCCTCATCGTCTGACGGACCCTCTCTGCTGCCATGCCCTCCTCGCAGTCACCACATACGAACGGGGCCCCCGAGGCGAACGGGACGACGTCGGTCCACGACCTGCTGTACGGAGACGAAACGCCGCGCCGCTCCTCCCAGCTCCACGACCTGATTGAGACCCTCTGGAGCGGGAAGTGGATCATCCTCGGCGTGCTCGTCCTCGTGGTGGGGGCCGCGGCGATCTACACCTACAGCCTGCCCACCACGTACCGCACCTCGAGCCTCCTGCTGGTGGACCGCAACTCGCAGTCCTCCGTCCTGTCGGGGCTCGGGCAGGGGCGCAGCTCTCCGTTCCCGCGGCAGGACCAGACCCTCCAGAACGAGCTCCTCATCCTCCGGCAGTCGCGGACCATCGCCAACCGCGTCGCCGAGCGGCTCCAGGAGATGGGCACGCACCCGGACACCGGCGCCCCGCTGCAGATCCTGCGCGGGCCCGAGGGGCAGTCCCGCTCTACGGCGGCCGTGGCGAGCGTGGTGCAGGGCATCATCAGCGCCCAGCCCAGCGGCGAGCAGACCGACGCCCTCTACATCTCGGCCACGAGCAACCACGCCTACGAGGCGAGCCTCGTGGCCAACCTGTACGCCGAGGAGTACATTTCCCGGACGCAGGAGCGGAGCCGCGAGAGCCTGCAGGCCTCCCGCGAGTTCCTGGAGCAGCAGGCCCAGACGCTGAGGAAGGACCTGGAGGCCGCCGATACGAAGGTGCAGGAGTACATGCAGACCCACGAGGCGGTGTCGCTCGACCAGGCCTCCAGCCAGGTGGTCGGCCGGATCTCGGAGCTGGAGGCCCGCCGCAGCGAGCTGCAGATCGAGCTCGACATGAAGCGGTCGGCCCTCGAGGACCTCGAACAGGAGCTGGCCGACGCGGAGCCGAAGCTCGCCGAGCGCCTCTCCTCGGGCCTCAACGATCGCCTCCAGCGCGTCCAGCAGGAGAAGGCGGAGCTCGAGGCGCGGATCGACGCCGTCGAGCGGCGCAACCCCGGCCTCGACGGCGGCGGCACGCGGGCCCGCGACCTCCGGCAGATGCGCCGGCGGGTCGACCGGCTCCAGCAGCGGGCCGACTCCCTCGCCCGGGCGTACGTCGACCAGTCCCTCGAGGCGGGCGCCGCGGGCGGCGAGGAGGGCGGCACGGCCGGCGTCGGGGCCGTGGCCCAGAAGCGGCAGCGGCGGTCGCAGCTCCGCATCGACATCAGCGGCCTGGAGGCCCGGCGCGACGTCGTGGAGCGGCGCCTGAAGGAGCAGCGGTCGCGGCTGCAGTCGATCCCCGAGCAGTCGATGGAGCTGGCCCAGCTGCAGCGCGAGCGCCGCTCGACGGAGCAGATCTACAGCTTCGTGCGCGAGAAGCTGCAGGAAACCCAGCTGGCCGAGCAGTCCGAGATGGGCTACGCGGAGGTCATCCGCCCGGCGGGCCCCGGCCGGCCGGTGGGCCCCGACACCCGCAAAAACCTGATGCTGGCCCTCATGCTGGGCCTCGTGCTGGGCGGCGGGCTCGTCGTGCTGCGCGAGCAGCTCGACACGCGGGTGCACCAGCCCGCCGACCTCCGCGACCACGGCCACTCGGTGATCGGGGCGGTGCCGTCGATGACCGCGCTCATCGAGGACGAGTTCGACGGGCAGGAGACCGTCACGATCGACGGTCGGACTCTCCGCACCACCCTTGCTATGATCGTGAGCCCGATGTCGGCCCCGGCGGAGGCCTACCGCCGCGTCCGCACCAACCTTCAGTTCGCCCGGCCGGACAAGGACGTGCAAACCCTCGCCGTCAGCAGCGCCGACAAGGGCGCCGGCAAGAGCACGACCTCGGCCAACCTGGGCCTCGCGCTCGCCAGCGCCGGGGAGCGCACCGTGATCGTCGACGCCGACCTGCGCCGGCCCTGGCTCCACGAGCTCTTCGGCGTGGAGCGGGAGCCGGGCCTCACGACGACGCTCTACGAGGACGCCCCGTCCCTCGACGCCTTCGCGACCGGCATCGACCACCTCTCGGTCGTCCCGGCGGGCGCGGAGGTGCCCAACCCCTCCGAGCTCCTCGGCTCCTCGCGGATGCAGTCCTTCCTCGCGCGGCTCGAGGAGGAGTTCGACTACGTGATCGTCGACACGCCGCCGGCGCTCCTCTTCAGCGACATGCTCGGGCTCGCCCCGCACTGCGACGGCACCCTGCTCGTGGCGCGGGCCGGCGAGACCGACGGCCACGCGTTCGACCATACCGCCGAGCGGCTGCACGACGTGGGCGCCGACCTCGTCGGCTCCGTCCTCAACGAGTTCGACGCCTCCTCCATCCTCTACACCGACGGCTCGAACTACGGCTACACCTACGCCTCCCGGCGCCTGCAGGACTACTACGCAGACGACGACCGCGCCCCGGCCCGGACGACGCGCCTCAGCGACTGGTGGAACGGGTAGACAGTGGCGAATGCCGAGTGACGAGTTTCGAATGAGGAAGAGGCGTTCGTCAGGCGGGGAG
>JAZKTD010000378.1:0-3131 GCA_036625705.1 Salinivenus sp.
ATGAAGGACGTGACCATCGACGACGTGGCCGACCACGCCGACGTCTCCAAATCCACGGTCTCGGCCGTCATCAACGACCGGGACGTCGTGAAGCACACGACGCGGCAGCGGGTGCTCGACTCGATCGAGCAGCTCGACTACCGGCCGCGCGGCTCGGCCCGGCGGGGCTTCCAGGCCCCGAACGGCCCGAGCATCGGGTTCGTCATCAAGGAGGCCGACAACCCCTACTACTCCGAGGTGCTCCTCGGCATCCAGTCCGTCACGGACCAGCACGACTACCTCACCTTCGTGAGCAGTTCGGAGGGGGACTTCGGGGCGGAGAAGAAGATCATCAAGCAGTTCTCCAACAAGGACCTGAGTGGGCTCATCATCACCCCGATCCTGAACGAGGACACCGACCTCTCCCACATCTTTGAGCTGAAGCGCAACAACATCCCCTTCGTCCTGCTCGAAGGCGTGCAGGGCATCCAGGCCCCTCTCGTCGACATCGACAACGTCCGGGCCTCCTCCGACGCGGTGCGCCACCTGATTGAGCTGGGCCACGAAAACATCGTCCACTTCGCCGGCCCCGAATACTCGAAGCACAGCCAGGAACGGATCGAGGGCGTGCGCCGGGCCTTCAGCCGGTCGCCCCTCATCTACGGAGACGAGGCAATCGTGGAGGCGGGCGACTCGTTCGAGGCCGGCTACGAGGCGGCCCGGGACTATTTCTCGGACCCGGGCGCGGACGCGACCGCCGTCACCTGCTACAACGACCTCGTGGCCCTGGGGGCGATGAAGGCCCTCCGGGAACTGGACCTGGCGGTCCCCGACGACGTATCGGTGGTGGGCTTCGACGACCTCAAACTGCTGGACTACTTCCCCCTTCCGCTCACGACCGTCCGCGTGCCGAAGCGCGAGATGGGCGCCCGGGCGGCCGACCTGCTCCACCAGCAGGTGCAGGGCCACACCACCGACGCATGCCGACGCGTGTCCCTGGACGCCGAGCTCGTGGTTCGTTCCTCGACGGCACCCCCGCACTGACGGACGTCGAGCGGGGCCGCCCCGGCCGTCGAACTTGTATGTTCGACGCCGAACCGGTACAATGCCTTCCGCGACGGGCGGCCGCCCCCCGCCGTGCCGTCCGTCCGGACGCGCTTCCGTACGGAGTCCCCCGCGGTTGGGCGTGCCCCCCGCCCGGGTTTGTGCTCTCCCCCGGGCCTGAGGTCGGCTTCTCCGTCTGTGCGTCCCGCTTCGCCCTCCTGTATCCTCCGATGCGGTCTCGGCTTCGTCGTTGTCCCGAAAACGGGCCCTGAAACGGGCTGAGACGCTCTCTGCCTCCCCGCCCACGACGCCCCTCGACACGAGCGCGACTCCCGCCCATGGACACTGCTTCGGTTCCGTTCGCGACGATCGACTACGCCATCTTCGGGATCTATCTCCTCGTCATCGTCGGGCTCGGGCTCTGGGTCTCTCAGGAGGAGGAGGGCCAGGAGAAAAGCAGCTCCGACTACTTCCTGGCGAGCAAGTCTCTGCCCTTCTGGGCCATCGGCTCCTCGCTCATCGCGGCCAACATCTCCGCCGAGCAGTTCATCGGCATGTCGGGGTCGGGCTTCCGGGTCGGCCTCGCGATCGCGTCCTACGAGTGGATGGCGGCGATCACGCTGCTGGTCATCGCGCACTTCTTCCTTCCCATTTACCTGGAGAAGGAGATCTTCACGATGCCGCAGTTCCTGGAGCAGCGCTACGACGGCCGGGTGCGGATGCTACTGGCCATCTTCTGGCTGCTGGTGTACGTGTTTGTGAACCTCACCTCGGTGCTGTACATGGGGGGGCTCTCCATCAACGTCATCATGGGCTTTCCGCTCGGGTGGTCGATCGTGGGGCTTGCCGCCATCGCCACGGCCTACAGCCTCTACGGGGGCCTCAAGGCCGTGGCCTGGACCGACGTCGTGCAGGTGGTGGTGCTCGTCGGGGGCGGGCTGCTCACGACGTGGGTGGCCCTCGACGCCTACGGCGGCAGCGGCGCCGGCCCCATCGGCGGCTTCTCGAAGCTGATGGGCGACGCCGGCAACCGCTTCAACATGATCCTCTTCGAGGGGGAGCTGATGTACCAGAACGACCAGGGCCAGACGCAGGACGCCTACCAGCTGCTGCCCGGCCTGAGCGTGCTCTTCGGCGGGCTCTGGGTGGCGAACCTCTTCTACTGGGGCTGCAACCAGTACATCATCCAGCGGGCCCTTGCGGCCAAGAACCTCACGGAGGCGAAGCGCGGGCTGGCCTTCGCCGGCTACCTCAAGCTCATCCTGCCCCTCATCGTGGTCGTGCCGGGCATCGTGGCCTTCGCCCTCGACGCCCCCATCCAGCGGGGCGACGAGGCCTACCCCTGGCTCCTCGGGGAGTACGTGGGCAGCGGGTTCCGGGGCCTGGCCTTCGCCGCGCTGGTGGCCGCGATCATCTCGTCGCTGGCCTCGATGATGAACAGTGCCTCGACGATCTTCACGATGGACCTCTACAGAAACTACGTCGAGAAAGACCGCTCCCTCGTCGGGGCGGGGACCGACGAGGACGAGCAGGCCGCCGCGGGCAGCCCCGACACTCCCGACGGCGGCAGCGTCGATCCCCCGGACCTTTCCGCCGGGACGGGCAGCGGCGACGCGGACGGCGGCCCCGTCTCCGAGCGGAAGCTCGTGCGCATCGGGCGGACCGTGGCGCTGATCTGCATCGTCGTCGCGACGCTCGTGGCCCCACAGCTCGCGACGCTCGACCAGGTCTTTCAGTACATCCAGGAGTACACCGGCTTTGTGAGCCCGGGCGTGCTGGCCATCTTCATCATGGGCCTCTTCTGGAGCAAGGCCACGCCGAACGCCGCCCTCGTGTCGGCGGTGCTGTCGATTCCGCTCTCCGCCGCGTTTAAGTTCATCACTCCGGAGGTCGCGTTCCTGAACCGGATGCTGATCGTGTTCTTCATCTCGGTGGCGATCATCGTGGGGCTCTCCCTCTGGGAAAACCGGGGCGAGGACCACCCGAAGGCGATCGAGCTCGACGACGTCGAGCGGGTGCCCGACACGGTCTTCAACGTTGCGGCCTTCGGCATCCTCGGCATCACCGCGGCGCTGTACGCCCTCTTCTGGTAGGGCCGTGGACCCTAC
>JAZKTD010000034.1:0-18629 GCA_036625705.1 Salinivenus sp.
TTACAGGTGGATCGCGTCGGCGGCCCGCTCGGCCCGGGCCCGGGTGGCCTGCGGGTCGGTGCCGAGGGCCGTCACGTGGCCCATCTTGCGGCCGGGTCGCACGTCGGGCTTGCCGTAAATGTGGGGCGTTGCGCCCTCGACGGCCAGGGCGTCGGGGAGGGTGTCGGCCCGGGCCGGGGTGCCCTCGCGCTCCCCGAGCACGTTCACCATCGCGGCGTGGGGGGCGCGGAGGGCCGTGCTGCCGAGGGGCCAGTCCAGAACGGCCCGCACGTGGTTCTCGAACTGCGAGGTGTGACAGCCCTCGATCGAGTAGTGCCCGGTGTTGTGGGGGCGCGGGGCGAGCTCATTGACGAGCACCCGTCCGTCGGGCATTTCGAAGAGCTCGACCGCCACGAGGCCCACCCCGTCCACGGCGTCGACGGCGCGCTGGGCCACGGCGCGGGCCTTCTCGGCCACGGCGTCGTCGACGTCGGCGGGCACCTCCACGGCGTGGCACCGGTGGTCCCGCTGCTCGGTGTAGGCGACGGGGTAGACCACCTGCTCGCCGCCGGGCCGCCGGGCCACCTGCACGGCGAGCTCGCGGGTGAACTCGGCAAAGACCTCCACCATGAGGCCGTCCTCGGCCGCCAGGTCGGACCACGCCTCGCGCAGCTCGTCGTCGGCGTGGACCGTCGCGTTTCCGTAGCCGTCGTAGGCGCCCCGGTACTGCTTGAGCACGACCGGGTAGCCGAACGAGCGGGCCGCCTCCACCGCCGCGTCGACGGTCTCGCACCGCTCGAAGTCGGGGACCGGGCACCCGGCCTCGGCCAGGTGCTGCTTCTGCACGCCCTTGTCCTTGATGAGGGTCAGCGTGTCGGGGGTGGGCCGCACGGCCGTGTCGTCGGACAGGGCGTCGGCGGCTTCGGCGGCCGGGGCCCACTCGCTCTCGACGGTGATGACGTCGCAGTCGGCCCCGAAGTCGCGGAGGACGGCCGGGTCCGTCCAGTCGCCGGCCCGCGCCCCGGCGTAGGCCTGCATCGGCGCGGCGTCTTTGGGGGAGAGCAGGCGGACGTTCACGCTCATGCGCACGGCCTCGGCCGCCATCATCTTGCCGAGCTGGCCGCCGCCGAGGACGCCAACAGTAGGAAACGAAGCCACAGAAGGGGGAAGGCGGTTCAAAAGGTGGGGATGAGTCAGTTCCCGGCCTCGACGTCCTCGCCCTTGAGCAGGCGATCGAGCTCCTCCTCGCTTTCGACGAGCACCTCGCGGGCCTTCGTGCCGTTGTGGGGACCGACGATGCCGGCCTCCTCGAGCTGGTCGACGATGCGGGCGGCCCGCGTGTATCCAACCGCCAGCTTGCGCTGAAGCAGCGAGACGGAGCCCTGCTGGCGGCGCACGGTCACCCGGGCGGCCTCCTCGAAGTTCTCGTCGGTGTCCTCGACCCCGAGCGTCTCGGTGGGGCCGTGGCCGGCGTCCATGAGGGAGGGCAGCGTGTAGGGCGTCACGCCGGGCTGCTCGGAGACGAAGTCCACCACCCGCTCCACCTCGTCGACGCTCACGAACGGACCCTGCAGGCGCCGCAGGTCGCTGCCGCTCAAGAACAGCAGGTCGCCGTTGCCGACCAGGCCCTCGGCCCCGCCCTGGTCGAGGATGGTGCGGGAGTCGGCCATCGAGGCGACCTCGTAGGCGATGCGCGAGGGAAAGTTGGCCTTGATGACGCCGGTGATGACGTCCACCGACGGCCGCTGGGTGGCCAGGACGAGGTGGATGCCCACGGCCCTCGCCATCTGGGCGAGGCGCGAGATGGGGCCTTCGATGTCGTCGCCGACCGACATCATCAGGTCGGCCAGCTCGTCGACGACCACCACGACGTAGGGCATGTGCCGGTGGCCGTTCTCCGGCGAGAGCCCGCCGGCCTTGAACTTCTCGTTGTAGCCCTCGATGCCCCGCACGTTGGCGTCGGACAGGAGGTCGTAGCGCTCCTCCATCTCCTTCTCGACGCTCTTGAGCACGCCGGACGCCTCCTCGATGTCGGTGATCACCGTCTGGTCGACGTCCTCCGGCTGGGCCACGAATTGGGTCTGGAGGGCGGTGTACTGCTGCAGCTCGATCTTCTTCGGGTCGATGATGACGAACCGCAGGTTCATTGGGTGACAGGCGTAGATGAGGCCCGTCAGCAGCGAGTTGAGCCCGACCGACTTGCCGGAGCCGGTGGCCCCGGCAATGAGGAGGTGCGGCATCGTCGTGAGGTCCGCCAGGAAGACCTCCCCCTCGATGGTCTTGCCCATCGGGATGGGCAGGATCATGTCCGTGTCCCGGAATTTGGCCGTGCCCAGCACCTCCCGCAGGCGGACGAGCTCGCGGCTGCTGTTGGGGATCTCGACGCCGACGGCCGACTTTCCCGGAATCGGGGCCATCATGCGGACGCTCGGGGCGGCCAGCGCCATCGCAAGGTCGTCCTCCAGCGACTTGATGCGGCTCACCTTGATGCCCGGCGCCGGGGTCAGCTCGTAGCGGGTCACCGTCGGGCCCACCACCGCGCTGATGTCCTGAATCTCGATGTTGTAGGTGTCGAGCTTGTCGAGCAGGATGCGCTTGTTCTTCTCCAGCTCGTCGCGGTCGACGGAGGGGTCCCCGTCGGTCGGCTCCTCGAGCAGGTCGAGGGGGGGAGACTCGTACTCGACCTTCTCCGGGGTGTCGGCCGGGCGTTCAATCTCTTCCGCCTTCTCCTCCTCGACCCGTTCCTTTACGGTCAGCTCCACGTCGTCGTCCACCGGGGGCGATTCGTCGCCTTCGTCGTCCGCGTCGGACTCGGCGGCGGGCGTGGGGGACGGCTCGTTGGACGCGTCGTCGGGCGTCTCCGGGGTATCCTCCGAGGGGGCAGAGAACGACTCGTCGGGGGGCGTCGAGGCGGGCGCGTCGGCGTCAGCCTCCGGCGGGTCCGACGGCGCCTCCTCGGTGGCCTCGTCCAGCGCCTTCCCGAACTCGTCTTCCAGCGCCTCGAGGTTCAGGTCGTTGTCGGCCGCGTCCTCGTCGTCGCCTGCGTTCGCGTCGTCCTGCAGGCGGCTCCGGAAGAGGTCGTTCCGGCGGAGCGGGCGCCCGTCGCCGGCGCTCTCCGGGACCTCGATCGTAATGGAGGGGGAGCCCGACGACGGCGGGTCGTGCGCGTCCCCGGGAGCGGCGGCCTCGTCCGGGGGCGAAGACGGAGGCGCGTCGCGGTTCGTGTCGGGCGCGTCGGCCGGGTCGGAGTCCTCGCTCGACGAGGCGGGCTCGGCGGCGGCAGTCGGATCGTCCGTGGGCGCCTCCTCGGCGGAGGGCGTCTCGGCCTCGGACTGCGCCCTCGCCCGGGCCCGTCGCTCGCGCCAGGCCGCGGCCCAGGACTGCAGCTTCGCTTCGATCTGGCGGAGGGCCTCCACGACCCGGTCGACCGTGCGCTGGATGTCGTGGTCCACCACGAGCAGCAGCATCACGGCCACTGCGAGCAGCAGCAGGATGAACGAGCCGGGCGGCCCGAAGACGTCCTGCATCCAGCCGGCCATGCCCATCCCGACGGCGCCGGACCAGCGGGCCAGGTCCGCGCCGGCGGTGTGGCCGATCCATCCCAACAGGCACGCGACCACGAACGCAGAGAGGACCGTGAGCCCGGTCGGGTAGAGCAGCGGGCGGAGCGTCCAGTGCCGAAAGATCGCGTACCCCCACACCATCATCGCCCCGCTGAAGAGAAGGACGCTGTAGCCGAGAAAGCCCGGCACGAGGCTCCGGGCCAGCTCGGCACCGAGCAGGCCGAGTGCATTCTGGACCGGGGGATACTCACTCGGATTCAGCAGCGCCTCCGCCAGGGGGGCGGCCTGCGCCACGGCGTCGTCCCCGGGCTGGTACGTCAGAAACGCCAGCGACAGCAGCAGGCCCAGCACCATGAGCACCAGCCCCAGCACCTCCATCTTCCGCCGCGTCGAGAGGACGGGGGCGGTGCGTTGGGATGTGTCGGAGCCGGAGGAAGCCATGTGGGGGGACGACACGTGAGCGGCCTCTGCGGACCGGCAGGGACCACGAAAACAACGACATGTGCGCCCAATGTCCGCGGGGCACAGGCACAAAGTGGTTCGGACGCGGCAAAGATGCAACGGGCCGAGCCCGGGGGCGGGACGCCTAGTACTGTGTCAATGCTCATTCTTCTTGGTACGAGCCCGCGATCTCAAAATCCCAAACCCGGGCACGTCATTTCGAGCAAGGGAATCTCAGATTCCCAGTCGAGAAATCTTCCTGTCGAGGCCGCCTTCTTCAGGGAGGCTCCTCGACTGTGCTCGGAGCGACCTGCCTTGGATTTTGAGATCGCGCGTACTTGCATAATCACGGTTGACGCTGCACTAGGCGGTGCTCAGGTCTTCGTACCGACGGAGGCGATTTTCGGCGTAGTAGGGGAGGACCGGGAGCGTGTCGACGCGAAAGCAGTAGTCGAGGTCGTCCCCGAAGCCCTGCTCGACGAGGCGCTCGGCGTGGTTGGCGCCGTTGAGGGCCGAGCGGAGGTCGTTTTGGTCGGTCTCGTAGAGGGTGAACGCGGTGTGGGCCGAGTCGGTCACCACCTCCGGCTCCTCGCGGTCCCAGAGCCGGTCCAGCAGCAGGCCGGCACAGAGGGTATCCTCGAGGGCAAGCCGGTTCTGGCGTCCGGCGCAGACGATGGTCACCTCGTCGTCGACCGACCGCACGAAGTCCACGACCCGCTCGGCGTTCAGGAAGCACGCGCCCACGAGGTGCTTCGCCGAGGTTGCCCGGGCCAGGGCCTGGGTGCCGTTCGAGGTGTTGAGGATCACGTCGCGGTTCTCGACGGCCTCGCCCGTGTACTCCGGCGGCGAGTTGCCGAGGTCGTAGCCGTCGATCTTTTTCCCGTTGCGCTCTCCGCCGAGCCGGTACACGTCCGGGTCCAGGTTGCTCGCGATCTTGCCGGCCTCGGCCATGTCGGCCACCGGCATCACGGCCCGGGCCCCCCGGTCCAGGGCGGTGACGATCGTCGAGCAGGCCCGGAGGACGTCGATCACGACAACGGTCCGGTTGCGGACGTCGTCCTCGGAGACGTTGGAGTACGTGAGAAAAACTTCGGCGTCCATGCGGGTCGAGAGGGAGGAGGGAAGAGAAAACGTGCGGCGGGCCCTCAGTCTTCGTGGAAGGGCGGCTCCGCCACGGTGGCCTCGAAGGTGCGGCGTCGGCTGGCGATGCGGAGCGACCGTCCGGGCTCGGTGTAGCGGGACTCGTTCGGCACGTAGCCCAGGCCGATGCCCACGTCGAGCACGGGCGACTGGGTGCCGCTGGTGACGACCCCAATCGTCTCTCCGTCCGGCGACTGGAGGACGTGGTCGTGGCGCGGAATCCCGCGCTCGGTACCCACGAAGCCGATGAGCATGCGCTCGGGGCCCTCGCGCTCAATCGCCTCGAGGGCGTCCCGCCCGACGAAGTCGTCCTTGTCGAGCTTCACGAGCCAGCCCAGGCCCGCCTCGTAGGGATTGGTCTGCTCCGTAATGTCGTTGCCGTGGAGGCAGAGGCCCGTCTCGAGGCGGAGCGTGTCCCGCGCGCCGAGCCCCGCCGGCAGCAGGCCCTGGTCGTCACCGGCCTCCAGAAGCGTCCGCCAGACCCGCGGGGCGTCGTCGGCCGGGACGTAGAGCTCCAGCCCCGTCTCGCCGGTGTAGCCGGTGCGGGAGATGACAGCCGTCTCGCAGTCGATGAACGACCCGTCGTCGACCTCCCAGAAGTGGTAGAACGGCAGGTCGTCGAGGTCCCGCTCCAGAAACGGCTGCGCGATGTCCAGCGAGCGGGGCCCCTGAAGGGCGAGGAGGGCCGTGTCGTCGGAAATGTCGTTCAGGGCGGCCCCGTCCCGATTGTGCTCCCGGATCCACTCGACGTCGCGCTCCACGTTGGCCGCGTTGAGGACGAGCATGTACCGGTCCTCGGCGCGGCGATACACGATCATGTCGTCGATAATGCCGCCCTCCGGGGTACACATCACGGTGTAGAGGGCCCGCCCGTCGCTGAGGGAGCCGGCGTCGTTGGTGATGAGGCGCTGGATGAGCGGCAGGGCCTCGGTCCCTTCGACCAGTAGCTCGCCCATGTGGCTCACGTCGAACAGGCCGGCGGCCTCGCGGACGGCCATGTGCTCCTCCATGATGCTGCTGTACTGCACCGGCATGTCGAAGCCCCCAAAGCCCATCATGCGGGCCCCCATGTCCTTGTGGATCGCGTGGAGCGGGGTCGTCTTGAGGGAGTCGGCAGAGTCGGCCATCGCGGGACGGCGGGTGAGCGAGAAGGAGGACGAAAAGCGGGATGTCCGGCACTCGTGAAGATAGGCGAGCCGGTGGCCATCCGTCAACGAAGGTGGCGTGATTCTCGGGGGGCGGCCGCTGCAGTCGGGGCCAGGCGACGTAGGGGTCACGGGCGCCAGGCCTCGTAGTCGGCGTCCTGGAGGGCGGCCACGGCGGCGTCGGCGTCCGCAGGGTCGGCGAAGGCGAGGCGGAAGGTGCCCCCGGTTCCCTCCCGAATTTTCTGGAGCTCGATGTCTTTGATGTTGAGGTCGGCGTCGACGAGGTGGCCGGTGAGCTCGTGGATGATGCCGGGCTCGTCGGGGGCCCGCACGTAGACGTCGGACAGGGGGTATAGGAACCCCTTCGTGTCGCCCGGCACTGCGTCGCGGGCGGCCTGGGCGTCGTCGAAGGTCTCCTTGAGGCCCTCCAGGTCGTTCTCGAGGAGCCGGTTGCGGAGGGAGCGGAGCGTGCGCCGGAAGCTGCTGAGGGCGTCGTGGATCGCGCCCTCGTTGCCGATCAGAATGTCGCGCCACATGTCGAAGGGCGAGTCGGCGATCCGGGTCATGTCGCGGAAGCCGCCCCCCGCGAGCTTGAGGGCCAGGTTGTTGGCCTCGTCCGGGTCGTCGGCCTCCGCGACGGTGTTGACGAGCGAGATGGCCAGGAGCTGGGGCAGGTGGCTCACGGCCGCCACGAGGCGGTCGTGCCGCTCCGGGGGCAGGACCAGCGGCCGGGCGCCGGTGGCCTCCACGAGGTCGACGGCGGGGGCCAGCGGGCCATCGAGGGCTGCCTCGTCGCGGCCCTCCGGCAGGCAGAAGACGTAGACCGCGTTCTCGAAGAGGAGGGCGTCGGCGTGGTCGATGCCGGCCTGCTCGGCCCCGGCCATCGGGTGTCCACCCAGGAACGAGAGGTCCGGGGGGAGCACGTCGGCCGCCTGGTCGAGGACCGGCTGTTTGACCGACCCCACGTCCATGATGATCGTGTCGTCGGCCACGTGGTCGCCGATCGCCTCGAGCATCCGAAGGATGGTGGCGAGCGGGGTGGCCAGTACCACGAGGTCGGCCCCCTCGACCGCCGTCACGGGATCGGCCGCCTTCTCGTCGATGGCCCCGCGCGCCTCCGCCGTCTCGAGCACTGCCGGCCGGTCGTGGCCCACGACGGTGCAGTCGGGCCGCCGCTCCTTCCACGTGAGGCCGAGGGAGCCGCCAATGAGGCCCGTACCGAGAATGGAAATGCGGTCGATCATAGAACAACGGGCGTCAGTCGAAGAGCAGTGTCGGGGCCGGGGGCCGCGCGAAGTGGCGGTCGCACCGGGCGTAGGCACGGGCGGGGCGAGCCTGTGTTCGGAGTCGCAGGGGGCGGAGGCGCCGGCAAATCGGGTTCACGCGGCCCGCACTGCGAAAAGTCGTCGAAGGAAGCGGTTTCCTCGGGCGGCGGCCGCCACAAATGTCACCGGGCCGCATAGGGGAAGACCAAGGATGAGAGGCCGGCTTCAACGAGTCAACGCCTGGACGGCCGGCGGATCGCCCCCAGTTCTCAGAGTGTGATATTCACTAAGTAGAGGAAGCCCCCATGATCAAAAAAGTCAGCAAGCGCGACAGCGACCGCGTCAAGGTTACCTTCGTCCTGCCCGAGGATCACCCGTACGGCGACACGCTCTCCGTCGTGGGCGACTTCAACGACTGGACCCCGGGCGAGCATACGTTCGTGCGCCGGAGCAACCAGACCTTCAGTACCAACGTGATGCTCGAGGAGGGCGACCGCTACGCCTTTCGCTACTACAGCGAGGAGCACGGCTGGGTAAACGAGGAGGAGGCCGACGCCGTCGAGCCCAACGAGTACGGATCGACCAACTGCGTCGTCGAAACCTAATTCGGGATCGACATTCGGGGTCGACCCCCGCAGGGCGTTCAGCGGCCCGGGGGAACGACCTACTCGCGCAACTGCGCCGCAATCTCGGCGGGGGACGTCGACCGGTTGAACGTGGTCTCCGACACGTCATTCAGGACGACAACCGTCCCCCGCGGCGACACAACCAGGCGCTTCCGGTCGTCGCCGGCGGGGTAGTGGGCCTCGATCGAGACGTCCTGGCCCTCCGCCTCCTCGCGGAGAGCGGCAATCGTCGATTCGTCGGGGCGAGCGTCGAGTTCACGGCGGTCGACAGAAGACATGGGCAACGCAGACGGCCTGTGAGAGACGAGGGGCGATTGGGGATGAGAACAACCCGGTCCTCGAGGGACTGAACGCGAGCCCCCGCGCCGCGTTCTGAAAGTTTGAGCATAAATCGCCCGCTCGTTCTCGATTCCGACCCGCGTCGACATGGCCGACTCAAACGAACCCACCCGGGAGATGCTCGGGAGCATCGCGGCGCAGCTCATGATCCTCTACGACGACGCGGCGTCGGACGGCCGGTCGGCCGCCGCGGAGGCCTACGCGATGGCGCTCAACGTGGTGCGCAACGAGACCGACGGGGTGAAAATCTTCTTCGACGGGCCGCCGCCTACGCTCCGCACGGTGCCGCGCAAGTCCTTTCCCGAAGACCTCGAGGGCCGACTGGCGCCCATGCACCGTCCGGGCGACGCCGAGACGGAGTAGACCAAGCCCCCGGCCCCTCGCCCGCACTGGCGACGACGCGACTTCTCAAACGAAAAACGCCCCACCCTCCGGTCGAGGAGAGTGGGGCGCTTTTTTGTTGGATTGAAGAGAGGGGGACATACCGAATCCTGTAGTAGGATTCGGGTTTGGACGTAAAGACGTGTGGAGGCGAAATACGTCCACACATACACACTTCCAAACCTCCACACCCGAACGGAGCGTGCACTCGGGAGACCGAGTGCAAGCGGAGTTCGTATCAGCCGCCGTTCGACGGCTTCCGGAGGCTCGTCACGTTCATGAAGCCCTGCGGGTTGCGGACCACCACGCGGAAGGCCTCCCCGGCCGGGATCTTCCCGTACACTTCCCGGAAGGTGTCCACGTCCGGGACGGGTTGTCCCGCGATCTCGACGATGATGAGCTTCTCCTGCAGACCGGAGTTGCGGATCATCGGGTTGGAGCGGTCGACCTCCGTGATGATGACACCGTCGGTGTCGTCCATGCCCAGTTGGCGGGCAATCTCCGGGGTAATATTGCGGAGGCCCAGGCCGAGCTCCTGCATCATCTGGTCCTGGGACGGAGTCTCTCCCTGCGCCTCGGCGGTCTGGGTCTCCGAGCTCGCCGAGCCGAGCGTGACGGTGATCTGCCGTTCCTCGCCGTCGCGGTTGATCGTGAGGGTCACCTCGTCGCCCGGCTGTCTGCTGGCAACTTGATTTCCGAGCTGGAGGTGGTTCTGCAGTGGCTCGCCGTTGAGGGCCGTTACGACATCCCCGGGCTGGAGGCCGGCCTCATCGGCCGCGGAGCCGTCCTCCACGTTCCCAACCACCGCCGCCCCCGACGGGAGGTTCTCGTTCTGAATGAGGGACTGGGACGCGGGACCGTACTGCACGCCGAGCCGCCCCCGGCGCACCTCCCCTTCCTCGATAATTTGGGTTGCGATGCGCTCAACTGTGTTTGACGGGATGGAAAATCCGATGCCCTGATAGCCGCCGGTCTGCGAGGCAATGGCCGTGTTGATGCCCACCAGCTCGCCGTTCAGGTTGACGAGCGGCCCCCCCGAGTTGCCGGGATTGATGGCCGCGTCGGTCTGGACGAAGTTCATGATGGGCGAAATCTGCTGCTGCTCCCGCTGGGCGGGCTGACGACGTCGGCGCTGAGGGGCCGACTGGAGTCGGCCCACGGCACTCACGATGCCGGCACTCACGCTGTTATTCAGGTTCTCCGACAGGGGCGAGCCGAAGGCCAGAACCCACTGGCCGGTCCGGAGCGCATCGGAGTCGCCAAAGCTGATGGACCGGAGGTCCTCGTCGGCGTCGACCTTCAGCACGGCCAGGTCGCGGGTCGGGTCGGTCCCGACGATCTCCGCGTCGTACTGCGTATTGTTGATGGTCAGGATGCTGAGCTCGTCGGCGTCCTCGACGACGTGGTTGTTCGTGACGAGGTATCCGTCGGACTGAATGAACACGCCGGAGCCGAGGCCCTGGCGCACAGGTCCCTCCCGTTCGGGGCCCCGAGGGCCGCCGAAGAAGTCCTCGAAGGGGGTTCCCTCGAACGGATTCCGCATCCGACGCTCCACGGTCTTCTGGGCCCGAATCTGAACGACGGCCGGATTGACCGCCTCGGCGACCTCCGTAAACGCACTTTGTAGATCCCGAGGGGTGGCGTCGGCCGACTGTTGAATCGCCGTCGAGCCGTCGAGGGTGGCCGCCTGGCCGGAGGTGCCGACCGTGTCGCCGAGGCCGAACAGGTTGGCGCCCACCGTGGCGAACAGAATGCCGGCCAGGAAGGCCCCGCCGACGAAGACGGCGATCGAAACTTTGCCTTTGGTACTCATAGAGTCGAAGCCAAACTTGAGAAGAAGACTGGTGCAGACGAGAGGCCCTGGGCCCACCGTACAGGCCGGGCAGGTGTCCCATCACGCCACTCATTCAACGACCGGGGAGGACAAATTCGTACCGATCCCCGCGCAGCGATTGTAAATACGAGGAAAAGCGCAGGAAGATGCCGGGCGATGTCTCAAGATCGAGGCAAATCGCCCACGGCCGGCGCGTGGGGAAGAGTGCGTGGGAGCGTGGGCGTAAAGAGCGTGGGCGTAAAGAGCGTGGGCGGTCGTCGCCCTGCACCCACGCGCCCGATCTCCCGTGCGCCCGAGGCTCCGTCCATCTGCCACGGAGCACGGAGGCGCCGTCCCACGGATCCGGCCGGACCGCCTCTATTCCTCCCCGGGGATGCCGGTCTCCGTCATGGCCCGCACGTCGAGGTACTCGTCGAGCTCCTCGTCGGTCAGGAGGTCCATTTCCTTCACCACCGTGCGCACGCTCTTGCGTTCCTTCGCGGCCGTTTTGGCCACCTCGCTGGCCTTGTCGTAGCCGATGGCGGTGTTGAGGGCGGTCGCGAGCGAGGGGTTCAGCTCCAGCAGCTCCTGGCAGCGGTCGCGGTTGGCCTCGATGCCCTCGACGCACTTGGTGCGGAAGGCCTCGACGCTGTTGGCCAGAAGGTCGATGCTCTGCAGCATGCCGTGGGCCATGACCGGCATCATCACGTTCAGCTCAAAGTTGCCGTGCGTGTTGGCGAGGGTGAGGGTCTGGTGGTTGCCCGTCACCTGCGCGGCCACCATCATCACCTGCTCGCTCTGCACCGGGTTCACCTTGCCGGGCATGATGGAGGAGCCGGGCTGGATGACCGGCAGCGAGATCTCGCCGATGCCGCTGGTCGGGCCGCTGGAGAGAAGGCGCAGGTCGTTGGCAATCTTGAGGAGCGCGGTGGCGAGGGTGTTGAGCGCCCCGTGGGCGTCGACGTACAGCTCCTTGCCCGCCTGCTGGGCGAAGTGGTTGTCGGTCTCGTAGAAGTCGAGGCCCGTGGCCTCGGAGAGCACCTCCAGGGCCACCTCCGGAAAGTCGACGGGGCGGTTGAGCCCGGTGCCCGTGGCCGTGCCGCCGAGTGCCACCTCTGCGAGGCCCCCGGAGCCCTCCTCGACGCGGGCCATCGACTGCTCGATCTGGGCCGCGTAGCCGCCGAACTCCTGCCCGAGCCGCACCGGCGTCGCGTCCATTAGGTGGGTGCGGCCGCTCTTGAGCACCTCGTCGAACGCCTCCGCCTTGTCGGCGAGGGCCTCGTGCAGGGCCCGCAGGGCGGGGAGGAGGTCCGCCTCGATGCCCATCCGCGCCGCCACGTGCATCGAGGTGGGGATCGTGTCGTTCGACGACTGCGACATGTTGACGTCGTCGTTCGGGTGGACGGCCTTGCTCCCACGCTCGGCGCCCAGCAGCTCGGAGGCACGGTTGGCGATCACCTCGTTGGCGTTCATGTTCGTGGAGGTGCCGCTGCCGGTCTGGAAGATGTCGAGCACGAACTCCTCGTCGTGCGTGCCGTCGATCACCTCCTGGGCCGCCTCCCCGATGGCCTCGGCCGTCTCGTCGTCGAGGAGCCCGAGCCGACGGTTGGCCCGTGCGGCCGCCTGCTTCACGTGGCCGAGGGCCTCGATGAACCGGCGGGCAAAGCGCAGGTCGCTGACCGGAAAGTTCTCCTTGGCCCGCTGCGTCTGGGCGCCGTAGAGGGCGTCGGCGGGGACCTGCACCTCGCCTAGCGAGTCGCGTTCGATACGGAAGTCAGAGGCCATCGGTCGAGTAAGGGGATGATGAGGGAAGAAGCGAATGGGGAACCGTCCTCCTGTAACGTCGACGACGCGGCGGCGAACTTCAATGAAGAGAGGGGGAAGGGCGTGGGCGAGAGGGCGTGTCGGCAAGGGGGGTAGACCGGCGTCTCGGGGCGACGAACCTGAAGCCCCGGCTCCCGTAGTCAGGAGCGGCTGTTTCGACGGACGCCAAACGTCCATTCTCCCTGTCCACCTACACGCTTCCGATGGAGGTCCTCCGCACGGTCGACGCGATGCAGGCCCACGCCGACAGGGCCCGGGCCGACGGCCGCACCCTGGCGCTCGTGCCCACGCTCGGCGCGCTGCACGAGGGACACCTCGCCCTCGTGCGCCGGGCCCTCGACGAGGCCGATCACGTGACCGTCTCCGTCTTCGTGAATCCGACCCAGTTCGGGCCGGACGAGGACTACGACGACTACCCCCGCGACCTGGACGGGGACCGGTCGAAGCTGGAGGCGCGGGGCGTGGACGCGATGTTTGCCCCGTCGGTCGAAGAGGTGTACCCGTCGGTCGCCGACGATCGCCTGCCGGGCCCCCTTGCGTGGACCGAGGTCGAGCACCTCGACGAGCACCTCTGCGGGGCGTACCGCGAGGGCCACTTCCGCGGGGTCACCACCGTGGTCACGAAGCTCTTCCACGCCTGCAAGCCCGACCGGGCCGTCTTCGGGACGAAGGATGCCCAGCAGTACGTCATCATCCGGCGCCTGGTCGAGGACCTGCTCTTCGACATCGAGGTCGTGGGGGTGCCCACCGTGCGCGAGGACGACGGGCTCGCCCGCTCGTCCCGAAACGCCTACCTCGACCCCGACGAGCGGGCGCAGGCGACGGTGCTTTACGAGGCGGTCACGGCCGCGGAGGCCGCAATCGAAGGGGGGGAACAGGACCCCCATGCCGTTGTTCGAGCGATGGACCGTGCCCTCGGTGAGGCCCCCGACGCCGAGGTCGAGTACGCGTCGGTCGTCGACGCCCACACCCTTCAGCCTGTCGACCGACTCGCGCCGGGCCAGGACGTGCTCGCCGCCGTGGCGGTCTACTTCGGGGACACCCGCCTCATCGACAATGCCTTTGTGGAAGTGCCTGCGTCGTAGGCCTTCCGGCTCGCCCCCTCGCCCACTGCCGAACGAATCGGACCCGCTGGTTCCAGCATGACCATCTCGATGCTCAAGGCAAAGCTGCATCGACTTCACGTCACGGAGGCCGACCTCTACTACGAGGGGTCGATTACGGTCGATGAGGAACTGCTCGACACCGCCGGGCTCCTGCCGTACGAGAAGGTGCAGGTCGTCAACGTCAACAACGGCCACCGGCTCGAAACCTACACCATCCCGGGCGAGGCGGGCGAGCGCACCGTTTGCCTCAACGGCCCGGCGGCCCGCCTCGCGGCGCCCGGCGACGAGGTGATCGTGATCGCCTACGCGGACCTGACCCCGAGCGAGGCCCAGCAGCACCATCCGCGGGTCGTCCTCGTCGACGAGGACAACAACGTCACCGAGACGCGCACCCTCGACGTGAGCCCCGGCGAGACGGACATCACTCCCCAGGACGACGGCTGGGAAGACGTCCTCATCGCCTGAGGTGCTTATCGCCTGAGATTCTGTCCCGACTCGGGGCGGCCCCGAGGGGCGTCGGCGTCAGTACTCCACCCGGTCCTCGTAGTTGCGCCAGGCCTCGAACGGCCGGTCCGCGTCTCCTGCCAGCTCCTGCGTCATCGGGATGTCCCGGTCGGCGGGCGGCGTGTTCAGTTCCCGGTAGATGTGCTCGTCGTCGAAGCCGGCCGCGGCGGCGTCGGCCTGCGTCGCGGCGTAGACCACCCCTTCGAGCCGGGCCCAGTAGATGGCGCCGAGACACATCGGGCAGGGCTCGCAGGTGGAGTAGAGGGTACACCCGTCGAGGTGGAAGTCGCCGCGTTCCTGGCACGCGGCCCGGATGGCCGTGATTTCGGCGTGGGCCGTCGGGTCGTGGACGGTCGTCACTCGGTTGGTGCCGCGGGCAATGATCTCTCCGTCGGCGACGACGAGGGCGGCAAACGGTCCCCCGAGCCCCGACTCGACGTTGTCGACGGCAAGGTCGAGGGCTTCCTCAAGAAAGGTGTCCGACGTGGGGGGCGGCATGGCGGAGACGAGCAAACGAAAAGAATAGGCGCGCGCCCATCAAAAGGTACCGTCCAACGACGTTCCGCGGGGCGGTTGCACCCCGTCGGGGCACTCGTTTATTTGAGGGTTCCTGCCCTGTTCTCCACATCCCCCTCGTGTTCATGGCCTTCTCCGTTTCGTTCGCCGGCCGCGCCCAGTCTCTCGAGCAGAGCGACATTCGGTCGGTCACTCGCCGGGTCGAGGCGGTCGACGGCATCAACCTGGGGCAGGGCGTCTGCGACCTGCCTACGCCCCCGCCGATCAAGGCGCGGGCCCAGCAGGCCATCGCGGAGGACCGGTCCATCTACTCCCACCACGCCGGCATCGAGCCCCTGCGCCGGGCCGTTCTCGAGAAGGAGCAGGCCGAGAACGACCTGCCGGCCACCTCGCCCGACGAGGTCGTCGTGGGGGTCGGGTCGACGGGCTGTTTCGTCTCGGCGGCCTTCACGCTGCTGGAGGAGGGGGACGAGGTGGTGCTCTTCGAGCCCTTCTACGGCTACCACCGCAACATCCTGGAGCTCACCGGCGCCACGATCCGGACCGTGCCGCTCGGGGGGCCCGACGCCCAGTTCGACCCGGGGGCCGTCGAGGCCGTGCTGACCCCGGACACCAAGGCGATCGTCGTCAACACGCCGGCCAACCCCAGCGGCAAGGTGTGGACCCGGGCGGAACTGGAACGCCTGCTCGACCTGATGACGGCCCACGACCTGATGGCCGTCACCGACGAGATCTACGAGTACATGCTCTACGACGGCGCCGAGCACGTGTCGCTGGCGGCCCTGCCGGGGGCCTACGAGCGGACGATTACCCTCTCGGGGTTCTCAAAGGCCTACAACGTCACCGGGTGGCGCCTGGGCTACGGCGTCGCCCCGGCCCCGATCGCCGAGAAAATGGGCCTGATGAACGACCTCCTCTACATCTGCGCGCCGCGCCCGCTGCAGCACGCGGCCCTCGCGGCCTTTGAGGAGCTCGACGAGAGCTACGTGTCGCAGCTCCAGGCCGACTACGCCGAGCGCCGGCGGCTGCTGTGCGAGACCCTGGAAGACATCGGGTTCGACGTGCCCTGGCCGGACGGGGCTTACTACACCCTGGCCGACTTCGAGCCCCTCGCCGACCGCCGGGCCGGCTTCGAGGACGACGCGGCCGCCTGCGAGACGCTCGTCGTCGAGGCCGGCATCGGCAGCGTGACGGGGCGCTCCTTCTACGAGGACCCGGCCGACGGCCGCACGCAGCTCCGGTTCTGCTTCGCCAAGGAGATTCCGGTGCTCGAGCAGGCCTGCACCCAGCTGCGGGAGGCGTTTGGGTGAGGAGTGATCCGTGATCCGTGATGCGTGAGGCGTGATGCGTGAGGGGCGGCGTGGGGCACGTCCGGATCAGTCGTCCCGCTCGGGCAAACAGTCGCGGACGGCCTCCGCATCGAGCACGTGGCGGGACTCCTCCTCCAGGAGCGTGCGCGTTCGCTCCAGATCCGCGGGCGTGTTGCAGTGCAGGCGCAGGTGGGGCCGCTCGGGGAGGCGGACGGCCTCGACGGGCTCCCGGCGGGCGAGGGCATCAATGAACGCGCCGAGCGTGTCCGGGTCGCCCTCCTCTTCCAGGTACGGGCCGACGGCCGTGAGCGCCGAGGTGGGGAGCAGGTACCACGACGGGCAGATGCGGGTGCTATCGGCGTCGGCGGGGTCCTCGGCGAGTCCCGTGACGCGGGGCCCGTCGAGGTGGAGGACGCTGCTCTGGCGCCGCCGCGCCGGGTCCGGCTCGTGGAGGGCAAGCACCCGGGCGGCCGTGCCGTCGAAGTGGTCCAGGAGGGGGGCGAGAGGAAACCGGTACAGGCTGTCTCCGCCGCTGACGAGGGCGCCGTCCTCGGGACTCCCCGTTCGGTCGAGCAGGAACTGGAGATCGCCGACGGCGCCGAGCTGGGTGTCGGGCCCGTCGACCCCGTCGTCGTAGACATGGAGCGAGACGCCGGCGTCCCTGAGCGCCGCCCGCCGTTCGTCGGCCCAGGCCCGAAAGGCGTCGGCCGTCCGGTGGTTGGCGACGAGGTGGATCGTCTCCAGCGACGAGGCGTCCAGCAGGTCCGACAGAAGGTGGTCGAGGAGCGGCCGCCCGCCGACGGGGAGCAGCGACTTCGGGGTGTCCTCGGTCAGCGGGCGCATCCGCGTGCCGAAGCCGGCGCAGAGGAGGTAGGCGTCCATGCCGTCGCGGTCGACAGGAGAAGCGACGTGGGAGTGTGCGTTCGATCGCGGATCGGGGGCCGAAGCCTCGACGCCGAAGGGGTGCCTACGCCGAGGCCGCCTCGAGGGCCTCGAGGACCCGGTCGTGCAGGGGGCCGTTGGTGGCCACGACGCCGGTGTTGGACTTGAGCAGCTGGCCGTGCGTGAAGGTGAGCGGCGTGCCGTGGATGTCGGTAACGGTGCCCCCGGCGGCCTCCACGGCCAGGGCCCCGGCCGCGTGGTCCCAGATGCGCTCGGTGTAGTCGGTGCCGGGGCGCGGGAGGCGGAGGTAGATGTCGGCGGTACCCCCCGCGACAATCGCGTACTTGGCCTGACTGTCAATCCGAATCGGGTCGGCGGTGATGCCGAGCCGCTCGCCGACCTCGGCGGCCAGGTCGTGCGAGCTGTGGGAGGAGACGAAGGACTCCGTGAAGCGCCCCGCGCTCGGGTCCGTGGTGTCGCTCGTGTGGATAGGGGCGGGCTCGGCCTCGTCGTGGAGAGGGCGGCGCACGGTGCCCTCGCCGCGGACCGCGAGGAAGGCCTGCCCGCGCGAGTCCGGATCGTCGGCGTCGAGGGGATTGGGCAGGTGCGGGCAGCAGAGGGCGGCCACCTGCGGGGTCCCCTCCTCGATCAGGGCGAGCGCGATGGCGTACTGGTCGCCCCGCACGAAGCCCTTCGTGCCGTCGATCGGGTCGAGCGTCCAGAAGCGGTCGCTGTACCGGCGGGCCGTGCCGTGGTCGATCCAGGTGTACACTCCTTCGGGCCCGGCGTTCTCGTGGTGGGCCCGGACGTGCTCCACGACCTGATCTCGGACCGCAGTGTTGTCGGGATTGCGGAGGGCCGAGGAGTCCTCCTCGGCGATCACCGGGTCGTCGGGAAACGCGGCCAGCAGGGCCCGGCAGATGAGGGCCTGGCTCCCGAAGTCGGCCACGGTCACGGGCGTCCGATCGTCCTTCTGGAGCACTTCGCCCTTCTCGTCGCGAACCGACTTGCAGAGCTCGGCGGCGGCCTGGACGGCGTCGAAGGCAACAGTGCGCTCGTGCTCGTAGGGGGTTGACATAAGGGACCGGGTTGACGTGAAGGCGTATCGAGCTGAAACCGTCCCTCCCTACGGCCATTCTGGGCACCTGTTCGGAGCGAAGGCGCGGCACGCCTTCCGGGACGGCCCCGGGGAGAACGGCGGAGGCCCCGGCGGCAGGCCGCCCACATGGTCACGGCTGCACGTCCCGCAGGCGGATGCGAGTCGGGTCGCCGGAGGCGGTCAGGTCCAGGGCCAGGACCAGCGTGTTCTGGGAGCGGATGACGTTGGTGGCGTGGGTGCCCAGTTCCCCGCGGTCGAGGAGGTCGTGGAGGGCGCTCTTGATCGTGCGCCGGGCGCCGCCGTTCGTCGTAGACGAGCCGTGAATTACCTTCAGTCGGGTCCGCCCCCGCTGCTCGGCGAGTCGAAGGGTGCTGTAGGTCAGATCGATGGCCTCCTCCACCGTCGCGCCGTGAAGGTCGAGCGTCACGATGCGGCCGTCGTCGTCGAGCTGAGGGGTTCCCATGGGGGCGGTGCGCTGAACACTGCTGGGAAGAACACGTGCGTCCATCTATGGACGAACCGGCTGCGCGGTCCGTTCCCCCCGCGGCGCGGCTCATCAGCGCTCGTTCGGCCCTCGCTTCCCGTCCCCGCCCTCGCGCTTCGATGCCCGACGACCGGTCGTTCGACGATCCCCGACCCCCCACTGAGGAGGAATGGGGGACCCCGCTGGTGGAGCCGCGATCGGCCCCGACGCTG
>JAZKTD010000379.1:0-3117 GCA_036625705.1 Salinivenus sp.
GCCGCGTGGCCGCAGCGCGTGGCGTACGGGCTGTTGCTCCTCGTGCTGTGCGGCGGGGCCGTGGCGCTCGCGGCGGGGGCCGACGCCGCCTCGCGGGCCGCGGGCCTGCGCCTGTGGGCCCTGGCGGGGGCCGGCCTGTTCGCCATGGCGCCGCCCAACGTGCTGCTGCCCGACCCCAACACGCGGGTGCTCCAGCTGCTGAACTGGCCGCCCCCGCGCCTGCTGCGGTACCAGCTCGGGCGCCTGGGCCCGCTCATCGGGCTCGTGGCCCTGCCGGCCCTGCTCATCGCGTTTGCGGACCCGGCGGCGCCGCTCCGGCACCTGGGGACGAAGACCGCGGCCTTCGGGCAGGCCCTGCTGCTGACGCTCGGGGCGGCGACGGACAGCTTCGCCCACTTTGCGACGCTCGGGCCCCGCTCGCAGGCGTGGCAGGAGGGGCAGTCCGGCCGGTGGTACGCCCGCGCCGTGGAGGAGAAGGGACAGGGCGTGAGCCTGCCGCGCGGCCTCGTGCCGGCCCTCTTCGCCACGACGCGCTGCTTCGTGGCGGCCCTCGCGGCCATTCTCGTGAGCGCGGCCGGCGCCCAGGCCGGATCGGCGGTCGCCGCCTGGGCCCCGGGCCTCGTCCTGCTCGGCTGGGCGGGCGCCCGGCTCTGGAACCGCCGACGGACGTACGACCGTCACTTCTACCACACCACCGCCTTCTACGCCGAGGTGATGGGCGGCGGCCCGACGGCGGCCGGGGCCCGCACCCCGCTTCCGTACGACGCCCTCTACTGGGTGCTGCCCCGCTGGCGGCCGGCCGTCTGGGCGAGCCTCCGCCAGCTCGACCGGCGCCTGCCCCTCGGGCGGCTCGTGGCCCTCGCCCACGCCGGGGTGTGGGTGCTCTGCCTGCGGGACGCCCCCCCGGCGCTCGTGGCCGCCGTCCTAACGCTCGTATTCGTCGCCCAGACGGCCGCCTGCGGGCTGCTCACAACCGCCGGGGCCGCCCCGCTCGACTTTCAGCGCACCCGGCAGTCGACGGCCGACTGGATCGGGACCCGCACCTTCGTCAACCTGCGCTGGCTCGCGGCGCACGCCGGGAGCCTCGGCCTCGTGGCGCTCTTCGACGACACCTACGGGGCGGGGTGGGTCCTGCGGTGGAGCCTGGTGCACGCCGCCCTGTCGCTGGGGGCCGCCGCCGTCGCCACCCTCACCCACGAGGGCTGGGGCCGCCGCTCGCCGGCCTGACGCCCCGCCTCCCCCTCTCCCGCCCTCCGCCCCTGCATTTGCCGACTGGATGCCCATGGCCTCTTCCCTGCAGCTCGACGACGTTACGAAACGATACGGCGACGGCCCCGCCATCCTCGAGGGCCTGAGCCGCACGTTCGCGCCCGGCACGCTCACGGTGCTCGTGGGCCCGAACGGGGCCGGCAAGACGACGCTCCTGCGCCTGCTGTCGGTCCTGTCCTACCCCACCACCGGCACCGTGCGGTACGGCGACCTCGACGTCCACGCCCACCCGCACCGGTACCTCCGCCACGTGGGGCTCGTCCACGCCGGCCGGCAGCTGCCCGAGCACCTGTCGGCCGTCGAGGTGCTGGAGTGGATCCTGCGGAGCCGCGGCGCCTGGGCCGACGACGCCCCCGACCGCATCGACGCGCTCCTGACCCGGCTCCGCCTCGACGAGCGCCGGACGAACCTCATCGGCACCTACTCGAGCGGCATGACCCAGAAGGCGCAGATCGCCGCCGCCCTCGTGGCCCGCCCCGACGTCCTCCTGATGGACGAGCCGCTCCGCAGCCTCGACACCGAGACGGCCGACGCGACGGTGGGCCTGCTGGAGGGCTTCGTCGAGGACGGGGGATTGGCCGTCGTCGCCAGCCACCTCACCGACGCGCTCACCCCGATGGCCGACGCGACCCTCCCCCTCGGGGCCGAGGCCCCCGCGGCGTCGAACTGATCCGCCGCCCCTCACCGGCCCCCGTACTGCTCGACGAGCAGACGCGCCCGGAACCGCGCGTCGGGCGGGCCGGTCGATCCGGCCGCTATGATCGTCCCGTCGGGCCGGACCGCCACCACGGCCACGGCCGCGTCCTTCTGGGGTGCGCCGAACGAGTGTCGCTCCCGCACGGTGCCGTCCGGGGCGAGGCGCACGACGTAGGCCCGTTGCGGGCCGCGCCCGTCTCCGGTCGGGCGGGCCTGTTCGGTGTACCCAAAGACGAGCCCGCCGTCCGGATGCGACGCGATCGACGAGGCCCTCAGTTCGCCCGTCGCGTACGTGCGTCGCCACCGGACCGCGCCGGTGTCGCTCACCCGCGTGACGACCACCGTCTCCCGCGTCGTCTCCGGCACGCTGCGCGCCTGGAGAACGGCCGCCCCGTCGCCCACCGCCGTGAGGGCCGTCGCGCGACGGAGCGTGTCGGTGCCGTAGACGCGGCGCTCCTGCTCGCGGCCGCCGGGCGTAAGCCGGGCCAGGACGAAGCGGCGGGCGTCCCGCCGGCCGAGGACCCACAGGTCCCGGTCCCGGGCCTCCACGACGCCCGTGACGGCCTGGCTGTCGGGGATCTGGGTCGTCCACGCCCGCCGTCCGCGGGGGGTCAGCTTCACGAGAGCGTCCGACGACGTGCGGGAGAGGGCCAGAACGATCCCCCCGTCGTCGGTCTGCACGAAGGGCTGCCGGGGAAGAAACGCATCGGGGGCGTCGAAGAGGACGCCCGCCCGGTCGCCCGCGGCGTCGGTCTGGTACAGCCTCGCGTCGTTGCGGCTCGGCGCCTCCGGGTCCTGTCTCTCTCCGTCGACCAGCACGGCGAGCCCGTCCCCGAACGGGGCGGCCCCGCCGGCCGCGCCGTAGCGGATGTCGCGGTACACGGTGGCGTCCGCAACCGCCCCCTCCGGCCCGATTCGGAGGAGAAGCGGCCGCGAGTCCAATCCGTCGGCCGGTCCGAGGGCCCCCTCCGCGTACCCCGTCACCAGGAGCGACCCGTCCGGTCGGGGCGTCAGGTGGCGGGCGGTGTTGAGCCCCGACGGGCCGTAGACGGTCCGGACCGCGGCCCCGTCGCGCCCGGTCGGCCCGGTGGAGTCGCAGGCGGGGCCGACCAGAAGAAGAGCGGCCGCGAGAAGTCCGTGGACGTATCGCAT
>JAZKTD010000380.1:0-3116 GCA_036625705.1 Salinivenus sp.
TGGAGGCGGCGCTCGTCCGGGCGCAGGGCGACGTGCTTCGGGCCGAACACCTTCCCCCCGAGATTCGAGCGGCGGGCGCCTCCTCGGCCGCCGGCGGGGCGGAGCTGGCCGCTGCCCCCGACGAGGCGGAGCGGATCCGGGCCGCCCTCGAACAGACCGGCGACAACCGCAGCGAGGCGGCCGAGCTACTGGGCATCAGCCGGGCCACGCTCTACCGCCGCCTCGACGAGTACGGGATTGACTAGCGGGCTGAATCGGGCGACGTGGAGCCGGACTCCAGCGTCTGGAGGAGCCGGTCGTAGTCCGCCTCCGCAAGCCGGCCGTCTCGGTGGAGCCGCTGCAGGGCCCGGCGGACTGCCGCCACGTCCGTCTCCCCCTCTTCCTCCTCGGCGTCGAGGTCGACTCCTTCGATCATCAGGGCGTGCAGGGCGTCCGCGATGTAGGCGGCGGCGTTCGGGCGCCCGCTGCAGTCGAGCGACAGGTCGAAGGTGGCGCGCCCGCGGTTGACGGTCAGGTTGACAACCTTGCCCCCGAGTCCCCACCACCGGCTCGCCGCCTCGACGCCTACGAGGTCCGCGTACCGGACGGTCTGGACGGACTGGAGGTCGTTGTTCTGGAAAACGAGCCGGTCGGGGCAGAACACAGCGCCGTCGCCCCCGGTCCCGCTGAGGGTGGCGTCGTAGAGGGCCAGCACCTCGGCCCGCTCCACGTCGGTCGCGTAGTCGGAGAGGGCCGCCCGGACCGTATCGGTCGGCAGATGGGGCGCCACGTAGAGGCCCATCTGCGGGGCATGCGGCAGGCGCTCCCGGAGGAGGGCCTCTGTGGTCATGGCGGGGGTCCCGGGTCAATGACCATCCAGTGAGGGGCGGCCGCGCCGCGCGGGCTACGGCGTCGCGGCCATCGTGGCGGCGTCGAAGAAGGTGGCCGTCGTTTCGAGCACGCCGCCGAAGAAGACGCCGAGCACCACCAGCGCCACGGCGCACACGACCAGCGTGCCCAGCGCCACGGGCGTGACCTGCGGCAGGGCCGCCTCCGCGACGCCGTCCGTGTCCACGTCCTGGGCCGACTGCATCCAGAAGACGTAGATCACGCGGAGGTAGTAGTAGGCGCTGAGCGCGCTCATCAGGACGCCGATGACGACGAGCCAGGTGAGGCCCGCGTCAATGGCCGGCGCGAAGACGGCGTACTTGCCGATAAATCCGCCCAGCGGCGGGAAGCCAATGAGGCTGAACATGAAGATCCCCATCGTGCTCCCGAGGACCGGGCGCTGCATCCCGATGCCGGCCAGCGAATCCAGGGTCTGCTCCCGGCCCTGCTTGTTGTCCCACTCCAGCATGCCCATCACCCCGAAGGCGCCGATGTTCATCACGGCGTAGACCAGCAGGTAGAACAGGGCGCCCGAGTAGCCGGCGGAGGTGCCCGCGGCGAGGCCGACGAGGATGTAGCCGGCGTGGGCGATCGAGGAGTAGGCCAGCATGCGCTTTACGTTGCGCTGCGCGAGGGCCATCACGTTGCCCACCACCATCGTGATGAGGGCCACGACCGAGAGCACGAGCGTGGCCTCGCCCGACGGGACCGCGTGGTACAGCACCAGGATGAGCGACGCGAAGGCGGCCGCCTTCGACGCCGTGGACATGTAGCCGGTGAGGGGCGTCGGGGCGCCCTGGTACACGTCGGGCGTCCACATGTGAAACGGCGCCGCGCTCACCTTGAAGAAGAAGCCGACGAGAAAGAGCCCGAGCCCGCCCCAGAAGAGCAGCTGGGCACTGGTCGTCGCGAGCTCCGCCTGCGCCATCGCGGGGAGCGTCATGGTGCCGGTGGCCCCGTACATCAGCGCAATGCCGTACAGGAAGAACCCGGTCGAGAAGGCCCCGAGGAGAAAGTATTTGAGGGCGCTCTCGACCGATCCCTCGTCCTCTCGCACCAGGCCCGTGAGGATGTACAGGCAGACCGACATTGTTTCCAGCCCCAGGAAGACGCTGATCATGTCGTTCGCCACGCCGAGCATCAGCATCCCGACCGTCGCGAACATCAAAAGCGCGTAGACCTCCCCGTAGTCCCGCTTCAGCCGGCTCAGGTACGGATTCGTGAGGAGCACCGTCGCCAGGCCCGTGAGCAGGATGACCAGGTTCACGAAGGCGGCGAAGCCCCCGGTCCGGATCGTCTCGAAGAAGGCCGTGCCTTGCGGGGCGCCGAGGTGGGCGAGCTCCCACACGGACGAAACGGCCAGCACCCCAACCCCGATCCAGGGAATGGCGGGGTGGTTGTTGCGGAACGAGTCCAGTGTCACCATCACCAGCCCGGCCAGCCCGACCAGCGCCATCGACAGGACGGCCGGGAGGTCGGCGGCGAGGGCCGAAAATGCGTTCGCGAGATCCATGTGGTCGGAAACTGATTCAGAAAGCCGGTGCCGGTCGCCGTCGACCGGGCGCAAACCAGGGGGGGTCTAGGCGAGGGCCTCGATTTGGGAGGCCAGTTCGACGTCCATCTCCGTGACCTGCCCGTCGGCGTCATGGGTCGTGAGGGCGATGGAGACGGTGTTGTAGACGTTCTCCAGTTCGGGATGGTGCATCATCTCCTCTGCGTAGAAGGAGAGGCGCACGACGAAGCTGATTGCCTCCCGGAAGTCCGAGAACTCGTAGGTCTTCTTCAGCCGGTCGTCCTCATGCGTCCAGCCGGGCAGGTCATCGAGCGCGTCGGCGATGGCGTCGTCGGAAAGGGGATCGCGGGAGGGCATAACGGTGGCGGTTTGGGTCGATTCAAGATGCGGGTCGATGCTCAGCGCCGGACGTCCTTCATCGTTCACGTGGCATATTGCGTGTTGCGTATTTCGCCTCTTCGGCTCCGGTCGGTTGAAGGAGGAATGCGAAACACGCACTACGAAATACACTCTCTTCGAAGCCCGACCGGCCAGTCCGGCGGCCCCGTCAGGCGAAGTAGCCCCTACGGTTCAATCGTTAGTTCCTTTGGGTCGACGGTGATTTCTTCGGTCTTCGGCGGGGCAGCGGGCACCTCGGCGGTGGGGTTGGGCGCCTCGGCGGTCGGGGCGGGCGCCTCGACTTGCTCGAGGGCGGCGGCTCGCTTCTCCTCGATCGTGTTCAGCAAAAACTCCGTCG
>JAZKTD010000381.1:0-3105 GCA_036625705.1 Salinivenus sp.
ACGTCGCCCCGGAGGGCAAAGCCCGACCGGCGCTGCGGCACGTACTCGAACCCGCCCTGGCCGTCGCCCCGAAGCAGCACGCCGTGGTTGGCGTCGTACTTCGCGAACCGGACGCGCGTCTCGGTCATGTTGCCGGCGAGGAGCAGGTCGTCGTGGCCGTCGTCGTTGTAGTCGAGGGACTGGGCGGCGTGGACCGGCGCATACTGGGCCTGTACGGGCAGGGCCCGACGCCGAAAGCGTCCGTCCTCCTCCAGGCGGAAGAGGGTCGTCTTCAGGCGATCGACGGCCCACCGACCGGCCGTCCGGCGCTCGCTCGCCGTCAGGACGTCGCCGAGGGAGGCGTTGGCGTAGGCCTCGTAACTGGAGAAGCGCGCCCCGAGCGGCGGCACCGCCTCTCGCAGGCGGTCGAGCAGCGGGTGGGGGTAGCGGGTCCCGTCGATGTAGTAGCTGAGGATCGGATCGAGGCGCCCGTCGCTGTCGAAGTCGTCGTAGAAGAGCTCGGCGGGCCGGTCGGGGCTCGCCCGGAGCTGGGTGTTCACGCCCAGGTTGCCCGCGAGAAGGCCGAGCCGCCCCCCCATCCGGAACAGCTCGAGGGAGTACCAGAAGCCGCGGGACGGGCGGTCAAAGTAGTCCGTGGTCCGGTCGCGCAGGACGTCGCCGTCTCGTTCGAAGACGGCGATCGGCATCCACTCACCGGCCACGACGAGTTCGTCGGTGCCGGTGCCGTCGAGGTCGTACCACAGCGCGTCGGTCACCATGCCGATGTTCTGAAGGCCCGGCGCCACCTCGGCCGTGCGGTCCGCAAAGCCGCCCGTCTCCTGGTTGATCAGCACGTAGCTCCGGGGCGCCTCCGGGTAGCGCCCGGGCACGACCCGTCCCCCGACGAAGAGATCGGTCCGTCCGTCGCCATTGATGTCGGTCGCCGCCACCGTTCCGGTACTGGTGCGCATGCGGGGCAGCGCGTCCGGGGCGGCCGGGGTGAAGGTCCCCGAGCCGTCGTTCAGGTAGAGGCGGTCCTGCAGGACGGGGTCGTTCTCCGAAAAGGCCCCGTACCCCCCGCTCGCAACGTAGAGGTCCAGGTCCCCGTCGCCGTCGACGTCGAGGAAGACGGCGTCGACGTCGTTGCTCGCGCGGTCGGCCGCGAAGGCCGGTGGGGTCCGCTCGGCAAACGTGCCGTCCTCCCGCTGCAGGTAGAGCCGGCTCGCCTGCCCGTTGCCGCCCCCCACGAAGACGTCCGGCCGCCCGTCGCCGTTGACGTCGGCGGTGGCGAGGGCGGGCCCCTCGAAGGACTTCGCCTGGACCATCAGTGGCTGGCGGCGGAAGTCGTCGATGTCCCCCTCCATCCGGTGCTCGACGGCGACGGCGGGGGCGGCCTTTCGGAAGAGGGTCGAGTCGGGCCGGGCCGACGGAGCACCCCCGGTCGCGTTCGCCTGCCGGAGGGTGAGGGTCTGGTCGGCCGCCACATCACGGCGGACCTGGGTGCGTCCGTCCGGCCAGACGACCCGGAGCGAGTCGACCTGCGAGCGGGCCCCGAGGCCGACGTGCAGTACCGGGCTCACGCTCGAGAGATAGCCGCGGGTGGGGAACTGCTCGAGGTACTGGGTGACGCTGTCGGTGTAGGCGGTCACCTTGGCGCCGATGCCGTCGGTGTTCGGGGCCTGCCCCCGCAGCCGCACTTTCAGATAATGGCTCTCGTCCCGCCGATTCGCGCGGTTCTCGTAGACAGAGGCCGTCTCGTTGATGTTGTTGGCGACGAGGTCGAGGTCGCCGTCGTCGTCGAGGTCGGCGTAGGCGGCGCCGTTGCTGTTGAAGGAGTCGTCCAGATTCCACTGCGCGGAGACGTCCCGAAAACGGACCCCACCTTGGTTTTTGAAGGCGTAGTTTTCCAGGTCGGTCGACGGCAAATTCTCCATCAGCGTCTTCACGTCCCGCGGCTGCAGATTGTAGTTCTTTCGCTCGAGCAGCTGCATCCGAAACCGCATGAAGTCGCGGTTCGTGAAGTCGTGCAGAATGCCGTTGGATACGTAGAGGTCCTTCCAACCGTCGTTGTCGAAATCTGCGACCAGGGGCGCCCAGCTCCAGTCCGTATTCGAGATGCCGGCGAGCTGGCCGATCTCGCTAAAGGTGCCGTTGCCGTTGTTGAGCTGGAGGGTGTTGAGCGTGTACTGGGAATGAAAGCCGGACTGGAGCTCCTGCTGAAGGGTCTCACGGTCGTTGGGGGTGTGGAGCAGCTTCTGCCGGCGGTTGCCCTCGGCGATCATGTCGAGCACGACGACGTCCGTCCACCGGTCGTTGTTGACGTCCGCCACGTCGACGCCCATCGACGCCCGAGACGTATGGCCCATGCGGGACGGGAGCCGGTCGACGAATCGTTCCCCCTCCTGGTTGAGGTACAGGTAGTCGGGAGGCGAGTAGTCGTTGCCCACATACAGGTCGGGCCACCCGTCCTTGTTGACGTCGGAGACGCCCGCGCCCAGGCCGTAATTGAGGGGGGTGCCCCGGATGCCGATCTGCTGGGTGACGTCGACGAAGGTGCCCTCCCGCTGTTCGTAGAACCGGTTTCCGTTGACCGAGTCCCGTTCGGCGAGCTTCTGCTGGATGGACCGCCGATCCCCCCGTGGAAGGGTGTTGACGTTGTGGGTCTGCAGGAAGAGGTCGAGATCCCCGTCGCGGTCGTAGTCGAAGAAGTAGGCCTGATTGCTGGAGTGCGGCTGCGCGAGGCCGTAGGCGGCAGCCCGCTCCTCGAACCGCGGCACGCCGTTCTCGTCGGGGCCCTGGTTGATGTAGAGCTCGTCGACGCGCCGGTCGAGCGGCAGGTCGCCCGAGTAGCACACGTAGAGGTCGAGGCGGCCGTCGCCGTTGACGTCCGCCATCGTGACGCCGGTATTCCAGGTGTTTTTGCGTCCCCGCACCCCGGCGGCCGTCGTAACCTCTCGGAAGCGCATGTCGCCCTCGTTGAGGTAGAGCGCGTTGTACCGCATATTCCCCGTGAAGTAGAGGTCGGGGCGCCCGTCCCCATTCACGTCCCCGACCGCTACGCCGCCCCCATTGGTGAAGTACTCGTAGAGAAGCTCCGTCCGGTGCGGCGTCGGGCTTTCGGAGAGA
>JAZKTD010000382.1:0-3102 GCA_036625705.1 Salinivenus sp.
GGTCCTGCGCCGACTCGCGGGCGGTGACCGACGCGTTGGCGATGACGGGGTCCTGTGTGGGGAGGCGTTCGGTGCTCGGCATGGAGGCGGCTCTGTTCGACGGGCGGAGCGATACACCAACCTTATATGGAACCGAGCGGACATTGATGCTCACATGCCCGGGCAGAGATGACGTCCGCGTTACCATCGCGGGGCCCCGCCGGCAGAAAGGCGGGGACTATTCGAGACCGAGCGCCTCCTGCACGGACATCGGCGGCGTCACCCGGTCGCTCCCGTACCCGGTGTAGTAGGGATAGTTGTCGAACCGGTCGCCCTCCCCGGCCCTCCGCGGGTCGTCGAGGGCGCGGAGCTCCTGCCGGAGGGTGCGGGCGAGGTGGGCCTTCACGGCCGCGTAGGCGGGGTCGCCGGCGACGTTGTGCCGCTGCAGCGAGTCCGAGCGCAGGTCGTACAGTTCTTCGGCGGGGCGCTTGCCGAAGCTCAGCAAAAACCTGGCGCGGATGTCGGGATCGTCGGCGTGGTCGATCATCCACTGCTTGGTGGGGCCGTCGTCAATGTCGCTGAAGAGGCCCTGGCTGGAGGAGACGAACGGGGCGCCGGCCGGCCACCGGTCCGGCCGGTAATTGCGGACGTAAAGGTAGTCGGCCGTGCGGAGGGCGCGGCTCGGGTAGCCGACGCCGCCGGGGCGGGCCCGGCCGTGGTGGCGCTCCTTTGCGAGGAGCACGTGGGAGCGGTGGGCCGCGACCCGGCCCGTGTCCGCGGCGGTCAGAAGATCCAGGACGCTGCGGCCCGTCATCTGTTCGGGGCGCGCGACCCCGGCCGCGTCCAGAAAGGTGGGGGCCAGGTCCGTGAGGCTCACAAAGTCGCGCACGACGCGCCCCTCCGTCATGGCGGCGGGCCAGTGCACGGCCAACGGCACCCGCGTCCCGGCGTCGTAGAGGTTGGACTTGCCCCGCGGAAACGGCCACCCGTGGTCGGAGGTCATCACGACGATGGTGTTGGCCCGTTCCCCGGCGGTCTCCAGCTGGTCGAGCAGGCGGCCCACCGCCCGGTCGAACCGCTCCACCTCGGCGTAGTAGTCGGCGATGTCCCGGCGCACGGAGTCGACGTTCGGCAGGGTCGGAGGGACCGTCACGTCGGCCGGATCGACGCCCATCTCCTCACGCAGGGAGCCATCGTAGGGGCGGTGGGGGTCCGAGGTCCCAAACCAGTAGACGAAGGGGCGACCGTCGGGCCGCTCGTCGAGGAACGCGGAGACGTTCTCAAATTCCGGCCCGGCCGGCGACTCGGTCCGGCCGCTCGCCGACAGGTTGCCCGGCCCCCACGCTTTGCCCTGATGGCCGGCGACGTAGTTGGCCCGGTCCCGCAGCAGCAGCGGATAGACCGGCAGGTCGGCCGGCAGCGTCGAGTGCAGGTTGGCCGCGGGGCCGAGCCGCCAGGGGTGCTGGCCCGTCAGGACGGCGCCGCGGGAGGGCGTGCAGCTCGGCGTCGTGACGAACGCGTTCTCAAACAGGACGCCCCGCTCCGCGAGGCGGTCGAATGTCGGGGTGTCGAGCCCCTCGGTCCCGTAGACGCCGGCGTGCACGCCCCAGTCGTCGGCCAGCGCAAACACGATGTTCGGGCGATCGGGCGGGGACTGCGGCTGTGCGAACAGCCCCGCACTCGGGCCGAGGAGGAGCAGCGCGAGGGAGACGAGCGTGCGCATGCTGTCGGGGCGGGGAAATGGAAGAGAACGGAGGAGAGCGTCCATCCCTGAACGTAAGTGCGCCCGATTACTCGGGCAAGCCCCGGAGGGGAGAGGCCGGGCAATCGTATCTTGGGGGGAGCGAGCGACGGCGGCGTACGTGCCCCCTCCTGTTCTATTGCGCCCTCCCTTCCGTACGTGGGCGTCAAGATGCGATCGCCGTGGGGAGAGGCCCTGGAGAATTTTACGATCTGTGCCGACGCGGTAGGGAACGGCGACGGACGCCGGGCGTGATGAACAAGGTGTAGTTCAGATACAAGCTCATCCGTACCCAACTCCAACAGCGCACCCGATCCGCCGATGCGTCTACTCATTCCTCTCCTTTCCCTTGTCCTCTTCGCCTGTGGGGCCACCGACGGCAACCCGGCCGACTCGGCGACCGACGTCACGCCGCCGGACAGAGAGGTCGTGATGGAGCGCGTCGAGTCCGAGGAGGCGACGTTCCGGGTCGTTCGGATGGTCGACAGCCTCGAGCACCCGTGGGGCGTTGACTGGCTGCCGGACGGCCGCATGCTCATCACCGAGCGGGGCGGCACCCTCTACCTCGTGGACGGGAACCAGCGCACCGCGCTCTCGAACGTGCCGGAGGTCTGGGCCAACGGGCAGGGCGGCCTGCTCGACGTGCGCGTCCACCCGAACTACGAGGACAACGGATGGATCTACATGTCGTACTCGGTGGAGGCCGGCGACAGCAGCGGAGCGACCGCCGTGGGGCGGGCCCGGCTCGACGGCACGGCTCTCACGGACGTCGAGGAGCTCTACCGGCAGTCTCCCGCCGTGGAGTCGGGCCTTCACTTCGGCTCCCGCATTTCCTTCCACGAGGACGGGACGATGTACGTCACTATGGGCGAGCGCGGCCAGCGTCAGGCCGACGGGCCCGGGGCACAGGATTCGACCAACACCATCGGCACCACGATCCGTCTCAACATGGACGGCTCGGTGCCGCAGGACAACCCCTTCGTGGGCCGGGACGACATCCCCGACGCGGTCTACACCTACGGGCATCGGAACCAGCAGGGCATGGCCATTCATCCGGAGACCGGCGACGTCTGGCAGCACGAGCACGGCCCGCACGGGGGCGACGAGCTGAACCTCATCAAGGCGGGCCGAAACTTCGGCTGGCCGGACGTGACCTACGGCGACGAGTATTCCGACCAGTCGCCCATCGGGGGCACCGAGGGCCCCGGCTTCACGCAGCCGGTCGAGTACTGGGACCCGTCGCCCGCCTTCTCCGGCATGGCCTTCTACACCGGCGACCGGTTCTCGGACTGGCAGAATGACCTCTTCATGGGGGCGCTGGCCCACCAGAAGATCCTGCGCGTCGAGCTGAACGACAACAACGAGGTGACGCACCAGGAGGA
>JAZKTD010000383.1:0-3099 GCA_036625705.1 Salinivenus sp.
CCACGTGGTAGGCGTAGGGGCGCCACGGGTCGACCTCGGCCTTCTCGGGCCGGGCGTCGACAATCTCTGCATCCGAGTATGCCGGGGGGTCGGTGCTCGTCATGGTAAGAGGGCAACCACGTCACTGGCAATCGGGCACGGGAGCGCGGGGGAGAAGAGCGTGAGCGAGGAGAAGATCTCCGTGCCGATTTTTCCGCTCAACGTAAGGACTTTACCGCAGCGAACGGGGACATCTCTCCCTCATGCGCCCACTCTCCCACGCTCTCCTGCGCCCACGCTCAGGACTCGTGCATCTCGGCGAAGGCACGTCGGTAGGCCTGCTCCCGCTCGGGGAAGAGGTCGTCGAAGCCGTCGTCCTCGACGGCCCCGTGCTGGAAGCGCGTCTTCTCGAAGGTGGGCATCGTCTGGCCGGTGACGGCCTCGACGCCGCGCCGCACGACCTCGCCCTTCAGCTCGTAGAGCGCGTCCGGGTCCCAGTCGGTCAGCTCCACGAACGGGATGTTCTCGGCCACCTCAATCACGTTGGGGAGCGTGAAGGGGCTGAACGGCTCGAACCCGAAGTGGCGGGCCGGCGCGTAGCTGCGGACGTGCCCCCGGCTCTGGCCGCCGGAGTACGTAGCGGAGTGCTTGAGGGCGTCGACACCCCAGCCCTCCTGGTAGAGCATCTGGTTGTTGAGGACGCTCCGGATCGTGAGCTCCGGATTCTCGTCGATCGGGTAGTCCTTGAGGTTCTCGTCCCCCCCGTCGCCGTCGACGAGGTACGTCCAGTCCGGGTACCGCTCGCGGATGCCGCGGCAGAGGGCGAGGGTCATGGTGGCGGCCTGCACGTCGAGGGGCTTGTAGTCCTCGGTCACGCGGATGGCCTCGCGGAAGTCGACCTGCTCCGTCTCGACCTCCACCACCTCCAAGAACATCGAGAGGCCCAATTCATCGAGGAAGGCGTGCGCCTGCTCGACGTCCGACCCGCCGTCCCCGACCGACAGCGTAAACGCCTTCAGGCGGGTCGGGGCCTCGCCCCGTTCCAGCAGCAGGTGGCGCAGGACGAGGAAGATCGACCCGCTGTCGATCCCGCCCGAGAAGAGCACCCCGATCGGCGCCTCGTCGTCGATGCGGTCGAGCCACTGGGCGCACGCGTCGGCCAGCGTGCCGATGTAGGCCTCCCCGATCGCGTCGAGGTCGGCGGGCAGGGTGCCCTGGTCGGGGTCGAAGTAGCGGGTGTAGCTCGGCTTCGGGTCGGGGCAGCCCACCAGCTCCAACTCGGTGACGTGGTGGGCCGGCACCATGCGGGTGTAGGAGGGATGGAACTGATCCGCCAGGCCCTCGCTCTCCAGAAAGTCCTGAATCTCGTCGATGCGCTCGGCGACCACGAGGCAGGGGCCCTCGGCCCGCTTCGCGAGAAAGTAGCGCATCGGGCGGCCGATGGAGCGGGCCATGCGCACGGTGGTCCCGTCCTTGTGGACGAGGGCGAACTGCCCGTCAATGTCGCGAACCCGTTCCGGGTCGCCCGACGCCAGGGCGGCCGCCGCGTCCTCGGCCGTGCCGTTCAGGAAGACATTCCGCTCGGGGTCGAGCCGGTTGACGAGGCGTTCGACGTAGGCGTTCGGGGGCATGGCGAGGCGGATAGAGAAACAAAAGAGCAACTGGACGACCTTCTACACGACGATGCGGGTTCGGTTTTGGGAAAGCGGTGATCGTATCAGGATCGAGAACCACGGGCCTTCACCGGGGGGGCGAGGCCGTCGCGACGGCCAAACGTTCATCTGAAAACACTGTAGCCCAAGGCGGCTTTCCCGTCCCGCTTTTCGGCCTTCTCCGGCACGATGTACTTCCTCGCGGAGACGCCGGCCCAGACCATCGAGCGGCTGGGGTACCCCGACTACTTCCGCGTTCTGCTCGGGATCGGCAAGATCGTCGGGGCCGTCGCGCTGGTCGTGCCGCTGCCCCGGTCGTTGAAGGAGTGGGTGTACGCGGGCTTCACGTTCGACTTTAGCGCGGCCGTCATCAGTCACCTCATGGTGGACGACCCGGCCTCGTCGCTCGTGATGCCGGTCATGGCGCTGGCCCTCCTGATGACGTCGTACGCGGCCTACCACCGATACGTCCTGGCGGAGGAGGCGTAGGAGCGATCGGGGGACGGCTACTCGCCGAACAGCGACGGCTGGCCGCCGGGCAGCCGCCGGAACTGGTCGGTCGAGAGGGACGGGCGCCCCTCGGTGAGGCCCGCGCTCGTCCGGGCGCCCCGGAAGAGCTGGCGGAAGACGGACGCCCACTCGCCCTCCCCCCGCATCCGGCGCCCGACCTCGGTGTCGTTGAGGGGGCCGCCGCGCAGGTCTCGGAGGCGGCCGAGGATGCGGGTCTTCCACTCGGGAAAATGGTCCTCGACCCAGTCGACGAAGATCTGCTCCACGGGGCCGGGCAGGCGGAGCAGTACGTAGCTCGCGTGGCGCGCGCCGCGACCCGTTCGGCGGGGCATGTCGTCGCTCACTGGGGGCGAGATATGTTCGTGGGACTAATGAAGCGGGTCTACCGGTCCGTCCACCAGTGTCGGATTTTTGCCTCCAAGTTTTGCAACTCCTCGCATTCTTGTCGGATGGTCCTGTAGTTCCGCGCAGCCTCCTCTCCCAGCGGTTTGCGCCCGCCAAACTGGCCCTCGTGGACCCCTCGCTCTTTGGCGTACGGCTCGAAGTAGCGCTCCTTGACTTGCGGCTCGTTACGAATTTCCGTGTACGTCCAGTCGCCCGATTTTTTGCAGCCGACCAGGACCCATGCTTCAATCTCTCGCCTGGCGACGACGGCGAAAAAGGCATCGTCGGGACGGTTTCGTTCGTCGAGGTGGTCCCGCATTCCATCCTCAATGTCTGCGATCTGGTCTGCGACGGCCTTGTCCGACCGATCATCCTGATCCAGGCACAGGATGAACAGGTCGAACATCCGGTACTGATTGATCACGTGCCGGAGTTGATCTCGTGCGGTCGCCTGCGAGAGGCTTCCGAGCTTCACCTGGTCCATCACGTCGACATTTGCAGGAAACTCCAGCCAGGACACGATCATCCGCTCTACGATGGGCTGGAGCATGTGGCGGTCGTATTTGGCGTCCTC
>JAZKTD010000384.1:0-3095 GCA_036625705.1 Salinivenus sp.
CTCTCGCCCCTCGACTCTCGATCTTCGCCCCCCGCCGGCCGCCGGAGAACCGATCCACGCTCGACGCCCCGCTCCCGCCGCCGACCGTCCGCGAGCACCGTCTTCCACAGGACGCCGCTACGACGTTCCCTCCGACACGTCCGGCACCGGGTCGTCGGTCCCGTCGATGAACGGGGTCAGCCGCACGTCCGGCACCTCCGCGAGGGTCGTATTCCGAAACGTCGTCTCCAGCCGTCCTCGCGCCTCCGTCCAGTGATCGTGGAGCGGGCAGGGCTCGGCCTCGCCGCAGCCCGGCAGCCCCAGCACGCACTCTTCGAAGAGGTCGTCCCCGTCGATGGCGACGATGATGTCGTAGAGCGGAACCTGCTCCGGCGGGCGGGTGAGCGCCACCCCGCCCCCGGGCCCCCGCTTTGAGATGAGGAGGCCGGCGTCGTTGAGCTGCTGAAAGACCTTCGTCAGAAACGAGAAGCCAATGCCCAGCTCGTCGCTCACCGCACGGATCGACACGTACTCCCGGGTCGGGTCGGGGGCCTCGTCGGCGCCGGCCCCGTCCTCGCCCTCATCGCCGAGTGAGGCGAGGTAGAGCATGGCGCGGAGGCCGTACTCACAGCTTTTCGAAAGGAGCATCGGACCGACAGAACCATCCGGAAGAAGCGCGAGCGGGCCGGTGGAAGGGGTCTCAGAAAACCGGTACGGGATACACCGGCCCCCTCCGGCAGCGTTCCACGACACGAGAAGCGCCGCCCGCCGCTAATCCGCCGGTCGGGGCCGCGGGCGGTCGGGGCCACGCTCGGGGGTCCAGGCGCTCCCGTAGAGGTACGCAATCACGTCGTCCGCGTCGTACTGCGGGTCCTCGACCGACCCGAGCGGAAGGTCCTCCAGCGCGTCCCCGCCGGTAAAGAGGGGCGGTTCCTCGGCGGATCCGCGCCGCTGTCCGAGGCCGATATTGGCCATCAGGGCGTTGCACAAGCACGCCCGGTCCTGAGCGTCCTCCGGATCCCCACCGCGGCTTTCGTACGTCGCCACGGGCTCGGCGGGGCACCGTCCCATGAGCCGTCCCGCCCCGTCGACGTACGGCTCCCGCAGGTAGCCGAGGTCGCAGATGCGGCTGCGCCGCTCGTAGACCGCCTCGTCGACCAGCGTCCCGTCGGCGGTGAGCACCTTGAAGGGGAATCCCGTCGAGGAGGCCCGGCCGTCGGTGCGCACGTCGATGTCGCCCCGGTGGAGGCCGCGGACGAGCCGGCGCGTGACCGTGGGCGGGTAGCCCGACTCGTTCGTGAGGGAAAAGAGCGAGCCCACCTGGATGCCGGACGCCCCCACGCTCCGGGCAAACCGGACCCCCCGCGGCGTGCCGTAGCCGCCCGCGAGGAAGAAGGGCTTGTCGAGGGTCCGCACGGCCTCCAGGTCCGGCTCGTCCCGATCGTCGTACAGGGGCGTGTCGTCCTCGTCGTAGTTTTTGTTGCGGGGCGGCGCGTTGTGCCCGCCGGCCGTGTGGCGTTCGACGACGTAGCCGTCGACGTGCGCCTCCGGCAGCTTCGTGTCGAGGATGCGGGCCAGCACGTCCGACGAGACGATGGGCAGGAACGCCGGGCGGGCGAGCGTCGGGGGTGGATCAACGACAACGCGCGGGTCGAACCGATAGACGTACGTGTCGTCCGGGTCCTCGGCCTGGCGGGTGTCCACGTCCAGCCGCAGTTCGGCCGCGTCGCCGGCGGCCAGTGCCGGGATCTGGCGGGCCTCCTCCATCGGAATTCCCGCCCCGATGGACACGAGGTCCACCCCCGCGAGCATGGCGCCGTAGATGCAGGGGAGCGTGTACCGCTTCAGCTTCGCGAGCAGGTTGAGCCCGATGAGGCCCTCGTGCCCCTCCTTGGCGAGACGGACCTCCGTGTACGCGGCCGCCGCGAGGAGGCGCTGCGACGCCTCCGTCGGCCGAAACCGGTGCATGGGCAGCAGGTCGTAGGGCTCCTCGTCCGCCCGTCCGTCCGGACGGTAGTACTGGTCGACGAGGTGCTCGGCGGCGTCGGCGTCGGGGTAGTCGGCCAGGAGCCGGCGTCGATCGTGCGGGTCGCCGTCCTGCAGCTCCCGCACCACGACGTTGTCGATGCCGGTGCCGGAGACGATGCCGATCTCGCCGCGCCGCGCGACGCGGCGGGCGAGGCGCCAGGACGAGACGCCGATGCCCATCCCTCCCTGGATGATGTTGGGGCGCGAGGCGACCGGAAATGAAGGCGAAGCCATGGATGAGCGGTGGGTAGGATTGGTCATTGAGAGCGTAGGGACGGCGCCGTCGGGTTGCCTAGGCCGCCGCGGCCTCGAAGCGAGACGGGAGAAACGGCTCGATCCACTCCGACACTTCGCCGTCGAGCACGTAGCGGGCCACCTCCTGCGCCGTGACCGGCGTGAGGAGGATGCCGTGCCGGAAGTGTCCGGTCGCGGCGACGATGCCCGGGGCCACCGGCCCCAGCACGGGGGCGTGGTCGCGGCTCGCCGGCCGGAAGCCGGTGCAGACGCACTCCACCGGCAGGTCGAGGATGCCCGGCACGACCTCCCATCCCCCCTCCAGGTTTTCGTAGAGCCCGTCGGCGGTCACACGGTCGCAGAAGCCCATTTCCTCGCTGGTGGCCCCTACCACCACGCGGCCGTCGTCCTTCGGCACCACGTAGGCGTCGGGGCCGCGTACCACGTGCCGAAGGTCGAACGTCGAGTCCGACGCCAGTCCCATGACCTGTCCCTTCACGGGCCGGATCGGAAGCTGGCCGTCGAGCCCGTCGAGGCCGCGGGACCAGGCCCCGGCGGCCACGACGACCGTGTCCCCCTCCACCCGGTCCCCCTCCGCGGTGCGCAGGGCCGGCCGGGCCGCCTCCGGGTCGACCGCGTCGACGGACGTGTGCTCGTGGACGCGGCCCCCGTGCTGGCGGAGGCCCTCGTGAAGGGCGTCGACGACGGCGCGGTTGTTGACCTGGTGGTCCTGCGGCGACCAGACGGCGGCCGACAGGTCCGGGGCGAGGAAGGGCTCCCGCTCACGCGCCTCGGCCCCGCCGAGCCAGTCCACCTCGAGGTCGTGCTCCTGCTGGAACTCGTAGCGGCGCCGG
>JAZKTD010000385.1:0-3094 GCA_036625705.1 Salinivenus sp.
ACGCCCGGCGCCGACCGTGGTCACTCCTCGTCCGGCGACGCGTCGAGAAGGTCCTGCAGCAGTTCAACGTCGGAGGCGTCCCCGTCCTCGGGCACGGTGCCCCGATCGGCCTCGCCCCAGAGGCGCTCGATGCGGTAGTGATCGCGCCGGGAGGGGAGAAAGACGTGCACGACCAGGTCCACGTAGTCCAGCAGGACCCAGCGCAGATGATCGAGGCCCTCGCGTTTCCAGGGCAGCTCCTCACACTCCTCTTCGATGCGGTCCATGACGCCGTTGGCGATGGCCCGCACCTGCAGGTCGGACTCGCCGGTGCCAACCACGAAGAAGTCCGCCATATTACTGACCTCGCGCAGGTCGATCACCGTGATGTCCTTGGCCTTCTTGTCGGCCATCGCGTTCACGGCGTGGGCGGCCAGCACGTGGCCCGCGTTGCGCGGCGTTCGGCGGACGGAAGGGTCGGCGGTCGAGGAGGATTGGTCGGGGGAAGCCATACACTCAAGGCATTGGTGGTCGATGTCGGTGAAGAGAAGGGGATTCTGCGGGGCGTCGGCCCCGGCGTCGTTACTCCGAAGCCTGAAAGGGGCGGAGCTGCTTGTAGTCGTCGCCGATGATGACGGAGGCGTCGAGGTAGTACTGGCGGCGAATGTCCTGCCGGATCCGATCGGGCGGAAGCCCCAGCGCCTCGGCCACCTTGCGGGCGGCCTCGGGGTCGCCGACCCGATCGATGACAACGGACTGCTTCTGCCCGAAGGTCTTGTAGTTGCCGACCTCCACGACGTCGAAGCCCCGGTCGCGGAGGTATGTCGTGGCCTCGGCCGCGAGCCGGTCGATGCCCGCCCCGTTGCGCACCTCCACCTGGATGATCGTGCCGACCAGCTCGGTCGACTCGGTCGACCGCTCCGGGTCGGGACTGGGAATCAGGGTGCGCGTGACGAGCCCGTACAGGAGCACCATCACGCCGAGCCCCCCTAGGATGAGCGCCGCGTTCAGGAGACCGTTGCGGAGCCGATCGGGCCACAAAGCCATAGACAACAGCGTGCAGCGAGTGGGCCAACACAAAAGCGCGACATGCCTCGGGGCATGCCGCGCTTCGGTACTGCGAATCGCCCCTCGGCGCCCAGCGCGGCTAGTTTCGCCAGAAGAGGTCGCCGGAGGGTGTCGGGGAGAAGCCGTAGCCGCCGTACGCACCGCCAACCCCGCCGCGGCGGTATCGCCCGTAGGGACTCATGTAGCGGCCGTGGGGACTCTGCTGCACCTGCATGCGCAGCTCGAAGTTCTCGGAGGGCTTGTAGGCCACCTCGGCGTTCCGGAGGAAAACCTGCGTGTCCTGCTGCCCGAAGGCGTTGGTCTGCGAAAACGGATGGGCCACGCTCACGTCGACCCGGGCCGCCCAGTCCGAGTTAAACTGCATCATCATGGTGTTCGTGTACATCCCCATCGAGGACGCCTGGCCGCCGAACGAGCTGAACGAGGCCTCGTAGCTGTGGGCCATGCGGAAGTGCTCGGCCCCGAGAAACGACTGCAGCGTATTGGCGGCGGCCGACCCAGAGTCGTACAGCTGCGTCTGCACCGATCGGTTCTGTTGGGCGGCGTCGCGGAACTGCGCCTCGGCGGGGGACGCGAGACTGAGCGTGAGCACGAGGCACAGAAGCGGGAGGGCGGTGCGCATGGAAACCATCTGTCGTCTGTTTGGAGGAGATGGGGTTGGGGTCGCAGGAACCTCGACGTGTACAATACCCCGATAGATCCGTTTTGTTCACGCTTGATTCCATCCGTGGATCCAGGGCGTACGGCGTGCGTGCGACCCCCGACCCGCAGCGGCCGACCCCGGCCTGCGGCCCCGCGTCCTGTCCGCTCCGGCTCCCGCTCTCCGATGCGCGTGCTCGGCATCGAAAGCTCCTGCGACGACACCGCCGCCGCCGTCCTCGACGACGGGACGGTGCGGTCGACCGTCATCTCCTCGCAGCACGACCTGCACGAGGCGTACGGGGGCGTGGTGCCGGAGCTCGCCTCGCGCGATCACCAGCGCCTCGTCGTGCCGGTCGTCGAGAAGGCCCTCGCCGACGCCGACACGGCCCCCGCCGACCTCGACGCCGTGGCCGTAACCTACGGCCCGGGCCTGCCCGGCTCGCTGCTGGTGGGCCTCAGCTTCGGAAAGGCGTTTGCCCGGGGCCTCGACGTGCCCCTCGTCGGCGTCAACCACCTGGAGGGGCACCTGTACTCGGGGGACCTGACACCGCCCGTCCCGCCCCGCCCCTACCTCTGCCTCGTCGTCTCCGGCGGGCACACCGAGCTGGTGCACGTGGACGCGGGCTTCCGGCACGAGGTGCTCGGCCGCACCCGCGACGACGCCGCCGGGGAGGCCTTCGACAAAATTGCCCAGCTGTTCGGCCTCGGCTACCCGGGCGGCCCGGCCATCGACCGGCACGCCGCCGACGGCACCCCCACGTTCCACGACTTTCCGCGCACCCGCCTCGACGACAACGACTTCTCCTTCAGCGGCCTCAAGACGTCGGTCCTCTACTACCTGCGCGACCGGTCCGACGCCGAGCGCGAACGGCTCCTGGAGGAACACCGGGCCGACCTCTGCGCGTCGGTCCAGGCCGCCATCGTCGACGTCCTCGTCGGCGCGGTGCGGGACGCCGCCCGCGAGACCGGCGCCGAGCACGTGGCCGTGGTCGGGGGCGTAGCCGCCAACCGCGAGCTGCGGCGGCGCGTGGAGGCGGCCGGGGCGGAGGAGGGCTTCGACGTCTACGTGCCGGCCCGCTCCTACTGCATGGACAACGCCGCGATGATCGCGAAGGCGGGCGCCCTCCACCTGGACGCCGGCCACGAGCACCCGCCCACCCTGGACGTGGCGCCCCAGCTGGGGCTCGACTAGCAACCTGTTGCGCATTGACGTTTTAGAACGCACTCGTACGATTCTTTGGCGATAGATACGCCTCTTTCCCCAATCTTCTCTCTCAATCGCTGTTCATACGCAAATTTATTTGCCGATATTGGGGAAAGTGTGAAGATGAATCTATGCGCAACAGCCTGCTAGTGGTGCGTCAATCGTTGTTTGACGGGCCTACGCGAACTCAAAATCCCTATG
>JAZKTD010000035.1:0-18398 GCA_036625705.1 Salinivenus sp.
TCCGCCATGCCGCGTCCCCCGAGCTTCGACCGCGAAGAAAAGATCGAAGAGGCGATGGATCTCTTTTGGGAGCAGGGGTACGAGGCGACGAGCGTGCAGGACCTGGTCGACCACCTGGGCCTGAACCGCAGCAGCCTGTACAACACGTTCGGCGGGAAGCACGACCTGTACCTGGAGGCCCTCGACCACTACCGGGCGCGGGACCGCCGCCGGCTGCGGCGCTGCCTCCGCGACGCCCCCACCGCCCTCGACGGCATCCGGCGGGCCTTCGTGGCCGTCGCCGAACGGGCCACCGAGAGCCAGTGCGGGTGCTTTACCGCGAACGCGACCGTCGAGTGTGCGCCGCACGACCCCTGTACCGAGGAGCGAGCCTGTGAGGCCTTCCGCGCCATGCGGGCGCTCTTTCAGAAGGCGGTCGAGCGGGCCCAGGAGGAGGGGGCCGTGCCTGCCGGGCGGGACGCCGAGGCCCTCGGGCGCTACCTGACCAACGCCTACAACGGCATTCACCTCACGGCCAAGACCGGGCCCACGTCGGCGCTCGTGCAGGACATCGTCGAGGAGACGCTCCGCGGCCTCCGGGGGCGCCCCCGCGGGACAGGCGACCACGAACGACCGACGTCCTAGCGAACGCGCTCGCTGCCGGAGGACGGGCACGGGCTCTTCCCCGGTTCCGAATCCGTCACAGAATCGTCGCTCTCCGATTTGAAACATTCATTCCAAAAAGGGCTTTTACTCTCCTGGAATTTCGTCCCCGGAAGGAAAGGGGTCGCCTCCGGAGACCCTGATCTCCTGACCATTGTACTCATCCCTCATCCCCTCGACCATGCCCACAGCATTCGCCATTCAGGATCGGAAGACAGCCGATCCGGACCACGACATCCTCTCCCTCTTCGCCGAGCGGTGGAGCCCCCGCGCGTTCGCCGACCGGCCCGTCGAGCCCGAGAAGATCCGGCGGATGCTGGAGGCGGCGCGGTGGACGATGTCCTCCTACAACGAGCAGCCGTGGCGCTACGTGGTGGCCTCCCGCCACGACGACCCGGAGACGTACGAGGCCGTGCTCGACGGCCTCGCCGAGGGCAATCAGTCCTGGGCCGAGAACGCTCCGGTTCTGATGCTGTCCTTCTACAAGACGTCGTTTTCGGGGAACGGGAATCCGAACCGAAGCGCGAAGCACGACCTCGGGGCCGCGTCTGCCGCCCTCACGTTCCAGGCCACCGCGATGGACCTGTACGTCCACCAGATGGCCGGCATCCGGAAAGACGTGATCCGCGATACCTTCGAGGTGCCGGAGGACGTTGAGCCGATGGCGGGACTCGCCGTGGGCTACCTCGGCGACCCGGAGATGCTGAGTGACAAGATGCAGAAGTCGGAGCGGTCGCCGCGCACCCGGAAGCCGCTCGACGACTTCGCCTTTGGGGCGGAGTGGGGCACCCCCTCCGAAATTGTGGTCGGCGGGTGACCAACATTCTATTCAGGACGGGAGAGGGAAACCTTCTATTCCACGGCGTAAGACATTGGATCGGTTTTTGAGTATAATGAAAGCACCATCCGATATACTCCGTTGAACGCCCCTCGTCGCAGGGCAAAAGGATTCCTCCGCAGAACCGTACGCGGAGCGCACCGACGCCGAACGGCACCGCCGAGAGCGGCGGCCACTGATTCCACTTTCTCTTCCCGATCAGCTTCTGAGTTATGAACACGATTGATTGGGTCCGGCAATTTTTCCGGCAACAACTGGCTGGGTTGGAGGCGGAAACCCGGCATCTGCGTCTCGGGGCGGACGACTCGCCCCAGCATCTCATTAGTCACCTCGTGGACCAGACGGTCCGCCGGGCGGTGCTCGACGCCACGACGTACGACCGGGAGCCCGGCGATCCGGAAGAGGACGTATCCTGGCGAGACTGCCTGATGGTGGCGGCGCTCGTTGAGTTGCGGTCGATCAAGCTGCTGGCCCGGAACGACGTGTGACCGCCGACGAGAGGGACGTCGCCTTCTGCTGACCTTCCCCCGGGCCCATGTCCGACGCCGGGACGCCGTCCGACGACCGACCCCTCCGGGTCGGGGTGCTTGGCTGCGGCCCCGTGGCGCAGGCCGCCCACTTTGAGGCATGTCGCAAGGCCGCGAACGCTGAACTCTACGCCCTCTGCGACGTCGCCGACGACCTGCGGACGCGGATGGCGGCTGTGCACGACCCCCAGACCCAGTACGCCGACTACGACGCCCTCCTGGCGGACCCGGCGGTCGACGCCGTCATCATCGCCACGGCCGACGCCTTCCACGTCCCGGCGGCCCGGAAGGCGGTGGCGGCCGGGAAGCACGTCCTCGTCGAAAAGCCCCTCGGCACCGACCTGGAGGCCTGTCTGGAGCTCCGGAACCGCGTCGCTGAGGCCGGCGTGGTCCTGCAGGTCGGCCACATGAAGCGGTTCGACCCCGGCATCGCCTTTGCCCGCACGTTCATCGAGGAGCGGCTGGGCGACATGTTCGCGTTCAAGGCGTGGTATGCCGACAGCACCCACCGCTACGACATGACCGACGCCACCCAGCCGGTGATCGTCGAGAGCGAACAGGCGAAGGCCCCGGCGGAGGACCCGAAGGCCGACCTCGCCCACTACTACATGCGGGCTCACGGGAGCCACCTCTTCGACACCACCCGGTTCTTGGGCGGCCCCATCGAGGCGGTGCGGGCCCGCCACACCGACGAGGCGGCCCACTGCTGGTTCGTCGACGTGGCCTTCGCGGACGGCACCCTCGGGCACCTCGACCTCACGGTGGCCGTGCGGGGGGACTGGCGCGAGGGCTTCCAGATTTACGGCGAGAAGGGCAGCGTACGGGGGAAAACCTACAACCCCTGGTTCTACAAGGCGAGCGACGTGGAGTGCTTCTCCGAGGAGGATGGCGAGTACCACCGCCCGCTCGGCGCCGACGCCCACTTTTATCGGCGCCAGCTCGAGGGCTTCGCCTCGACCGTCCTGGACGGGACCGCGCAGCGGGGCACCGACATTGACGAGGGCATCGACGTGGTGCGGGCCATGATCGCGACCGCCCGTTCCGTCGCGTCCGGCGACTGGGTCGAGCTCGACGAGGTCGAGGGCACGCTCCCGACGCGGGACGACGCCCACGGATAGACGCTGTTACGCGGATGGACCTCGGCATCTTCGCCAAAACGTTCGAGCGCCCGACCGTCGGTGGGGTCTTCGACGCCGTGCGGGCCCACGACCTGCGGGTCGCCCAGTTCAACATGAGCTGCGTCGGCGGCCCGTCGATGCCGGCGGCCATTCCCGACGAGCAGGCCCGGGCCATCGGCACGGCCGCCGCGGAGCGCGGGCTCAGCCTCGCCGCCGTGTCGGGGACCTTCAACATGATCCACCCGGACCCGTCGGTGCGGGAGCGGGGCCTCCGCCGCCTGGACGTGCTGGCCGGGGCCTGCGACGCCCTCGGAACCGACGTCGTCACCCTCTGCACCGGCACGCGCGACCCCGACGACAAGTGGCGGCGCCACCCGGACAACGACACGGACGCGGCCTGGCGGGACCTTCGCCGCAGCATGGAGCGGGCCCTCGAGGTCGCCGAGGCCCACGACGTCACGCTCGCCGTCGAGCCGGAGCACGCGAACGTGGTCGACACCGCCTCGAAGGGCGCGCGGCTGATCGAGGGAATGGGGAGCGACCGGCTGAAGGTCGTCTTTGACCCCGCCAATCTGTTCGAGACGGCCCCGCCGGACGAGCGCCGGCGCCGCGTTGAGGAGGGCCTGGAGCGGCTGGGGGAGCACATCGTCCTGGCCCACGCCAAGGACCGCCGCGCCGACGGCACGTTCTGCGCCGCCGGTCGAGGGGTGCTCGACTACGACCACTACCTCGAGCACCTGCGGGCGGTGCCGGGCGATCCGCCGCTGGTGCTCCACGGCCTGACGGAGGACGAGGTGCCCGGATGCCTCGCGTTCCTCCGGGCCCGGCTGCAAGAAAACTGAGCCCCGCCCGAGGGGCGGCCTCGCGGACCGCGTCCCGCACGCCGGCACGCCGGAACGGAACCGGATTTTTCTAAACAGTTGGCCCGGCGGCGCCTTGGATGAAGTCGAGACGTCCCCAGCTGTTTCTCGGCCGCCGACCTCACCGTAGCCTCCTCCACAACCGCGTTCTCGATGTCTGACACTCGCGACGAGACGAGGGAGTCGACCCTCACCATCCTGAAGAAGCTCTGGCGCGTGCTCGCCCCGTACAAGGTGCGCGTGGTGGCCCTGGCGCTGCTCATCAGCTTCGCGGCGGCGCTGGAGGCGGCCGGGCCCCAGTTCGTGCGGTACGCCTTCGACACCGTCATCCCGCAGGGAGACGCGCAGCTCTTCCTCTGGTTCGGGCTCGCGTTTGCGGGGTTCTACCTCTTCCGGGCGGTGGTGGAGTACGGGGGCATGTTCTGGAGCTTCGCCCTGACCCAGCAGGTCGTGAGCGACGTGCGCATGCAGGCCTACAACCACCTGCTGAAGCTCCCGGTGTCCCGCTTCAGCGACGAGCAGTCCGGCTCGCTGAGCTCGCGGGTCGTCAACGACCCCAACGCGCTGGAGGGCATGATCCAGGCGGCGGCCTCGCGGCTGTCGGGCCAGCTGGTCGCCATCCTGGTGGTGGCCTCCATCCTGGTGGCGATGAACTGGCAGCTGGCGCTGGTGAACCTGGTGGTCCTTCCAATCCTCGCGGCCATCACCTACTACTACCAGGAGCCGCTCCGAAACGCGTCCCGCGACGTTCGGGAGACGGTGGCTAGCATGACAGCCGCCTCCACCGAGGCCATCTCCAACATCCGCGTCGTGAAGGCCTTCGTCAGCGAGGACCAGGAGCGCGAACGCTTCGGCGAGCAGAACCAGGCCTACGTCGACATCAACCTCGACCGCCGCAAGGACGTGGGCAAGATGGAGGGGCTCATCAACGTGACCGCCAACTACGGCATCGGGGCGCTCCTGCTCGTGGGCGGGTGGATGGCGACGCAGGGCACCCTCACAATCGGGGAGCTTACCGCCTTCATCATGTACCAGCGCCAGCTGCAGGGGCCGATCAAGTCGGTCATGTTCTTCAACGACAAGCTGCAGGCGGGCATGGCGGCGCTGGAGCGGCTCTCCGACCTCACGAGCACGGCGCCCGAGGACAGCGGCGAGGTCGAGGACGTGCCCGTCGGGACCATCGAGCTGGAGAACGTCTGGTTTACGTACCCCGAGGCCGACGAGCCGGCGCTGAAGGGGCTGTCGCTGCGGGTCGAGACGGGGCAGACCGCCGCCCTCGTGGGATCCTCGGGGGCGGGGAAAAGCACCGCCGCCAGCCTCATCGGCCGTTTCTGGGATCCGCAGGAGGGGCGGGTCACGATCGACGGGCGGGACCTCCGCACCTTCGACCTCGAGGCGCTGCGGGAGCGCATCGCCCTCGTGCCGCAGGCCCCGACCCTCTTCTCCGGCACCGTGGCCGAGAACATCCGCTACGCCGACCCGGCCGCCCCCGACGACGCGGTGCGACGGGCGGGCGAGATGGCCAACGCCCACGACTTCATCCGGCGCCTGCCCAGCGGTTACCAGACCCAGATCGGGGAGCGGGGCGTACGCCTCTCCGGTGGGCAGAAGCAGCGCGTGGCCATTGCCCGGGCCATCCTGAAGGACGCGCAGGTGCTCCTCCTCGACGAGGCCACCTCCGACCTCGACAGCGAGTCGGAGGCGGTCATCCAGGACGCCCTCGACGGCCTCTTTGCGCGCGGCAGCCAACTCACGTCCATCGTCATTGCCCACCGGCTCAGCACGATCGAAGACGCCGACACGATCTTCGTGCTGGAGGACGGGCGGCTCGTGGAGGCGGGTCCGCACGAGGACCTGCTGGCGAAGGGCGGTCGCTACGCGGAGCTGCGCGCCCTGCAGCGGCGGGACCAGGGGCCGCTTGCGGAGGCGGCGCCGGGCGATGAGGGCGTGCAGGCGCCCTGAGTGAAGTTCGTCCTCCTCGGGCGGTCATTTGAGGGCGAGTCCTTCCGCGTCGGGCGGACGCGTCGGCGCGGAGGCTCCACCCGAGCAGAGGACCCCCTCCGGTACGGAGAGGATCGGCCCGGGAGGCGCCCGCGAAGACGGCATCCGGCAGAGCGTACGGTCCTCGTTCCGGAACGGAGGCGGGGCGGCGTGCCTTGTATGGCGTGCTCCGCTTCCAAGCCGCAGCTCTCGTGCCCGTCATGCGCTCGTTCTGGGGAGTCGTCCTGATCGCCGCCCTCCTTTGCGTCGGAATCGGCTGTGCGGAGGAGTCGTCTGCGCCTCCCCCGTCGCCGGAATCCCTGACGCCGCCAGTGGGGCCGGAGAGCGGGCAGCCCCGCCTGCAGACGGGGCCGGCCGGCGCCGTGTGGCTGAGCTGGGTCGACCCCCTCGAGGACGGGCGCCACGCCCTCCGGTACGCGACCCTCGAGGACACCACCTGGTCCGATCCGGAGACGGTTGCCACCGGGGCCGACTGGTTCGTCAACTGGGCGGATCTACCCTCCGTGCGGCCCCTCCCGGACGGGCGCGTGGCGGCCCACTACCTGGAAAGCAACGGCCCCAGCGCGCTCGCCTACGCCGTCCGCATCGTCCAGGGGACGGGCGACGGCGCGTGGCGTCCGCCCGTTACGCCCCACGACGACGGCACCCCCACGGAGCACGGCTTCGTCTCGCTGCTGCCGTGGAACGACGGGGTGTTGTCGACGTGGCTTGACGGGCGGCGAATGTCCGGCGACGGGCACGGCCAGGGCGAGATGACGCTTCGCGCCGCCGTGATCGACTCGACGGGCACCGTCGAACACGGGGCCGTCCTGGACGCCCGCACCTGCGAGTGCTGTGCGACGGACGCGGTGCGGGCCGAGGGGGAGGCGCTCGTGGCCTACCGGGACCGCTCGGCCGACGAGGTGCGCGACATTGCCCTTGTGCGGTACGACGGCAGGCAGTGGTCCGACCCGACCCGCCTTCACGCCGACGGCTGGCAGATCGAGGGCTGTCCCGTAAACGGGCCGGCCCTCGCGGCACGGGGCGAGCGGGTTGCGGTGGCGTGGTTCACCGCGGCGGGCGGGGTGCCCCGCGTCAAGGCGGCTCTCTCCGAGGACGGAGGGCGCCACTTCGCCGATCCGGTCGTCGTCGTTGAGGGAGCGACGGAAGGGCGGGTCGACGTGGCGCTCCTGGACGACGGCACCGCCGCCGTGAGCTGGCTGGAGCAGCACGACGACCGGGGACGGGTTCGGGCGCGCGCCGTCTCGGCCGACCGGGCGACAGCCCCGCCCACTACGATCGCCACGGTGCCCTCGACGGCCCGGCGCGTGGGGTTCCCCAAGATTGTACGGGACCGAGATCGGCTCTACGCGACCTGGGTGGGGCCGGACAGCACCGAGACGATGAGCGTGCAGATGGCCCGGCTGCCGGTAACGGCCGTCCGGGCCGGACCGTGAGCCCGGCAGCCGGTTCGGGGACGAACGGAGGCCCGGTGGGGCCGCGCGCTCGCCGTTACAGGCCGCCGCTCGGCGACCGCGTCGCGGCGCCGGACGTGCCTCCCGTTACATTTTTGTGGTTCGGAGTTTATTCGTGCCCGGGAGTGGTTTTACTGTTCTGATAATGCTCTAACCAGTAAAAAAGCGCCATCTTGCCGGGTCGGGACAGCGCTTTTCTTCTTTCATCCGATCTGTCGACTGGGCTGGCCCTCTTGTGGGGGAGAGACTCTCACCGGCCGCCGCCCTCGAGGGCAAAGTCCGAGGGCCTCAGTCCCTCCTGGTGCTCGTCGAAGCCGAAGGAGGTCGGATCGTAGGGGTCCACGTAGCGGACGTCGGCCTCCTTCGGAATCGAGCCCTCCAGTCCGACCGCCCAGTAGGCCGCGTTTACGAGCAGGCGGCGGAGGTCCTCATTCTGGAGGTCGACGGACGCGCCCATCGTGGTGGTGAACACCCGGGCCTGGTTGCCGGTCTCTGTGTTGTACCGTTTCGTCCAGGCCACGGGGAGGACGGATTTGCTCGTGTTGGGGGGGGCGGAGGGCTCCATGCCCGAGAGCGGCTGGCCGTAGAGGAGCACGTCCTCGTCCCCGTTGATGTCCCGGAGCCCGTACACGTCGGTCGGCCCCCAGACGTCCTGCACGCTGCTCAGGATGGGGCGGTCCTGGTAGAGGCCGTTCACCAGCCCCCGAGTGCTCTCTTCGCCGTGGGTCCCGTGGTGCGTCACCCACGTCTCGCCGAGCACCTGGCGGCCGTAGCCGCCCTCCCAGCCCTCAACCTCGCTCTGCCAGTCGTACTTCGCGTACGGGCTGTCCGGATTTCTCTTGTACTGAAAAGCGTGGGTGGCCGTGCGGAGACCGATGATGGGGCGGCCGGATCGGGTGTACGCGTCGATGTGCTCCATCTGGTCGGGGGGCAGCTCCCGGAACCGGGTAAACAGGACCATCAGGTCGGCCGAGTCCAGCTGCTTGAGCCCCGGGATGTTGGTCTGATGGTCGGGCTCGATCATCCCGGTCTCCGGATCGATCGGAAAGAGCACCGTGCAGGTGAAGCCGTGGCGGACGGCCAGGATCTTTCCGAGCATCGGCAGCGCTTCTTCCGAGCGGTACTCCTCGTCACCGCTGACCAGGACGATGTGGGTCCCGTTTCCGGGCCCGGAAGTGCCCTCGTACCGAACCCAGGGCGTGGAGTCTGCGTCGTCGGGGGCCTGGGCCGTCGACGCGGCGACTGGGGCCCACAGGAGCACTGCGCCGAGGAGGATGAGACGAACGGGTCGGGCGTGCACAGGCGTAGAGGCGGTCTCTTCGAGTGAGGGTGAGGAAGGCAACGGGCCCTATCGGCTCGCGGCAGGGGTGCTCGTGACCCGCATGGTCCCGTTCATCGTGCGCCAGTGACCGGGGAACGTGCACTCGTAGGGGTAGGCCCCGGGCTCCTCGGGGGCGATGAAGCTAAGCTGATCCTGCTCCCCGGTCCCGATCAGGTCCGTGGCCCAGAGCACCTGGTCGGTGTCGGGTACGAAGTCCTTCTCGTAGGCCTCCGGATCCCCGGCCATGGCGTCCCCCATCTTGCCCACCGCCTTCATCGCGCCCGGCTCGACGATGACGAAGTTGTGGTCGACCGCGTCCGGGTTCTTGAACACGATGACAATGGGCTTGCCCGCCGAGACGGTGAATTCGGTCTTGTCGTATTTCATCTCCCGCGGCACCGCCTCGATGGTCACGATGCGAATGAGGTCGTTGAGCCCGCTCCGGAGCGACTCGCGCCGGTCCCCCGGGAGCCGGGACGCCAGCGTGAGCCCCAACTGCACGACCTCCTGAAACTCGGGGTTGGACCGCTCTTCGATCGGCACCTTCTGCGCGGCCTCGAGCAGCTCCCGGCCAAACCCGTCGAGCGCTGGTTCGGGCCACTGGCTGGAGGGCACCTGATTGATGCCCGCCACCGCCTCGTACAGGAACTGGCTTTCGGCAACCTGTTCCTTGAGGAGGCGGAAGGTCGACGCGTACTGGGCCGGAATCGAGGCGAGGGCACGAATGGCAGCCCGGCGGAGCGTCTCCGGCGAGGCGTCTCCTCCTACGGCGAGGGTATCGCCCGTGGGGATCGCCGCGCTGCCGCGCAGTTTCGGCTTGAAGCGGTTGCTCATCGGACCCTTCGTCACAGTCCCGTAGCTGAGGTTGTTGCTGGCGTAATGGGGACGGTCCGGGGTCGTCTGGAAGACGAGCTGCCCATCGTCGAGCACGCGGACGCCGTAGGCATCGAGGCTCCGCTCCGGATAGGCCGTCTTGGGCACGTCGACCCGCAGGTGAGACGCCGCCGTTCCAGCGGGCCACGCGGCGTTCCAGGCGCCGGACCGAGCGTTCTCGAACGAGAGCCCGGCGGCCACCTCCGCTCCGCTCGTGTCGAGGAGGGCCGTCGTGGGTGGCGTCCGGCGTGCCGCGTCGGTGCGCCCCACAATCTCCACGACGTCGGCCCGGATCGCTCGGTCGTCGAGGCCCTGCGGAAGGGTGTTCACCACCGAGCGGACCCGATCGTAGACCGCCACCCGGGCGGTCGAGTCCGTGCGGGGCACCGCGTTCAGGAAGTCATACAGCCCACGCCTCGATTTCGACGCGAGCTCCCAGGCCGAGGCGCTCTCCCCCTCCGCCGTGATGAGCGCGGCGAACCCGGTCTGTCGGGCAACGCTGCTCTTCCCCGCGACGGCGAGCGTCTGGAGGCGAGATCGGTGGCGGGCCAGCGTGTCCGCCCCGCGGGCCAACAGGCGTTCGGAGAGGGCATCCAGCCCATCCGACCCGTCCCCAAGCGCGCCCAGGACGTAGAGGAGGGTTTCCGTGTCCGACGCGCCTCGGACCTGAGCGAGTGCGGATAGTGCCTCCGTCCGGACGTCGGGGGCGACGTCCCCGCGGCCGAGCAGCTCCCGGTAGACGGCCGGGAGAGGTGTGTCGTCCATCATCTCCGCGAGCTCCGCGGTTTCGAGCTGCTCAATGGCGTACCGCACGCCCCGGGAGGACGCTTCGAGATCCCCCTCGGCCAAGGCCGGCTTCCAGGCGCCCTCCAGCGACTTCAGGGTCTCCCGAAGCCCGTAGTCGAGGTAGTAGTCGACTGGATAGTCGAGGGCCTGCAGCGCAACCTCCGCGGCCGCCGCCGACTCGACGTAGCTCAGCGCCACGACGGCCTCGAGGCGCACCCGGGGATGTGGATCATTGACCTGTTGCTCGAACAGGGGCAGGATCCCCTCCACCTCGTCCCGCCAGAACCGAAGCACGCGAGTGGCGGCCGCACGCACCTGGTACCGATCCGCTCGGAGCAGCTGCCGGAGCAGGTCCTCCTCGACGAGGCCCTGGCTTTGATAGGCCCAGAGCGCCTCAAGCAGGTGGTGTTCGTAGAGTGCGGACGAGGCGTCCAACTCACTCGTAAAGGTCTGGAGCGCGGCCCGGACCTCATCCTGAGACCGGCTCCGAAGCTCGCGGCGGATCCGGTAGAGGACGCGCGAGCGATCGGTGTACTTGGTGAGCATGTCGAGCAGGTCCGTGGCCGACCGGCCCTTGATCGTCGGATCCTTCAGGAGGGCCCGGTCCTTTTGGGTCACTCGCCAGATGCGCCCGTGGGTGGAGTCGCGTCGAGGGTCCCGCAGCGAGTACTGCATGTGACCGATGAGGGGGTTCCACCAGTCCACGACGTAGAGGGCGCCGTCCGGGCCGAACTGCAGGTCCACCGGCCGGAAGTTGCGGTCGACCGAGTAGAGGAGGGGATCGACCTCCTCCGAGTTGTACCCAGAGCCCTCCTCGACCATCCGGTGCTGCTTCACGCCCTGGAAGCCGATGACGTTGTTGATGAGGAGATTGCCCTGCAGGCTGTCCGGAAAGTGGGGGCTGCGGATGATCTCCCCGCCCGACGTGGGGCGTACCCACTCGGTGAAGACGCGCATGGGCACGTGCTTCCTCGGGTAGTCGACCTTGCCGGTGATCGGCAGGGCGAAGTAGTTGGCCCCGCCCGAGGCGTCGAACAAAAAGTTCTGTCCCCAGAAGTTGAAGGTTTGCCCCCAGGGGTTGGCGAACGGGTACGAGGCGTGTACGTCAAGCTCCTCGGTCTCGGGGTGGTACCGCCAGACGCCCCCGTAGCGGAGGCGCTCGGGGCCCTGGGGCGTCTCCACCTGCGAGTAGAGAAACGTGCCCTCCATCATGTACAGGGCGCCGCCCGGGCCCCACTCGAAGGCCGAGAGCGAGTGGTGGCTGTCCCCCGTCCCGAAGCCGTGCAGAATGCGCTTGCGGGTGTCGGCCCGTCCGTCGCCGTCGGTGTCCCGCAGAACCATAAGGTCCGGCTGCCGGGCCACGTAGACGCCGCCGTCACCCAGCTCAAAGCCGCCCGGAAGATACAGGCTGTCAGCAAAGACCGTGAGGCTGTCGGCCCGCCCGTCCCGGTTTGTGTCCTCGAGAACGAGGATCTTGTCGTTGGGCGAGTTTCCGGGCAGGTAGTGTGGGTAGTAGGGCATGACGGAGACCCACAGCCGGCCCTGGGCGTCCCAGGTCATCTGCGTCGGGTTGGCCAGCTCCGGGAACTGCTTCTCGGACGCGAACAGGTTGACCTCGTAGTCCTCGCCGGTCCGCAGGCGATCGAGGGCGACCTGAGGGTCCCGGCTGGCTAGGTTCATCTCGCCCCCGCGATTGGGCTCGTCGCCCTTGGCCGTCGTCCCGGACGGGGTTGCCTCACCGTCGGTGGAATCCGTGGTCTCGACTGCAGAGGAGGCGCCGGTCGAGGAGTCGGCGCCCCCTTCCGCACCGGAAAGCAGGCCGCAGCCCGAGAGGAGGCCGGCCAGGAGGCACAGCGTGAGCCCCATGACCGCGGGGCGAAGAGCGTGTAGGGAAGTGCGTGCGGGGTGTCGCATCGTTGGAGGGCCGGTCTCAGGTTCGAAGGGACGAGGGGGCCGCCGCTAGAGGCCGCTATTGGAGGGAAGCCGCCGAGGGCGACGAGCCCGCCCGGATGCGCCATCGCAGATACAGGAGGTCTTTCAGGTCACTCCAGACCCGGTGCTCGGTCGACTCTACCGTCATCTCCAGTCGCCGAAACTCTCCGGGGAAATTGTTCACCCCGAAGGGGGTCTTCCGGCGGCCGTAGATGTATTCCCCGTTGACGGCCCGGTAGCGGTAGAACCAGGCCTGGTTCTTCTGGGCCACCTGCTCGTAGACCGACCGGAGGGCCGTCTGCTGCAGATCGACCCGGACGCCGCGGGCCCACGCCGCCGAGTCGGCCTCTGCCACGGCCTCCCCCTCCACCTCGAGCACGTGGGAGCCCCTGGGGAGATTGCGGATCTCGACGACTGGAGCCAGCGATCGGGGGGACGTCTGGCCGTTGGGGGGCGGCGGCAGTGGCCGGGCGACCTGGGATACCCGAAAGGCGGTCCCCGGCCCCTCGGGTACTACGTTGTACACCGGCGTCGCGTCCCCGACTGCCTCCTCGGGGCCGGCGTCGAGAACGATCCGGAGCGGCCCTCCCCCCAGGTTCAGGGCCTCTCCCACGATGGGGCTTACCACCCAGTACCCGTATTCCGAGAGATGAATCCCGTTGGTCGTCAGCGTCGGCGCGTCGGGGCTCTCCATTATCTCCTTGGTCGGGTGATAGAGGTCGACGGCCCACACGTTGTCGTGCTGTGCGGCGTAGTTCGCCATGGCCTCCGAGTAGGCCGCTAGGCTTTCGTTGTGGGCCTCAACGTCGGCGGCGACCCCCTTGAGGTCTTCGTGCGCGATCGGGGAGATCAACACGACCTCCGGGGGGGCGTCGCCGTTGTAGGCCGTCGTGCGCAGACTGTCGGCGAAGGTCGAGAGATTGCGCCGAAACGAGCCCAGGTGGTCGAGCCCCTTGTAGGCCTCGTTCATCCCGAAGCAGGCAACGATGACGTCGGGCTCCACGTCTCGGAGGTGTGTGTGGAGGGTCCCAAAGTTCAGTGGGCGGGGGCGGAGGGCCACCTCGTCGCCCGACCGGCCCAGGTACCGAAACCGGAGCTCGTGTTGAGGGAGCCGGGCCGAGAGGAGGGTCTCGATGTAAGGAAACCGCTGGGCGCGGACGGTGAATGCGTTGCCGATCACGGCCACCAGGTCTCCCTCGTCGAAAATCGAGTGGGACCGCTCCCCGGCGTGCTCGGCGTGCATGGCGTCCTGGGCGTGGGCACCGGGGACGACTACCGTGCCCAGGACGAGGAGCACGACGCCGACGAGGAGGGACCGAGCAAAAGAAATCATGGTGGGCATCGTCGAAAGTAGAACGTCCGGAAGGGGGCGTGTCCGCAGCGAGGAGTTGTTCTTCGAGAATCGGGACTGGCTAATCTCAGGTAGATCTATATTTCCAGTCCTTCAGACGGGCGAGCAGGTCCCGCACGGTTCCCGACTGTCGGCTCGCCACGTCCTGGGTTTCCATGGGGTCCTGCCCCAAGTGGTACAACTCAGGAGTCTGAAAGCGAAGACCCTCGTTCGGCGCCTTGGTGGGGTGGACCGGGTTGATTAGCTTCCAGTCGCGGGCACGGACCCACTGGTGGGTCACATTGGCGCCAATGTCCTCCAGCTGCTGCATGTCGTGGGTGTAGATTTCCCCGAACACAGCGTCGCGCGTCGGAGACGAGCGACTGCGGGTTCGATCCAGCAAACTGACGCCCGGCATCGACGCGGTCGGCGAAAGGCCGGCGGCGCGGAGGATCGTGGGGGCCAGGTCCACGGTCGAAATCAGTTCTCGGCAGTACCCCGGCTCGATGCGCCCTGGCCATCGGAGCGTGACCGGAGTGCGCACCCCACCGTCGTAGGGGGAGAGCTTGCTTCGCGGCGCGAACGGTCCCCGCGTCGTTGGCGTCTCCCCGGTGGGCTGAATCCATCCGTTGTCCACGACGAAGACGACGAGGGTGTTCTCCCGCAGCCCCTGCCGGTCGACGAAACCGAGCAGGTCGCCCACGGTCTCGTCGAACCACTCACACATCGCGTAGTACTTCGCGATCGGGGCGGGCCGGTCGTCCCCTGCGTACTTGTCGAGCAGTCGATCGGGGGGGTTGTGAGGGCGATGGGGAAGAAAGGGCGCGTACCAGACGAAGAATGGCTGGTCGCCGACCTCATCGACGAAGTCGTAGATCGGCTGCATCGTCTTGCGACCGATCGTGAGCCCCGGGCCGCCGTGTCGGCCTTCGGTCGTCATGCCGTGGGTAAAGCCAGCGTTACGGTAGTGCCCCTCCCAGAACTTCCCAGTCTGCAGGCTTGCGTATCCGGCCTCCCGGAGCAGCCGGGGCAGGGCCGGGGCCTCCTGCATGAAAGGCAGCATTTCGCTCCGGTCTACACCCTCCGGCGGGTCGTTACAGCAGATTTTGTGCTGACTGCCGTGGAGCCCGGTCAGAAGGGTTGCCAGGCTGGCACGGCAGAGGGAGGTCGGCACGTATCCGTTCGGGAAGACGGCGGCCTCGTCCGTAAAGGCGTCCAGACTCGGGGTCGCGATCTCCGGATGCCCCATGAACCCGAAGTCCGTCCAGGCCTGATCGTCGGAGATGATCATCACGACGTTGGGCGGTGCCGACGAGGAGGGCGAGGGGTCTGTGTCCCTCATACTGGCGGGCAGCCATCCTGCAATCCCGGCCGCCGACACCTCAAGGAAGGTCCGCCGATCCACGCTCATGGGAAACTTGGTTGAGGAGGCCGGACAATGAAAAAGCGGTTCCAGGCGACCAAAAGCAAGGCGGCATGGGGCGCGTTCGCCGTCGCGTGGTGGCCCCGGCGCGCTCCGCGTTGCGATGTTGGTACGTTAGGAGAACGCATACTCAAAAGGAGGCCCCGTTAGTCTAAAGATGCATTGAATAAAAGAATAAGCGCTCCCCCGCCGATCCAAGGCAATCATATCTTTGGGGCTGAAGAAAGCGACGGTGGCTCGCGTGCTCTGCCCGCTCCGACGGTGCCCGGAAAGAGCGGTCGGGGCGCACTCTGAAAGCACTTCCTCCCTCGGCGATCTCGGATCTCCTCGGTCGGGGCGCGTGGGAGCAGACCAATCCGTGAGAACGTACGCCCTCCATTTTCCGCTGTAGGGGAGATTAGCCAGATGCGCCCGGCACGCTCCTGGAACTTTCTGCGCCGTTCTGTGATCCATCGCCGGATGAACCCGTTGGCCCCGAGTAGATCAGTGGACTGAACCGTGCGCCGTCTCGGCCTCGAAGAAAATCGTGCCCGGGCGAAAACAGAGGCGAAGCGGCCGGAATCCTCACTGCCTGAGCGAGGCAACCTGAAATTGCCGAGCGAGTTTGGGGATGGGGATCCCAGATCCCCGTCAGCGGATCCCGACCGCCGTCGGGACTCGCCAGCGATTTTCTTTTTCGTCCGATCTGTCGTTTCGAGGTTGACTCAGCGGGGAGATTCGCGTGTCACACCGGCCAGTCCTGCCGCGTCCACGCCTGCTCCCAGAACATCCACTCGTAGCGGGCGCTCGTCGTGAAGGCCTCCAGGGCGCGGGTGCGCGTGGCCTCGTCGACCTCCTGCGCCCACCGGTCGAGCCGCTCTAGGAGCGCGCCGATGTCCATCGCCTCGTCGGGGTCCGGGTCGGCGTAGCGGCGGATCCAGTCGGCGTACGGGTGGTCGTCGTCAACCGCGCCGCCGAGCTCGTCCCAGATGCGGGTGCCAAGGTCCCGGTAGAGCCAGGGGCAGGGGGCCACCGCCGCGAGCGCCTCGAGGCGCGTCCCCCGCTCGGTCCGCTCCAGCATGTGGTTCTGGTAGGCGCGGTTGTTCGGGGTCAACGTCAGTTCTCGGAGGTCCTCCGGCCCGTACCCGAGCCGCTCGCCGTAGTGGAGGTGAAGAGACCGCTCGGTGCGCAGGGCCCGCTCGGTGGCCTCCACGAACCAGAGCTTGTCGTCGGGGTCCGGGCAGCGGGTGCCGATGCGGACGAACGCGTCGGCGATGGCCTCCAGGTAGCGGGCGTCCTGCATCTGGTAGAACTTGAACCGCTCTGGGTCGAGGGTGCCGTCGACCAGGGCGCGCACGAACGGGTGGTCGTAGGAGGCGCCCCAGGCGTCGGCCGCGTGCTCGCGGCAGCGTTGGGGAAACGGCGGCATCGTGTCGGAATCAACAGGCATGGGAGTGAGAGTCTGACTTGGAAAGGGGAGGATTCCGTATTTCGTATTGCGTATCAGCGTTCTACCAGCAGGTGCACACGGAATACGAAATACGCAATACGCACTACTCGTCAATTGTCGTCACTTTGGAACCGAGCGTCCGCAGGTCAAAGGAGGCTCGGGGGGAGAACCACGCAAACGGGAGGGCGACGAGGGCGGGCACGAGGAGGGCGGCGGTGAAGGCCGGCAGCAGGGCGGGCTGGGCGGCGCCCGGCGGCGGAAAGAGCAGGGTGCCCGCGAGGAGCCCGGCGCCCGTCCCGAGCAGGGCGGCCCGGTTCGTCAGGCGGCCGCTCAGAAGGCCCCCGAACACGGGGACGACCGCCGCGGCGCACGCGAGATCGGCCACCAGGAAGAGGTAGAGCACGCTGATGCCCTGCGCGGCGATGGCGAAGACGGGCACCGCGAGGGCGGCCGTCGTCCAGCGGGCCACGCGCAGGAGCGTGTCGCCGGAGAGGGCGGGCAGGGCCTGCCGCAGGTCGACGGCCACGAGGCTCGCGAGGGCGTTGAGGACGGTGTCGGCGCTGCTCATCACGAGCGTGAGGCCGAGGCCAACGAGGCCGAGCCCCACGCCCGGCGGGGCGGCGTCGAGCAGGAGCCCGAACAGGGCCGTCGACGGCGGGGTGGCGGCCCCGGCCCCTACCGCCGCCAGGCCGAGCAGGCCCGTCCCCACGACGACAACGGCCATCGCCCCGGCCACCGTCGCGAAGCCCACACGGAGCGTCGCTGCGCTGTCGGCCGCGTAGACGCGCTGCCAGGTGCCCTGGTTGAACAGGCTCGCCGACGCGATGCCGAGGACGAGGGCCAGGCCGCCCTGCACACCCGGTCCGTGCGTCCATCGCAGCAGGGCGGGCGCCCGGTCGGCCACGCCGGCCGCGAGCGACGTCCCCTCTACGGTCGCGACGGCAAAGACGGCCCCCGCCGCCAGCAGCGGCAGCAGGAGCAGCGACTGCACGCCGTCGGTGAAGACCGAGGCGCGCAGGCCTCCGAGCGCCGTGTACGCGACGGTCGCGATCAGCACGATCCCCGCCGTGGCCCACAGTGGCACGTCGGCCACGAGCCGCAGGATGAACGCCATGCCCGTTACCTGGGCGGTCAGGGCGATGAAGAGGTAGAACACCATGATCGTGAGCACGAAGACGTGCATCGCCCGCCCGTAGCGGTGCCGCACGTACTCGGTGAGGGCGTGCCCCTCCGGCATCAGGCTTCGCAGGCGCCGGCCCAGCGGGATGTAGAGCAGGGGCGGCAAGGCCGAGCCGAGGGCGTAGCCCGCGATGGCCGGCAGGCCGCCCCACGTGGCCGCCTCCGGCGGGCCGAACAGGATCCACGACCCCATGGCCGAGGCGAACAGGGTGGCCGTCGTGGCGCCCGCGCCGAACTGGCCCCGTGCGGTCACGTAGTCCTCGACGGTCTGCCCGCCGCCCGTCCGGAGCGCGTACGCGAGGCCCGCGGCGGCGAAGAGGGCGGCCCCGGCGATGAGGGCAATCAGCATGGCGGCGCGTGCGAGAGTGTGGGGGTGTGGGAGTGGGGGTGCATCAACCTGCTTGCCTCCGTCGAAGGCCGCGTGCGGGTCTCGGTGCGCGGTCGTGGGCGACCGTTGGGGGGAAGGCGGTTGGGCGGCAGGAGGGGCCTCCTCTCGTTCGACCCTCCCACACACCCACACGCCCGAACCCAATCACAGGGTGTAGCGGAGCTCGACGAAGGTGCTGCGCGGGGCCGCCGGGTAGAAGCGGGGCCCGCCCACCCCCCGGAAGCCGTGGCGGAGGACGTGGGCATCGAGCAGGTTGTTGACGGTCACCTGGAGCCGAAGGCCCGCGAACGGGGTGGA
>JAZKTD010000386.1:0-3055 GCA_036625705.1 Salinivenus sp.
TATGGCACACGAATCGCTGAAGGCGGCCGTTCATCGGGCGAACCTGGACATCGTCGAGGCGGGCCTCGTGGAGCTGACGTGGGGCAACGCGAGCGCCGTCGACCGCGAGGCCGGCGTGCTCGCGATCAAACCAAGCGGGGTCGACTACGACCGCATGGCGCCGGACGACATTCCTCTCGTGTCGCTGAACACGGGGGAGCAGGTAGAGGGCGCGCTCCGACCGTCCTCCGACACGCCGACGCACCGGGCGCTGTACCGGCAGTTTCCGTCGGTCGGCGGCGTCGTGCACACCCACTCGACCCACGCCGTGAGCTGGGCCCAGGCCGAGCGGCCCATCCCCTGTCTCGGCACCACCCACGCGGACCACTTCTACGGCCCGATCCCCGTCACGCGCCGCATGACGGACGAAGAGATTCAACAGGACTACGAGCGCAACACCGGGGCGGTGATCGTCGAGTGTGTTCGGGAGCAGGGCCTCGATCCCGCCGAGGTGCCGGGCGTGCTCGTGGCCGGGCACGGCCCCTTTGCGTGGGGGCCCAACCTGGAGCACGCCGTCGAGACCGCCATCGTGCTGGAGTCCGTCGCGGAGAAAGCGCTCCGGACGCATCAGATCAACCCCGATGCGGAGCCCATCGATCAGGCGCTCCTCGACAAGCACTACCGCCGCAAGCACGGCGACGAGGCGTACTACGGGCAGGAATGAGGCGGTTTGGGCCGGGTATTCAGCTTCCGAGGACGGTGCTGTTGCAGATTTCGTATTGCGTGTTGCGTATTTGAGAGACCGCCGGAGGTGCCTTTCGCCAAGTCGGAGCGGATGGCCGGCGAACGAAGGAGGCGATTTCCGCTACAGTCGGTCTGAAAGGGCGTCCATGAGATCGTCCGGGAAAACCGCCCGTGCGTCGCGAGAAAACCGGTCCGTGGCTCCCGCGAAATACGCAATACGAGATACGCACTACGGAATACGCAAAACGCAGCCCCTTCACTCAGCTCCCCATTGCGTCATGAGTGTCTCCTCCAATCAGATGACGGCAGCGTTGCTCCACGGCCCCGGCGACGTGCGGGTCGAGGACATTCCGACGCCCCCGCTCGGGGACGGGCAGGTGCGCCTCCGGTCGCGGAGCGTCGGGATCTGCGGGAGCGACCTGCACCACTTCCGGGAGGGCAGTACGGGCGACGAGGCCAACGAGACCCCGTTCGTCCTGGGCCACGAGCTCTCGGGCGAGGTGACCGCGGAGAGTGCGGACCGGCTGGGTCTCGATCCCGGGACCGTCGTGGCCATCGACCCGGCCCATCCGTGCGGGGCGTGCGAGTGGTGCACGCGCGGCCACCACAATCTCTGTCCGAATGTGCAGTTCAAGGGGGTGGCCGAGCACCCGGGCGGCCTCGCCGAGTACATCGACGTGTCGCCGGAGCAGGTCGTCCCCGTCCCCGACGACGTGGGGCCGGACGCGGCGGCGCTGCTCGAGCCGCTGGGTGTGGCCATCCACGCGGTCGACCTCGCAGACATCGAGCCGATGGACACCGTCGCCGTCCTGGGCGCGGGCCCGATCGGCCTGCTCATCGCGCAGGTTGCTCAGGAAGCCGGCGCCGGCACGTGCGTCGTGGTCGACCCGCTGGCATACCGGACGGGCGTGGCCGAGCGGATCGGGGCCGACGGGACCGCCCGCCGCCCCGACGCGATTGCGGACGGGACCGACGGCCGCGGCGCCGATGTGGTAATCGAGGCCACCAACGCGCCGGAGGGATTCGAGCACGCCGTCGAGAGCGTGCGCATCGGAGGGACCGTCGTGCTGGTCGGCATCCCGGCGGGCAACGCGTACGAGCTGACCGCCTCGACCGCCCGGCGGAAGGGCCTGACGGTCAAGTTCTGTCGTCGCATGGGCGAGGTCTATGCGCGGGCCATCCAGCTGGTGGCCGAGGACCGCGTGGCCCTGGCGCCGCTCGTGACCCATCGCTTCTCCCTGGAGGAGACGCCCGAGGCCCTGGCGCTGCAGTCCCGCTACGACGACGGCGTCATCAAGGCCGTGGTCCACCCGAACGGCTCCTAGTGGGCATAGTGCGCCTACAGCCAGTCGTGGCGCCGGTACCAGTCGATCGTGTCGCGGACGCCCTCGCCGAGAGGCGTCTCCGGGGCGTATCCGAAGTCCGCGTGCGCCTTCTCGACCGAGCAGGCGGTGCAGGCGTGCCGAATCTCGCGGGCCTTGTCGCGGTTGAGCGGCGGGTAGGTGCCGGTGAGCGAGCCCCAGGCCTCCGCCAGCACACCTACGGCCCCGACGAGGACGGGCGGCACCGGCAGCGTGACGGCCCACGTGTCGAGCGCTGCGGTCGCGGCCCGCTTCACCTCGTTCCAGGCGTAGGGCCGCTCGCTGCCGAGCAGGTAGGTCTCGCCCTCGGCCGCCGGGGCGAGGCTCGCGTCCACGAGGCCCCGGGCGAGGTCGCGGGCGTGGACCAGGCTGAGGGCCTGCTCCGCCCCGCTGCCGACCACCGGGCAGACGTGCCACTGCACGGCCCGGAAGAAGTCGAGGATGTCGCGGTCGCGCGGGCCGTAGACGGCGGAGGGACGGACGACCGTGATCGGAAGGACGTCCGCGTAGGCCTCCGGCAGGTCGTGGGCCTCGCGGAGGGCCTTTTCCATCTGGGCTTTGCTGCGCCCGTACCGGCTGATAGGACGGAGGGGGTGGGCCTCGGTCACCCGGTCCGCCTCGCATCGCCCCACGGCGGCGAGGCTGCTGGTCACCAGCACGCGCTCCACGTCCGGCGCGGCGTGCCGGACGGCCCCCATGAGGTTGAGGGTGCCCTGCACGTTGACCTCGTAGAACGGGTCCCAGGTGGGGGCCCGCGTGAGGCCGGCCGCGTGGTAGACGTGCGTCACGCCGTCGAGCCCCGCCCAGAGGGCCTCCACGTCCGACAGGTCGCCCCGCACGGTCTCGACGTCGAGGCCCGAGAGCCACTTCGGGTCCGAGCGCACGAGGCACCGAATCTCGTCGACCCCCCGGCGCAGCAGTTCCTCGACGAGGTGGCTCCCGACGAAGCCGGTGCCGCCCGTTACGAATGC
>JAZKTD010000387.1:0-3050 GCA_036625705.1 Salinivenus sp.
GCCAGCGGGGCCGATCGGGGACGTTTCGTCGGCAAATTATCGTCATTTTGGAATTCAGGGCCGGCGAATCCGGGCCCGAACACGTGAAAGAACCCGGTCGTTGTCCTATCCTGGCAAAGAAGATAGGACCTTCGTCCCGGTTCGCCGTTTTCTTCATCACTCCGGTCGCGTGCATGCCGACAGCCCAGACGACCGAAATCAACCAGCTCCTCCGGCCTGAACGCGTCCGTATCGGTCTCCCCGGATCGTCGAAGCGCGACGTCATCAATGCCCTCGTCGATGTGTTGAAGGGCCATCCCGACGTCGATCGGCTGGAAGACGTCCGGTCGGCGGTGTTCGAGCGAGAAGAGATGATGTCGACAGGCGTCGGAAAGGGCCTCGGGCTTCCGCACGCCAAGACGTCGGCCGTCACCGACACGGTGGCCGCCTTCGCGACGACCGAAGAGCCGGTCGACTTCGGGGCCATCGACGACGAGCCGATCCGGCTGCTCCTGTTGCTTGCCGGGCCGGAAAACCACAAGTCCCAGCACGTCAAGATCCTGGGCCGGATCTCGCGCCTCGTCAGCCGCGACGGATTCCGCGAGCGCCTGCTTGCGGCCGAGGACCCGTCCACCGTCATCGACGTCCTGCGCGAGGGCGAGGCGGCCCTTCGCAGCTAACCGCCGGCCTGCGACCACTGTCTCTCGTTCAGTTTGTTGCCCCACCCGTGAGCACTTCGTTTCAAAACATCAAGGGAACTTTCGACATTCTGCCGGACGCGTACACCGACGACGGGGGCACTCGCATCGCGCCGAGTGCCGAGTGGCGCTACGTGGAGCGGACCGTCCGGGACGTGATGCAGCGCTATAACCTCGACGAAATCCGGACCCCGGTCCTGGAGCCGACGGAATTGGTGGCGCGCGGCGTTGGGGAGGCAACCGATATCGTGCAGAAGGAGATGTTTGCCTTCGAGCGGGCCGGGACGCAGTACGTGCTGCGGCCCGAGGTGACGGCGCCGGTCGTGCGGTCGTTTCTCCAGCACCACCTCGACCAGCGGGGCGGGGTGCAGAAGCTCTTCTACATCGGCCCCTGCTTCCGGGCCGAGCAGCCCCAAAAGGGGCGGTACCGACAGTTCCACCAGTTCGGCATCGAGATCCTGGGCACCGACGACGCCCGGGCCGACGCCGAAACCATCGCGATCATGATGGCGGTGTACGACGAACTGGGGATCCCGGACACGCGCCTTCGCATCAACACGCTCGGCACGCCCGACCGGCGGGACGCCTACGTGGAGGCCCTTCGGGACTACCTGACCCCGTACGCCGACGACCTGTCGGACACGAGCAGGCGGCGGCTGGAGCGCAATCCCCTTCGGGTCCTGGACACCAAGCTCGACCACGAGCAGGAAATTCTCGCGGACGCCCCCACCCTGCTCGATTACGTCAACGAGGAAAGCCGGGCCCACTACGACCGGGTCCAGCGCCTGCTCTCGGACCTCGGGGTCGAGTACGTCGAGGATCCTCACCTCGTCCGGGGGCTCGACTACTACACGGAGACGACCTTCGAGCTGGAGAGCCCGGCCCTCGGGGCCCAGAGCGCCCTCGCCGGCGGCGGCCGCTACGACCGCCTCGCCGAGGTGCTCGGCAGCGACGAGCCGGTCCCCGCCATCGGCTTCGCGGCGGGCATGGAGCGGCTCTTCCTGGCGCTCGACGCCGCCGACGCCGACCGCCCGGGGTCGCCGGAGCCCGACGTGTTCATCGCGGCCCTCGGCGAGGAGGCGGAGGCCTGGGTCTTTCGCACCACCCAGGAGCTGCGGGCGGCCGGGTTGCAGGTGGCGCTCGACCTGAAGGGCCGGTCTCTCAAGGCCCAGATGCGGGAGGCCAACCGACAGAACGCGCCCTACACCCTCATCATCGGCGACAACGAGCTCGAGGCCGAGGAGGCAACCGTTAAGGAGATGGAGAGTGGGGAGCAGGTCGACGTGCCCTTTGGAGAGCTCCGGGACGTGCTCCTGGATCGCACCGGACGGGACGGGGCGCAGGTCGCCTGAGCTCCGGTGCGGCAAGCGACGGCCCGGCCCGATTCCCCGCCGTTCATCGTAGGCAGCACGGCATGTACCCACGCCTGAGCGATCTCTTCCGGGACGTGTTCGGGATCCCGTTTCCGGTGCCGATCTACTCGTTCGGGGTGATGGTGGCGGTCGCCATTCTGGTGGGCACCTGGCTCGGGGCCCGGGAGCTGGACCGCAAGTACGCCGCGGGGATCGTCGGCGGCGTGAGGGTCGGGACGGAAAACGGGCGCACGGTCGAGGAGAGTCCCTCGATCCTGGTGGGCACCCTCGCCGTGCTGGCGGGCGCCATGGGGATCGTCGGGGCGAAGCTCTTCACCATCCTCGGCGCCCCGGGTCGGTTCCTGCTCGACCCGGCGGGCATGCTCTTCTCGACGGGCGGCCTCACCTTCTACGGCGGCCTCATCGTGGCCGGCGGGGCGATCGTGTGGTACCTGCGTCGGTACGACCTGTCGGTCGCCCCGGTGGCCGACGCGGCCGCCCCCGGCCTGATGCTGGCCTACGGCATTGGCCGCATCGGCTGTCACCTGGCGGGGGACGGGGACTGGGGCATTGCGGCCGACCTCGGCGCGAAGCCCGACGGGTGGCCGATGTGGCTCTGGGCGGAGACCTACCCCAACGCCATCGTCGGGCCGCCGCCCCAGCCCGTGTACCCGACCTCCATCTACGAGGCCCTCGCCGCGACGGTACTGTTCGCGGGGCTCTGGGCCCTCCGCCGGCACCCGTTCCGGGCCGGGTGGCTCTTCTCTCTTTACCTCGTCCTCAACGGGATCGAGCGCGTCCTCATCGAGCAGATCCGGGTGAATCCCGAGTACGCCCTGCTTGGGGTCACCGCCACCCAGGCCGAGATCATCGCCGTCCTGCTCGTGATCGCGGGCGGCGCCGGCCTCGTGTGGACGTGGGAACGGGAGGGGTAGCTCGTACTGCGTATGTCGTATTGCGTGGTCCGTATCGTCCGCCGTTCCACCCAACGCAATACAAAATACGCAATACCGCCTCTGTC
>JAZKTD010000388.1:0-3035 GCA_036625705.1 Salinivenus sp.
AGCTTCAGCGGCTTCTCGGCGACCGGGTCGACGATCCTGCTCGACATTTCGATTGAGAAGCACGGGGCGGCGCTCATGCTCTGGCGGCAGCTCACGCAGTGGATGGCCGGCATGGGCATCCTCGCGCTGGCCGTGGCCGTCCTGCCGCGCCTCTCGGCCGGGGGGGCGCAGTTTCTAGACGCGGAGGTGCCCGGCCCGCGCCTGGAGCGGCTCACGCCCCACATCGCCGAGACCGCCCGGCGCCTCTGGCTGCTGTATATCGGGTGCTCGGTGCTGCTCCTGGTCCTGCTCCTCGGGGTGCACTACGCCGGGCTCGCCCCCCGGATGACGCCGTACCAGGCCCTGGCGCATGTCTTCACGACCATCCCCTCCGGCGGGTTCTCGCCGCAGGCCCGGAGCATCGAGGCGTTTGCCCCCACGGTGCAGTGGATCATCATTCCGTTCATGTTCGTGGCGGCGATGAACTTTACACTGCTCTGGCGGTCGATCGTGTCCGACCCGACGGCCCCCGCCCGCGACACGGAATTTCGGGTCTACCTCTCCGTCTTTGCCGTCGGGAGCCTGCTGGTGAGTGCCATGTTGTGGAACGACGGCCAGTTCGCCGGCCTCGAAGAGACGTTTCGCCACGGCACGTTCCAGACGGCCACCCTGCTCACCACCACCGGCTACGCGAGCACCGACTTTGCCGTGTGGGGGGAGGAGGTCCTGGTGGTTCTGCTTCTGCTCATGTTTGCCAGCGGGTGCGTGGGCAGCACGTCCGGCGGCCTTAAGCTCATGCGGTGGATCGTGGGATTCAAGGTGATCGGACGTGAGCTCTTTCAGATGATCCATCCCTCGTCCGTGCGGCCGATGTGGCTGGGGCGCCGCGCGGTGAAGGAGCCGGTGGTGCGGGGCATCCTCATCGTGATTCTGACCTACCTCCTCCTGGTGGTCGGCGGCACCGGCTTTATCGCCGTGGACGCCCATCGTGCAGGCATCGACCTTGCGCTCAGCGAGGCCTTCTCCGGCACGCTGGTCGTGTTGGGCAACATCGGCCCGGGTTTTGGCACCGTCGGGCCCATGGGCGGGTTCGAGGCCCTGCCGGTCCCGACCAAGCTCTTTATGTGCCTGCTGATGGTGGCCGGGCGGCTGGAGGTCATGACCTTCCTCGTGGTCCTGACCCCGAGCTACTGGCGGGGATAGCTCACTTAAGTTGCGACCTACAGTGCTGTTTTCCGAGAAAGCACGGCGTACGGCTCTTGGACGAGGAAAGCCCCCCGGAATTCCCTCTCAAATCACCTCCACCGTGGGCTCACCCTCGTACGCCTCAAAATCGCGATCGGTCGTGACGATGTGGGTTACGTCTTCCTCCAAGAACGCCTGAAGGATGAGCGCATCCGCCATCGCCAGCCCGTTTCCCCACCCGAGGTGAGCCGCACGTTGCGCAGTGTCCACCGAGAGAGTCTCGTGCACCGTGCAGAGGTACGGGAGCTCGGCGAGAAAGGCCTCCACGTCCTCCCGCACGAGCAGTCCCTTCAGGGCATTCCGCTGAAGCTCGTACACCGACATGGAAGACACGACTCCTTCGTCCGAGCCCTCTGTAAGGGCCGTCCACACGCCGCGGGCGCGCTCCGCTCCCTCAAAGAGCCGAAAGAAGAAGCCCGTGTCGAGGCCGTACCGCGTGTCATTCATGGGCCTGGGGAAATGAGCGGTCGGACGCGTCTCGCTCGCGACGCAACTCGTCGATGGCCTCCGGCTGGATCGACGTCCGTTCGAGGATGGCGCTCACTCGTTCGACCGCCTGCTTCCGCCGTTTCTCCCGGAGATGAGCCTCCACGGCCTCGGCGTAAATTTGAGACATGCTCTTGTCCTCGGCCTCCGCCACTCGTCGCACCAGGGCATCCACGTCGTCGGGCACGCTGACGGTGACTCGCTTCATGGTCTGTATGCGGATCTGTATGAGAACGCTGTAATACCAATACCGAGTACATGGCCCCGTGGTGCGTCGTTCCTACCTATTCTCCCACCTGGGCCAGTTCTCGACAATGAATCGACCGCTCGTACCAGCTACACCAGTGCCCTCTCGCGGCCTGAATCCCGCACAAACGTGCACGAGGAGTCGGTCGTCTCCACGAGGCTGCGGGGGAAGGAGAAGTCCGGATCGGGAAGGAGGGCGAAGGTGCGGGACCACGTGTCCGGGGGGCACATTCTCGGTGACGGCCCCGGTGAGGAACAGCATTAGGGGGTGCGGAGCGTGTCGGGAATCGTTTCCGGGATCGTCCAGCGGTACACAGTGCTCGGACCCACCCGCTCGGTGGAGTCCGGCGCCCAGTCGCCCATGCCGAAGTTGTGCGACACGACCCGCGTCCCCGGATCGAGCTGCTCGAGGAGAAGGGGGCGGAGCTTCTTGTTAATGGCCGGAAGCAGGTAGAGCGTCACGACCGTGGCGTCGCTGACGTCGGCCTCGAAGAGGTCCTGTTCCCGGAACGTGACGCGGTCGGCGACGCCGGCCCGCTCGGCGTTTTTCCGGGCCTGGTAGACGCGGTACGGGTCGATCTCGACGCCGACGCCCCGGGCGCCGTAGCGCTGGGCCGCCGTAATGACGATGCGGCCGTCGCCGGAGCCGAGGTCGTAGACGACGTCGCCCGGCCCCACCTCGGCGATCTCGAGCATACGCGTCACTGCGGCCTCGGAGGTCGCGACGTAGGGCACGTCCGCCTCGGCCGTGTCGAAGGGCGGAGGCGCCTGCCGGGGGGCGTCCGCACATCCATTGCCCAGCAGGGGACCGAGCCCGATCAGCAGGACCGTGACGAGAAGGAGCCGGGAGCGAGACAGCATCGAACGAGCGGTCGCGGGGCGGGAGGGCGTCGTCTGTCTGAATCGATGCGAGCACAAGGTGCTCCGACGCCGCCTCCTCGGAGCCTCTGAGGTGTGGCCGGAGGGAGGCGGTGCCGGGGCGTCCGGAGCGGACGGTCGGGGAGACGAACGGGCCGAACAGGTCTGCGGCTCTCGTTCCGGCGTGGGCGCTTGGTGACCGTGCACAACGACGCTGAGGA
>JAZKTD010000389.1:0-3035 GCA_036625705.1 Salinivenus sp.
CCGATCCCGTGCTTCTGGAGCTCTACCGCCACCGCTTCGAGGGGGTGGCCGGCGAAATGGGCGGCACGCTCCGGCGCACCAGTTACTCCCCCAACATCAAGGAGCGGCTCGACTTCTCCTGCGCGGTGTTCGACGGGGAGGGGGGGCTCGTCGCGCAGGCGGCCCACATCCCCGTGCACCTCGGCGCCATGCCCGCCAGCGTGGCCGCCGCCCTGGACCACGTCGACGCCTGGGCGGCCGGCGACGTGGTGGTGCTCAACGACCCGTACGCCGGCGGCACGCACCTGCCGGACGTGACGATGGTCTCGCCCGTGTTCGTCGCCGATGGCGAGGCCCCCGACTTCTTCGTCGCGAGCCGGGCCCACCACGCCGACGTCGGCGGCATGACGCCGGGGTCCCTCCCCCTCGCCACCGAGCTGGTGCAGGAGGGCCTCGTGATTCCGCCGGTCAAGCTGTACGAGGGCGGCGCGGCGAACGAGGGGCTCATGCGCCTCCTCCTCCGCAACGTGCGCACGCCGGACGAGCGGCGAGGCGACCTAGCCGCGCAGCGGGCGGCTCACGCGACGGGGGCGCGCCGCCTCCGCGAGCTGACCGAGGCGCACGGCCCCGACGAGGTGGCGGCCTACGCCCGCCACCTCCAGACCTACAGCGAGCGCCGGGTCCGCGCGGCGCTCGACGACTGGCCGGACGGCCGCTACTCGTTCGAGGACACGCTCGAACGGGCCGAGGGCGCGGCCGCCACCCTCCGGGTGACGGCGACCGTCGAGGGGGACGCGGTGGCGTTCGACTTTGCGGGCACCGACCCGGCCGACGAGGGCAACCTGAACGCCGTGCGCCCGATCACAGAGTCGGCCTGCTACTACGTGGTGCAGGGCCTGGTGGGGACCGAGATGCCGATGAACGCCGGGAGCCTCGCCCCCGTGGCGGTCGCGGCCCCCGAGGGCTCGATCGTGAACGCCGACCCCCCGCACGCCGTGGCCGGCGGCAACGTCGAGACCTCCCAGCGCATCGTGGACGTGGTGCTGGGGGCCCTCGCGGAGGCGCTCCCCGACCGGGTGCCCGCGGCGGGACAGGGCACCATGAACAACCTCACGATCGGCGGCACCCGGCCCGACGGCACCTCCTTCGCCTACTACGAAACGATCGGGGGCGGCATGGGGGCCGGCCCCGACGGCGACGGCCTCGGCGGCGTGCACGTGCACATGACGAACACGCTCAACACGCCCGTCGAGGCACTGGAGCAGACCTACCCGTTCCGGGTCACGACCTACCGCCTCCGCGAGGGCAGTGGCGGGGCCGGACGCCACCGCGGGGGCGACGGCCTCGTGCGGGTCTACGAGGCGCTGGTGCCCGTGACGGTCACCATGCTGAGCACGCGCCGCGACCAAGGGCCCTGGGGCCGCGACGGCGGCGGGGCGGGCGCGCCGGGTCGCAACGTGCTGGTCCATCCCGACGGGACGGAGGAGACGCTCCCGGCGCATTTCTCGCGCCGGCTCCCGGCGGGCAGCCGGCTCCGCGTCGAGACGCCGGGCGGCGGGGGGTTTGGATCCCCGTCCTGAACGGAGCGCTCCGTCCGGACACGCTCCCTGTCCCGTCGAGGCTGGGGCCTCAGTTCGCTCCGGACGGGGTCGGGCGGCCGCTCCGCTCCGGGGTGGCCGACGACTGCATAGCGGAGCCGCGGGACGCGAGCACCGTCCGGCTGGGCAGTCGCCCCAGTGCAGGGTCCGGCGCTCCCGAACGCAAATCCGGGGTCGAGGAGGGCCCCTCGGAGGCTCCCCGACCGCCCCGACGAGCCGAGGGGAGGCCCGGTTAAGCGACCACCGGAAGGGCGTTCGACACCGCCTGCACAGCCGTTCCCCAGAGGGACACGCCCGTGGTGACGGAGAGAAGGACGTCGAGGGCAAAAAACACGAAGATGCCTGCCCCGGCATAGTGGGCCTTTCGCAGATCCACCCGATGAGCAAAGCGGTGGAACAGAAGGGCGTTGGCGAGGCTGACCGGGATGATGGCAATCATCTCCCCGACCCAGATGGCGGAGGAGGCGCCGTACTGCGCCGCGAGGCCGATGGTCACCAGCTGGGTCTTGTCGCCGACCTCTCCGAACGCCATCATCGAGAAGATCCCGAGGAAGGTGGCGACCGAGGACGGCAGCGGGACCCCAAGCAGTGTGGTGCGCCCGTCTCCGAGAACCCCGTGCTCGTCGGGGTTTCGGGCGTCGTCGAGGCCCTCGCGTGGGGCCGAGCGGTACAGCATCGCCGCAAACAGCAGGAAGAGGGCCACCGTGAGGAGGTCCAGGTACAGTTCCGGGAGCACCCGCTGCAGGGCACCTCCGAAGAGAATCTCCAGCGTGGTCCACCCGGCAAATGCACTCCCGGCCGCGGCGACGACGAGGTAGGGATTGTACCGGGTCGACAGCCCGGCGATGAGGAGTTGCACCTTCTCGCCGGGCAGGACCGCGAGCTGGGACCCGAGGGCGATAAGCATCACGTCGGTCCATTCAGTCACGGGATCCCCTCCCCGACGCGAACGGAACGGGTCGGTACATACGGCTGGTTTAGAGTGTCGCAATAGAAAAGTTAGTCGAGGCTAATTTATTGGTCGTCCGGCGGGGAGTTCCGCTCCGTTCGGGGGACAGGTCGGGGGGGCGGTCAGTCTGCCGTTTCTATGGCGAACCCTGGTGCAGGATTTGGGGAGGGAGGAAGCACGGACGTACGGAGGCAAGATGGGTCCACCCCTCCATGTGTTCTCACGATCACCCCCGACTCCACCCCCGGCGACGTATGCGGAGTTGGTACCAACCGGATCGGTACCTTCTTGCGAGGCACGTCTCAACAAAAAACCGGCCGGTCCCCCACAGCCTGGAGACTGCGGGCCGACCGGCCGGGGGAGGCGTTCAGGAGCGCCGGCGCCAAAGAGAGCGGCCGCCGCACCGTCGGGGCCGTCCGTTACTCGTCGTCATCGTCATCCTCTTCCTCCTCGTATTCCTCTTCCTCCTCTTCGTCGTCGTCATCGTCGTCGTCCCTGTCGACGAAGGA
>JAZKTD010000390.1:0-3029 GCA_036625705.1 Salinivenus sp.
CCGACGCCGACGGGGTCGACGACGCCACCTGGGACCTCTACGAACTGGCGGACCCCAGCTGGATGCAGGCCCTGGGACTCCGCCGCTACTGGAAAAAGCACGTCCGGGCGGACTGACCCCTGGTCCCGAACGGAACGCTCTTCTTGCAGTCGGTACCGCCAGCGACGTCGGTATCGAGGGGTAGATCAGTGTCTCTCGATCGGCTTCGAACGTGAAGGACGCCCCCGGCCGGGTCGGCTCCAGATCTTGCGCCCCGGAGGCCGACGAACGGCGCGGTCTCAGCCATTGTCGGCGTCGGGGCGTTCGCCGGCCGCGAGGTCGTCGCAGGCCTCCACGGCCGCGGAGGTGAGGGCGAGGGCGTCGCGCACCCCGCTTGCTTCCCCTTTTTCAAAATCCCCTTCCTCGACGGCCATCTGATTGGTGACGTGGGCGAAGCAGACCACCGGGCGTCCCCGGGCCGCCGCGAAGGCGTAGAGAGCTGCCGCCTCCATTTCAACGGCCATGATGCCCTTCTCCCTCGCCGCGGCAATGGCGGTCTCCGTCTCACGGTAGGGCGCATCGGTCGTCCAGGCCGCCCCTCCGTGTACGGGCACCGGCACGTCGGCAAACCTGCCCCGCAGCCGCCGGCGAAGAGCGGAATCGAGCGTTGCGTAGGGCGCGGGGGGCCGGTAGTGGTGGCTCGTCCCCTCGTCGCGGAGGGCCTTCTCGATAAGCACGAAGTACGGCGGGTCGCCCTGCGGCACGATCTGTCCGGCGGAGGTGACGCTGAGCAGCAGTTCGCACCCCGCGGCGAAGAGCTGCTCGGCCACAAGGACGGCAAAGGAGCTGCCCACCGCCCGACCGAGCACCCCGACCGTGCGGCCCTTCAGTTCGGTTTCGTAGAGGGTAGTGTGGTAGCCGGGCCAGTGGGCGTGCGGCTCGGCCCGCCCCGTGGCCCGCAGCCGATCAACGATGTCACCGTCCGGATCGAGCAGGCAGATGTTCGGGACAGATCCTCGGTCAACCTCGTTCTGACGCCGGGCCTCGCGGAGGAGGTTCTCCGGCCGGAACACCGAGGGCTCGTCGTAGGCCTTGTGTCGAGAAAGCGGCGAGGAACCTGTCGAAGCCATGACCGAGGGGGTCCTGCTTTGAGGCAACGATTACGGCGCCGCGCATGCCGACGTCAGCATGGGGCGTGCACTCACGGCGATCCGTCCCCGATGGCGCCGAACGTGAGGCCTCGTTCCCCGTCGGTGAGGTGCCGGCCTCTCCGTCTGCAACGACCACGTCGTGCAGCGCTCCTTTCGTCCGCCCCCCGGATCGTCGGACTCGGATCTGCCCGGATCGCCGGGAGGCGCGACTCGCGACCCGGTCGTTCCCTGTTTCTCGAAGGGTCCGCTGAAAGGGAAACGGCATTACTCGCCCCCTGCCTCCGGCAGGGCAATCTCGGGCTCGTCCGGATGGGGCCGGTACAGCAGGGCCGTCCCGCCGATCGTGCGCACGACCTGCACGTCCTCGATCGCCCCGGCCACGGCCTCGGCCATGTCGCGCACGTCCCGCGGGGCGTTGTCGAGCACGCGGATGGTGACGAGCTCGCGGGTGTTGAAGGCCTCGGCGATCGCCTGCTCGACCGCGTCGGTGAGGCCCTCCTTGCCGACGTGGATGAGCGGGTCCTGATCGTGGGCGAGCGAGCGGAGGTGGGCGCGCTGCCGGGAGGTGAGTCGATCGGGCATGAACACGGGACGTTGGTGCAACAATGACGGACCGCTCCATACGGGTCGTCGGCCGGCGGGTGCCCGCAGCGGATCCGGCGTCAGGCGTCCGCAAACTGCGCGACGCCCCACCGTCCGTTGACGAGCCAGTCGGGGTCCTCGTCGTTCAGCCGGTCGACCTGCTGTTGCGTGAGGCCGACCATCACCTCGGACTTTGCGGTGCGCAGGGCCAGCACGGGCGCCGGGAGGAACCGCACCACCTCGTCGAAGGCGGTGGTGAACGGCCACGGCCGGTCGCCCAGGAGGCGCCGGTAGTTTGCGTCCCCCTTGCTGATGAGGAGGTCCGTCCGGGCCAGCTCGGCGGTCGTGGCCGTCGAAAGGCGCCGGGCGGGGAGCGGCGAAGTCCAGGTGAACGGGTCCGCCAGCCGGAGCCGCCCCCGGGCCCGGGCCGTCCGGAGGCGGTCGGCGAGGGCCCGGGTCGCCTTGGCCCCGTCGCCGGCGAACCGGTCGAGGGCGGCGTGCACGTCCCCGGCGGTAGCGTCGGACACGAAGGTCGGGTGGGCCTTGACGTGCAGCACGACGAGGTCGGCCCACTCGCCCGCCAGCAGCCCGTCGACGAGCGCGAGGTCGGTGGCCAGCTCGAAGCCCGCATTGTCGGCCCACACGTCGACGCGCGCCGGGCGGTCGAGCCCGTCAAGGTGGTCGAGCGCCGCTCCGGTGTCGTCGGTCAGGAGGTGCTCCGCCGCCCGCCCCGTCCCCAGGTGGTCGGGCCCCTCCGCGTCGGCGTCCCACATGCTGAGGTCGGCCTGGTTGCCCCAGAGGGCCGTCGTCAGCAGCCGGACGAGGTCGCGGCGCGGCAGGGGATCGTCGGGGACCTGCGCCAGCGTCCGGATGGCGTCGGCCGACTCCGTGTAGCCCTGCGCCTTCTGGTCCGAAAAGGGGTCCAGTCCGCGGTGTGGGCCCGGTCGGTAGTACCCGACCGCCTCCATGATGCGACGGTAGAAGTAGGTCTCTCCGAAGAACCACGGGCACGCCAGCCACGACTGGCCGCGGTGGGGCGCGATCCACTCGTTCCACAGGGCTTCGTCCGGCGCGTCGGGGTCGTCGAGGGGCCGGATCGTGCCGTCCGGAATGTCGTCCACGAGCGCCCGCACCCGCTCCTCCGCCGCCGCGGACAGGGCATTGTCGGCAATTACCCGCCGGGCGATGCGGGGCCAGCGCACAGTGATGGTGTGGTGGACGAACGTGTCCGGGTCGCCCCCGGTGAGGGGCGCGGGGGCGTCGGGGGCCGTCGAGGCGTGCGGCACGGGAGGGGGAGTGTTCGGCGAGCAGTGAAAG
>JAZKTD010000391.1:0-3018 GCA_036625705.1 Salinivenus sp.
TCGGTATCCGGGTAGCGGCGGGCGAGGGACAACAGCTCGCGAAGGGCCGGTCGCCACGCCCCCGCCTGCCACTGCTCGTAGGCCCGTGCGTAGGCCGAGTCGGCCCGGGCCGATCGATTCTCGGGGACCGCCTGGACCTGGCGGCCCAGGCGCTGCCGCGCCCGACGCGCGAGAGTAAACTCGGGGTACTGTTGAACGAGGCGCTCGTAGGCCTGCTGGGCCGCGGTCGTATCGCCCTGCGCCCGGTAGGCCTCCCCCAGCGCATAGAGGGCCCGTCGGGCGACCGGCTGGTCGCCGTCTTCCTGAAGGATGCGCCGGTACCAGGTGGCCGCCGAGTCGGGCCGTCCGGCGGCGAGGAAGAGTGCGTTTGCCAGTTCATAGCGGGTCTGCGCCCGCTTGGCCTCCATTTCGGCCAGACTGGCCGAGTCCCGGGGGATCCCCGAAAGATCGAGGGCCGCCTCAGGGCCTTGGCGTGCCCTCGTCGAGTCGCCAGTCGGGACCGCGCCGGCGTCGCTGGACGACTCTTCGGAGGCCTGTGCCGTCTGCATCGCGGCGCGGCGGCGCCAGTTGTCCACGCGGGGCCGCTCCCCCCACGTTTGCTCGAACTGGCGACGGCCCTGCTGGACGCGGGCCGGGTCCTTGTAGAACAGAAACCCGGCCTCCGAGCTTCGAGTCTCCGCCGCCGAGGCGGAGGCCTGCCGCCGCTGAGCCGCGGCCTCCTCCTGCCCCCCGAACCGCCGACGCCGGGCCGCCTCGCCCGAGTTCGCCTCGCGGGCCTCTCGCTGAGCCTGCCGCTGCTTACGGAGGGTCTGGACAAAGGACTGAAACTCCTGGTCGCTCATCCGACCGATCCGGAGGAGCGAGTCCAGGCGGGCCACCTCCCGGGACCGCTCGGCGAGGCTCCGGTAGCGGTCGGCCTGGGACGCCGGGTTGACGGGGGCAGAGGGGAGCCGCTGCGCCTCCGAGCCCTCGGAGCGCGCCCGCCCGGCCCCCGACAGGGTGGTGCTCGCCGTGTCGAAGTGGGCCGCCGCCCGGCTGAAGTCCTGGTAGGCGTCCCGGTAGAGCGTGGCGAGGTCGTAGTGCAGACGTCCCTGGGCCGTGCCGGAAGAGGATCGACGGTCGCGGTCGCGGTAGAGCATCCGCCGAAGGGTGGCGCGGGCCTGGTCGTACCGGCCCATCGCCCGGTACACTCGCGCCTCCACGATGGCAATCTCACCCAGTTTCTCGAGGTTTTTGTCGTCTTTGCGCAGGTCGCGGAGGCGGTCGAGCGCCTCGGGGGCGTCGGCGTGCTGCCCCTGAAGCTCGATTTCGCTGAGCCGGGCGGCGATCCCGAGCTCGTAGGCCGGATCGTGCTCCTGCACACGGCGATACGCGCGCCGGGCCTCCGCCGGGTGGCCGAGCGTCTCTCGCACCTGACCGAGCAGAAACGCGCCGCGGGCCGCTACGCGTTCGGGCAGGGGCCCCTCCAGCCCGCGCTCCAGGGCCGATTCCGCCTCGGTCCACTGTTCCTGCCGCACCAGCAACTCGCCCAGCACCAACTGCATCTGAGCCGTCCAGGGATCATCGGCGCGTTCCTCTCCGGCGCGCAGCACCTCGGCGGTCTCCGAGATGCTGCCGCTGGTGAACAGGGTCCGGGCCAGCCAGAACCGGGCCTCCTTCTCTCGGGCCGCCTCCAGCGCAAGAACCTCCCGGAATTTTTGGGCCGCCCCCACATAGTTCTGCTGATAGTAGTACGACTTCCCAATGATCAGGAGCGCGTCGTCGACCCACTTCGAGTCGGGGTGCTCCCGGAGGACGTCGGCGCTTTTCTGGATTGCGCTTTCGAAGGCCGACTGGCCGGTCTGCTGCTCGGGCGCGGAAAACACCGACAGGTAGCGGCCCCGGTCGACGGACCGATCAGTCTCCCGGACGGCTTTGGCGCCCTTCTCGAAGGCCTGCCGGGCGTTGTAGAACTTGTTGTAGTACGCCGTAAAGTTGTTGTACTGCTGCCCCACAAACGACGAGGACCCGCAGCCGGCGAGCAGCAGACAGAGGCCTCCCAACAGCACGAGAGGCCCGACGGCCTCCGGAGAAATGCGAAGACTGACCAAAAGACGGCCCATGACGCGGTGCGGAGGCGTTCACCAGAGCGGGGATTCCCGTCTCAACGACGTGGATAGAATGAGGAGGGCCCACGAAGGATCCTCCGCCGCTGCCCCCGACGCCCACGAGGGCCAACGGTCCTCCCCGGCTCCCGGGGCGACCGGGAAGAGCGCACTACAGGAGGCCCGCCCCACTGGTGGTCACCCGGGTCGTCTGGTCGAGGGCCGCCGCCCCCCCGACCGCGACCACACTTTCTCCGACCATTGCCATCGTGGCGGCGCCCCCGTCCTCCCGCACGCTCGCCACCACCTCTTCGACGCGGGCGGTGGAGAGGCCCGCCTGGGTCGCAAAGTCCCAGGACGCCTCGAAAAGCGGGACCAGGCCGTCGGTCGGGGTGAGATCGGCGAGCACCCCGCGCCCGATCTGGGCCACGCGCCGCATCGCCGTCGGGTCGCCCAGGACGTCCGCCGTCGAGATGTCGCCGAAGGCCGTGTAGCCGATGACGGCCGTACAGTCCGCGTGGCGGAGGCCCTCGCCTCGGTCCCAGACCAGCCCACCGCGCTCCTGAATGAACACGTCCCCGAGGCCGGTGCCCGCCTCGACCTCGGCGCGGTGGGCCGCCTCCACCAGCGCGTCGCGGTCGTGACCAAGCCCCTCGGCCTCGTTGATGGCCAGAGCCGTCGCGAGCGTGGCCGCGCCGCTCACCCCAAACCCGCACCCGATGGGCACGTCCGTGCGGAGGCGAACCGTCGCCGTCACCCCGAGGCGGCGCAGCACGCCGGCGACGGGCGCGACCTCGGCCGTCCGCCCATCCAGGTACACGACCGTCTCGGCGGCGGGCTCGACGGTGGCCGAGGCCCCGTCGGCCGTGGCAAAGCTCACCCCAAGCGACGGGCGGCCGTCGCGGGGCACGAAGAGGGTCGTCACGCTCCCCGG
>JAZKTD010000036.1:0-18263 GCA_036625705.1 Salinivenus sp.
GCCACGGCCTCGTAGGCGTCCCGGGCGCCCGGGACGAACCGCCAGTGGTGGCCGTAGCGCTGCATGTAGTAGCGCCGCACCAGGGCCGGGTCGGCGTGTGTGGCCCCCACCGCCCTCAACAGCTGTGCAAAGCGCCGGTCCTTGAGGGTGGCCTTGTCGATCTCGCCGTCGGCGTAGCGGCGCCAGAGCGGCGCGTTGATCGCGTGGTACTGCTCCTGGAGCTCGTCGACCGACAGGGCCCCGAACACCTCGAGGTACCGGTCCCGCACGTCCGCCAGGGCCTTCCGCTCGGCGTGCTGGTGGTCGAGGAGCGTGTCGTCGAGGTCGAAGTACACGAACATGATAGTTGCAAATTGGGAGTGTCGATTTGCGAATGGACCGGTTCAGTCGTCCGCGAACAATTCGAAACTCGTCACTCGCCACTCGAAATTGACGTTTCGAACATCGCGTACTCCTTGTCCTTCACGCCGCCGAGCGACTCGACGTGGTTTTTGAGGCGGGTGTTGCTGTCGAGCACCCAGCTCATCTCGCAGGCGTCGAAGCCGTTGGGCGGTCCGTTCTGGATGGTGGCCAGGACCAGCAGGCTGTCGAGCCCCTTGCCCTGGTAGGCCTGCCGGATCCCCATGAGCGGCATGCGGCACTCGTAGACGCCGTAGGTCATGCGGAGCAGGAGCGTGATGAGGCCGGAGGGCAGGCCGTAGTGGAAGAGCCGGCCGTCGTCGACGTGGCGCAGGGCCCGGTTGATGTTGGGGAGGGCGATGGAGAAGCCGACCGGCCGGCCCTCGTGCTCGACGAAGTAGACCAGCTCGGGCTCGACGATCTGCTCCATCTCCTCGGCGAGCTGTAGAAACTCGGCCTCCGTCACCGGCACGAAGCCCCAGTTCTCGGCCCAGGCGTCGTTGTAGATCTCGCGGATCGTGCGCGCCTCCTCCTCGAAGCGGTCCAGGTCGATGGACCGCACCGAGAGGCCGGGCGTGCGCCGCTTCACGAGCTCGGCGCCCCGCTCCAGCCGCTCGAACTGGCAGTACTTCTTGTGGACGTAGTAGGCCCACATCGTCATGCTGCGCTCGAAGCCGTAGCGCCCCAGGAAGTCCTCGTGGTAGGGCGGGTTATAGGGCATGAGGATGGACGGCTCCCGGTCGAAGCCGTCTACCAGCAGGCCGGCGGTGTCGTTGAGCGTCGGGTTGGCGGGCCCGCGCACCCGTTCCAGGCCCTGCCCGCGCAGCCAGTCCGTGGCCGCGTCGAGGAGGGCCTCCGCCACCGCGTAGTCGTCGACACACTCGAAGAAGCCGAAGAACCCGGTGGCGTCCTCGTAGGTCTGGAGGTGCATGCCGTTGACGATCCCCGCGATCCGCCCCACGGCCGCGCCGGAGGCGTCCTCGGCCAGGAAGAGCTGCATGTCTCCGTGCTCGAAGAAGGCGTTCTTCGAGGGATCGAGCGTCGCCTTCACGTCGCGGCGCAGGGGCGGGACCCAGTTCGGATACCGGCCCGGATAAAACGCGTACGGCACGTCGATGAACCGGCGTCGCCCCCGGCTCCCCTCGACGGGGCGGATGGTGACGTCGGCGGCGGTGGTCGGCATTCGGGACACAGGGACTGGTCGGGCACACGCGAACGAACGCCGTCGCCCCCGACGGAGATCGGGAACGACGGCGCCATAACGTGTCGGCCGGGCCGGTGGTTCGGGGGCGCTACTCGGCGGGCGCGGCGTGGTGCCCGTTCGTCCCGACGACGCCGTGCTTCTTGCCGACCTTGTGGAAGGCCTCCAGAATCTGGTCGAGCTCCTCGTCGGAGTGGGTGGCCATGTAGGAGGTGCGCATCAGCGCCTGTCCCTGCGGGACGGCGGGCGGCACCACGGCGTTCACGAAGACCCCCTCCTCGAGCAGGTCGCTCCAGAAGCGGAAGCACTGCTCCATGTCGCCGACGACGACCGGAATGATGGGGCTCTCGCTCTCCCAGACGTCGAACCCGAGGTCGCGGAAGCCCTCGCGCATGTAGTCCGAGATGTCCCAGAGGCGCTCGAGCCGCTCGGGCTCGTTCTGCAGAATCTCGAGGCACTTCAGCACAGTGGCCACCGTGGAGGGCGGCATCGACGCGCTGAAGATGTGGGTCGAGGCCTCGTGCCGGATGTACTCGATCACGTCGCGGTCGCCGACGGCAAAGCCCCCGATCGAGGAGAAGCTTTTCGAGAAGGTGCCCGTGATGAGGTCCACGTCGTCCTTCCGGCCGAACGTAGAGGCGGACCCGCGCCCCCCGTCTCCGATGACCCCGATGGCGTGGGCGTCGTCGAGCATGAGGGCCGCGTCGAACTCTTCGGCCAGCTCCAGAAGCTCGGGCACCTGGGCGATCTTTCCGCTCATGGAAAAGACCCCGTCGGTAGCGATGAGCTTCCCGGCGTCCGGCTTCTCCTCGTGGGCCCGCTCCAGCATGCCGCGGAGGTGCTCCATGTCGTTGTGCTGGTAGCGCCGCGTCTCCGCCAGGCTCGCCTGCGTCCCCGCCACGATGCAGGCGTGGTTGTCCTTGTCGGAGAAGATAATGTCGTTGCGTCCCGCTATGGCCTGCAGAACGCCCTCGTTCGTCATGTAGCCGGTGGAGAAGAGCACGGCCTTCTCCTTGCCCATGAACTCGGCCAGCCGGTGCTCAAGCTCGAGGTGCAGGTCGAGGGTGCCGTTCAGGAAGCGGCTGCCGGTGCAGCCAGTGCCGTACTTGTCGATGGCGTCCTTGGCGGCCTCCTGCACCCGCGGATCGGAGGTGAGACCGAGGTAGTTGTTCGACCCCGCCATGATGAGCTCGTCCCCGTCCATGACGGCCCGGGAGCCTTCACTGTACTCGATGGGCCGGAAGTAGGGATAGAGATCCGCCTGCTTCAGCTTCGCATAGTCGTTTGACGGATCGAAGAAGCGGTGGCATTTTTCGAAGAGCGGGGGCTCGTCGGAGGTCTCCGGCTCAGCCTCCTTGGTTCGAACGAACTCGTGCGGCCGTGTCTGATCGGGCATTGTGTAGGCGGGACGTGATGCGTGAGCGCACATGCGGTTCCCGGGGCCGGTTTCGCCGGTCCCTGATGGGAATGGTCTTGGCAACTACTCTTCCCTTCTAAAGATAGTCGCACCGTCTCCCGCGAAGGTAACACGCCGGAGCGTCTTCCCGAACGAGTGTTTTGCGGGGGACCGCAGATTTTGGACCCCATCTGTACGTTTCATCCCCGGCGCGTTTCCCTTGGCTCACAGCCTTTTCTCGGATCGAAAGGGCTTCCGGGTCCGGTTCCCCCGCAATTTGTGGATCCTTTCACATCTCGATCCCGGGCAGGCCGATCGGACCCGCGCCGACCGCTACAGCCCCCCTCAGATCCGCGGCGGTGCTTTTTTCATTCTTCACATCAGCTCGTAGAGAAGCGACGGGCAACGGCCTCGGTCCGTAGTCGTTGTTGCCGCCCCCCCGGCGCCGGTTGGCAAGCGAAGTGCGCCCTGCGGGATAGGGAATTCGAGCCCGACCGGTCGGCGCTCGTCACGCGGCGCTTCTCGAGGGATACCGGTGACCTCGCACCGGTCCCTAAAACTGGACTTGGAGACGCATGCCTGGCCCGCGGTCCAGCACCTGCGCCTCGGGCGGCGGACGGGCCCCCCCGACGCCCGGCTGCGGGTTTCGGGTTGCCGCAACGAGGCGTCCCGTGGGCCGAACGCGGAGCGTGAGCTCCTCTCCGACATCGAACGTGAGCAGGTGGGCGCTCACGTAAGCATCCAGCACCGTGAGCGCGTAGAAGAGCCCGACGCCGAGGATCGAAAGATTGCGCTGCCGCCGGTACTGGTCGCGCTGGTCGCGCATTGCCCCGAGCCGGTTCCCCCCGAGCCGCTCAGTGACCTCGTTAAACTGCTCCTCGTACTGGCGATACGGATTCGGTTCGCCCTCGTCGGCCAGCTCGGGGCCGCGCCCGAAGAGGTGGGCCCGCTTGAAGAGAAGGTACTGGCGGTGGGCCTGGTAGGCGCGGGCGCCGAGGGCGGCAAAGCCGGCGTAGACGAACGGGAGCTTGAGATACTGCCGGTTGTAGAGCTGCCCCCACCCCGGCACAGCGAGGCTTCGCCAGAGGGCCCCCCGCGGCGAATGGTCCGGGGAAAAGCCCTTCTCTTTCAGAATCTCGGCCCTCACGCTGTCGGGCTGGGCGCGGCAGGCCGGTCCCATGCCGGCTCCCCCCATCAGCAGGAGCCCGGCGACGAGGCCGGCAAGCCGGAGCGACAGTGCGGGCATCGGGACACTGGGATGAAGGGAATTCACGAAGGAGAGCGGGCCGGCGCCGCGTGCCCCCATCGGTGCTCCCGCCGTCAGTCATCGGGGCCGCGGAGGGCGACTAGTCGCCCATCATCAGCTCCACGAGGCGTTCGAGGTCCTCCTCGGAGTAGTACGAAATCTCGACGCTGCCCTCCCCGTCGCTCTTGTGGTTGATCTGCACCTGCGTGCTAAAGCGCGATCGCAGCTTGCTGCGGTAGTCGTCGAGCTGGAGCTCCTCACGGTCGGGCGGACCCGAGGGGGCGGCCGCCGCCTCCGCGTCCTCGTCGTCGGGGGCCTCCTGCTCATCGTGCCAGTCGCGGGCGCGGCGCTCCACCTCGCGCACCGAGAGGTCCTCCGCGATCGTCTCTTCGAGAAGTTCGACCTGCGCCTCCTCGTCGTCGATCGCGATGAGGGCGCGGGCGTGGCCCATGGCCACCTCCTTGTCGCGGAGGGCTGCCTGCGCCCGGGGCGGGAGACGCAGCAGGCGGAGGAAGTTCGACACCGTGGCCCGGCTCTTGCTCACCTTCTCGGCCACCTCCTCCTGCGTGAGCCCACACTCTTCCATGAGCCGCTGGTAGCCGAGCGCCACCTCGATGGGGTTGAGCTCCTCGCGCTGCACGTTCTCGACCAGGGCCATCTCCAGCATCTCCTCGGAGCTGGCCTTGCGGATGAAGGCCGGCAGCCGGTCGAGCCCGGCGCGGCGGGCGGCCCGCAGGCGGCGCTCCCCGGAGATGATCTCGAACTGCCCGTCGCCGAGGGCCCGCACCGTGATGGGCTGAATGATGCCCAGCTCGTCGATGGAGGCGGCCAGCTCGTCGAGCGTCTCGTCGTTGAACTCCTGGCGCGGCTGGTACGGGTTGGGGCGAATGCGATCCACGGCCACCTCCGCCACGCGCCCGAGCATCCGGGTGCCGTCCTCGAACTGATAGAGCTGGCTCTCCGAAACGTCCTCACCTCCCTCCTCCTCGGAAGAAGCCTCTTCCTGCTTCTCGGAGGGAATGAGTGCGTTGAGTCCTTTGCCGAGTGCGGAATTGTCAGCCATACCGAATGGGCCTCAAGCCTAGATGATGTGCAATGGGAACGGCCACGATGAGTGACCGCGAGTGCCCTGTATTGAAGGCGTGATGCGTGAATCGTGAGGCGTGCGTCCTCGTCGCTCCCGCTTCACTCGTCACGTCTCACGCCACTTGTCGGGAACACCGTACCATTTGAATGTCGAATCGCGTGCGTTCCGAACAGTGGAGCTCCACAGTGAACAGTGGCGCCCTACAGTGAGAAGTCGTCGGCGGGCGTGGTCGACTCCTCCTCGGCCTCCGAGGCGTCTTCGTTGAGGGCCCCGGTCACGCCCTCCTCGGGCGCCTCGGCGTCGGGCGCCGCCGACGCGTCCTCGCCGGCCGTCCCGTCGCCGCGGGCCTCGTGGGACTCGATATACTCCTGATTGTCCTCCAGGATCTCGCGGGCGAGGGCGATGTAGTTCTGGGCGCCCTTGCTCGAGGCCTCGTACAGGATGGCCGGCTTGCCGAAGCTCGGGGCCTCCGAGAGGCGCACGTTCCGCTGCACGATGGTCTCGAACACCTTCTCGCCGAAGTAGCGCCGCACCTCCTGGGCCACCTGGTTCGAGAGGTTCAGGCGCGTGTCGAACATCGTGAGGAGGACGCCCTCGATCTCGAGGTCGGGGTTGAGGTGCTGGCGCACGATCTTGATCGTGTTGAGCAACTGGCCCAGCCCCTCCAGCGCAAAGTACTCGGCCTGGACGGGGATGAGCACCGAGTTGGCCGCCGTCAGCGAGTTGAGCGTGAGCAGCCCGAGGGACGGGGGGCAGTCGATGACGACGAAATCGTACTTGCGGCGCACCTGCGGGAGGGCGCTGCTCAGGATTTCCTCCCGCTGCATCTCGTCGATCATCTCGATCTCGGCGCCGACGAGGTTGATGTGACTCGGGATCACGTCGAGAAACGGCATCTCGGTCGTGACGACGGCCTCGGCCGCCGGGACCTCCCCGATGAGCACCTCGTAAATCGAGGCGTCGACCTCCTCGGCCTCCAGCCCCACGCCGGAGGTGCAGTTTGCCTGCGGGTCGATGTCGAGGAGCAACGTGGAGTGCTCGGTCGCCGCCAGGGAAGCGGCCAGGTTGATGGCCGTCGTCGTCTTCCCGACCCCTCCCTTCTGGTTGGCGATCGCAATGACTTTGCCCATAGGTATGCGCGCTCGTTGCGGACGGAACGGGCGACCCGTTCCCACAGAACGTGAGTACAAACGATGCGGGGCCCCGGGGGTCGGGCCGCCGCGGCGACGCCCCGGAGGAGTGTCTCACGGGGTCCTCGCAATCTACGAAAGGCCGTGCGACATGTCCACCGGCCGGCCCGGGATCACGCGCTCTTCGCCCGCCCTCGGGGCCGCGGCCCGGGCGGATCACTCCTCCGATCCGAGGGGTTGTACTCAGTCCCTGCCGGTCGGACCCGCTCGTGGCCCTCTCGCACGACTGAACCGGTCGTCGAGGGCACGTGTTCGGCGTACCGTCCGGCCCGCCTCCGCTCTCTCGCACCAGCGCTCGTCCGCCCACCATGGCCCGTCGTATCGTTCTGCGGTCGGAGGAGGACCCGGACCGCCCGCCCGCCGAGGACCTGACGATCGACTACGCGGACGAGCTCAACCCGCAGCAGCACGCCGCCGCCACGTCCGGGGACGGTCCGCTGCTCATCGTGGCCGGGGCCGGCACCGGCAAGACGCGCACCCTCATCTACCGCCTCGCCTATCTGGTCGAGACCGGCACCCGCCCCGAGCAGATCGTCCTCCTCACCTTCACGCGCCGCGCGGCCAACGACATGACGGCCCGCGCCGCGAGCCTGCTCGACGGCCGCTGCGAGAAGGTGCAGGGCGGCACCTTCCACGCCTTCTGCCTGCAGGTGCTGCGCCGCCACGCCGAGGCCCTCGACCTCCCGCGCAACTTTACGGTGCTCGACGCCGCCGACGCGGCCGACGTCCTCAGCGTCCTCCGCACCCGCGGCAACTACGCGGACGGCGAGGAGCGCTTCCCGAAGAAGCAGACGCTCTACAACATGTTCTCGGCGGCCACGAACCGGGACGAGGAGCTGCGCCAGGTCCTCGCCCGGCGCTACCCCCAGTACACCGGGCACCTGGCGGCCCTGACGCAGCTGCGGACGGAGTACCGGCAGTACAAGCAGGCCCACGGCATGCTCGACTTCGACGACCTGCTGGAGCGCACCCTCGAGCTCTTCGACGCCGACGACCAGATCCGCCAGCAGGTGGCCGGGCGCTGCAAGCACGTCCTCGTCGACGAGTACCAGGACACCAACGCCCTGCAGGCCGATCTCGTCAAGCAGTTTGCGTCGGTGCACGGCAACGTCACCGTCGTGGGCGACGACGCGCAGAGCATCTACCGCTTCCGCGGGGCCGACTTCCGCAACATCTTCCGCTTCCCCGACGAGTACCCGAACGCGGAGGTCCTGAAGCTGGAGCAGAACTACCGCTCCACCCAGCCGATCCTGGACTTCGCCAACCACATCATCGACCAGGCGGAGCGCTCCTACGACAAGACGCTCTTCAGCGAGCGGGACGAGGGAGAGCGGCCCGCCCTCGTCCCCGCCGCCGACGGCGAGATGGAGAGCCGCTTCGTGGCGCAGATGATCATGCGCCTCCGGGAGGACGGGGTGCCCCTCAGCGACATCGCCGTCCTCTTCCGCAGCGGCCACAACGCCTACGACCTGGAGGTGGAGCTGAACCGCCGCAACATCCCGTTCGTGAAGCACGGCGGCCTCAAGCTGAACGAGGCCGCCCACATCAAGGACGTGCTCGCCCACCTCAAGGTGGCCGAGAACCCGCAGGACGCCGCCTCCTGGAACCGCATCCTGCAGCTCATCCACGGCATCGGGCCGAAGACGGCGCAGGACCTGATCGCCTGGGCCACCGAGACCGCCGACGACCCGTTCGTGGCGGCGGACGGCACCCCCTTCTCCTCGCGCTACGTGTCGGCGCTCAAGGACCTCTTCGGCGTGCTCCGGGCCATCCGCGACCCCGACACGCCCGTGGCCGAGCAGGTGGAGACGGTGCTCGACTACTACCAGCCCATCCTGGAGAAGGAGTACTCGGAGGACTACCCGAAGCGGGAGCCGGACCTCGACCACCTGGCGGGCCTGGCCGCCAACTACGAGAGTCGCCGGCGCTTCCTCTCGTCCCTCGCCCTGGACCCGATCGAGCTGACGGCCCTCGAGCAGGAGGCCGCCGAGGACGACGAGCCGCCCCTCGTGCTCTCGACCATCCACTCGGCGAAGGGCCTCGAATTCCACACCGTCTTCCTCATCCGTGCACTCGACGGCACCCTTCCCTCGCGCCACGCCCTCCGCGAGGACGGGGCCGTCGACGAGGAGCTCCGCCTCTTCTACGTCGCCTGCACGCGGGCCGAGGAGAACCTCTTCATTTCCTACCCCATGACGCAGTACCGGCGCTCCCACGGGGAGTACATGACCACGCCCAGTCGCTTCGTCGACGACGTGCCGGAGGAGGTCCTCGAGCCCGTCCAGCTGGTCGAGGAGGACGCCCCCGACGCGGTGGAGGCCCCCGACGAGCCCGCGGCCCTCCCGGACGCTGAGGAGCCCCCGTCCGCCGACGAGTCGCCCCCCGAGCGGCCGAACCGCGACCCGACCGACGCCGACGAGCTCCCGTTCTGATGCGAGCTCCGACGCATGATGTCACCATACGAGGAGGATTCAGCCCTCTGAGGGAAGAAGATCTCCTCCGCGAACGTGTAACGTTAAAACGTTGAACGCTATAATGTTACGGAAAAGATAATCTCTAAAGAGGAAGCTGTCCAGCTCCGATCAGAGGACGTCATTCGGACCTGGAAACGGCGTGAGGACCCCGCTCCTGTCTATTCTCGTCCCATCGATCCTCGAACTTCGCCGCGATGGATACCCTCCCCGGCCGCTCGTCGGCCCGCGCCCCCACGGCGGTCGCGGATCTTCCCCTCGACATTGCCGAGGTGTCCCTGGACGACCTCGACCTCATCCGGCGGCTCAACGTGGCCATCTTCGACGACGAGCACATCATCAACACGTTCGAGCGCACCGACCTCCTGATGCTGGTGGCGTGGAGCGAGGAGACGGCGGTCGGCTTCAAGATTGGCTACCAGCGCGACGAGACCACCTTCTACAGCGCGAAGGGCGGCGTGCGGGCGGCCTACCGGCGGCAGGGCATCGCGCGGGCCCTCCTCTACGCCATGCTCGACGTGGCGACGGCCCGCGGCTACGATCGCTTCGCGTACGACACCTTTCCGAACAAGCACCCAGGGATGACGGTGATGGGCCTCGACGAGGGCTTCCGCGTCGTCCGGGCCGGCTACAGCCCCCGCTATCAGGACTACCGCCTCCGCTTCGCCCTGTCGCTGGACGAGGCGGACGCCCGCCGCTCGTAACGGACCGGATCTTGCCCGCTACGCACGTCCCGATGGAAAAGGGTCCGCGAAAGAACCGGTCGCGGCCGCCGTCGGAGAGGCGGGGAGACACGTGGTGTGGCCCCGCGCTTCACATTCGCACGTCCCTCCCCGAGTCCAGCGGCAGGTTCGGCACCGGTGCACAGGCCCCCTTCGATCACAGGGCAGCGCCGGAGAAGGACCGGTGAGGGGAGCCCGTTTCACCGAACGCAACGGGTACGGGAATCGCGGCGCGGGGACGTCGGGGGAATCGATTTTGGAGCGGTCAGCAAATACCTTTTCCCGCGCACCCACTCTCCCACGCTCTTTCTTCCCCGATGAATCGCGACGACGCAAAGCGGGCCGCCGGCCGCGAGGCCGCGACCCTGGTCCACGACGGCATGCGGCTGGGCCTCGGCACCGGATCGACAACCGCCTACGCCCTGGAGGCGATCGGTCGGCGCATCCACGACAACGGCCTGGCCGTCGAGGGCGTGCCCACCTCCTTCGAGGCCGAGCGGCTGGCCCGGACCCACGGCATCCCCCTCACGACACTCGACGAGGACCCGCACCTCGATCTCGTCGTCGACGGGGCCGACGAGGTCGACGACCGTCTCCGCCTGATCAAGGGCCGGGGCGGCGCGCACGCCCGGGAAAAGGTGGTGGCCACGCAGGCCGAGCGCTTCGCCGTGGTCGTCGACCCGTCGAAGCTCGTGGATCAGCTCGGCGAACAGGCCGCCCTTCCCGTCGAGGTGCTGCCGATGGCCGTCACGCCCGTCTCGCGGGCCCTGCAGGACCTGGGGGCAACCCCCGAGCTCCGGGTCGCGACCGAGAAGGACGGCCCGGTGGTGACCGACCAGGGCTTCTGGATTCTCGACGCCCGCTTCCCGGACGGCATTGCGGACCCGGCGGCCCTCAGTCGCACCCTGGGCGTGCGCCCCGGCGTGCTGGACCACGGGCTCTTCCTGGACCTGGCCACCGACGTCCTCGTCGGCCGGCCCGACGGCACTGTCGACCACCGATCCTGATACCGAATCCTGTAGCAGGATTCAGGTTTGGATGTGAGGAAGTGTGGAGGTATGGAGGCGAAATACGTCCAGACATCCATCCCACCCGAGCGGAGCGTGCACTCGAGGGCGAGTGCAGGCGGAGTTCATATGAGCCCCTCGGGACCCTCGGTGCACATGCGAGGCCGGGCCGCAAAAATAAAAAACGCACCGGGCCCCGACGGCGGTCGGGACACGGTGCGCTTCAAATCGTGTGGGGTCCGGGGCGCGCTACTGGAGACGGAAGGTCACCGGCAGCGACATCCGCACCTTCACCGGGTTGCCCCGCTGCATGCCGGGCTCGCAGTCGAGCTCCTGGACGGCCCGCAGGGCTTCCTCGTTGAGGAGCTTGTGCACGCCGCGCGTCACCTTCGGCTGCACGACGTTTCCTTCCTCGTTCACGACGAACTGGACGAAGACGCGGCCCTCGATGCCGGCCTTCCGGGCGAAGTCCGGATACTCGACCTCTTCCTGCAGGGCCTGCACACCTCCGCACTGGGGCTGCTCCTCGACGACGACGAAGATCTCCTGCTCCTGCTCTTCCTCTTCCTCTTCGGGGGCCGGGGGGCCCTGGCTCGTGTCGAGCGACTGGTCGAGGTCGAGGGAGGCGTCGAAGTCGACGTCCTGGTTCTCGATGGTCTCATTGTTCGGCACCTCTACCGGCACGGGCGGCTTCGGCGGAGGCGGCGGTTCGTTCTGCTGCTCGGTCTGCTGAATTTCCTCCATCTCGACGGTCTCCTGCTCCTGCAGGTCGACCTGGAAGGATTGCCCCCTGCTGTAGTCGAGCTGGAAGGCCACGACGAGAAGGAGGAGTGCAAGGGTCAGACCAACCTGAACAAAAAGCCGGTACCACTGCCGAAGGTCTGCCCCCTCTTCTTTGCGTACGGACATAGGTGATGGCCGTTGTTAATCGGGAGTGCAATGCGGGCGGGATGTAGGGATAAACCCTGTACCACAACGTGGACAAGACGTTTACCTCGTCTCCACACGGATGTTTCGTCAAAAAATGGGGGGGTCCGCCGGATTCCTCCTCTCGCGTCACGACGGAGACGGTTCTTTCCGGGGCCCCCACCGAACGTATGCGCCGTAGAGGAGAATTCCGAATAGCAGGCCGAGGACGTCGGCCAGGGCGTCGTAGGGGTCGGCCATGCGCCGCAGGGGAAGGACCTGCTGGTAGACTTCCGACCCGATCCCGAACAACACGCCCACGAGAAGCAGGCGGCCGCCGCGGCGACGCACGCGGGCCCAGTTCGTCCCCGGGTCGGGGGGACAGAGGGCCCGCATCCACAGCCCCCCGAAGACCGCAAAGAGGACGACGTGGACGACCTTGTCGGCCCCGACGGCCGGCTGGACCCCGTCGAAGGAGGCCGCCGGCAGGGAGAACGCCAGGACGATGGCCCCCGTCCAGAGGACGGCCAACCAGCGGTAGTGCGTAGTCGAAAGCGACGGAAAACGCGCCATGTCAGGGCAGAGGCAGGCGACAGAGCATACACAGAGTATACAGGGGGACTACCGACCGTCGGTCCCGAGCCGCTCGCGGGTGGTTCGGGGCAGTTCATCGACGAGGTCGGGCGCGGTGAGGGTGCGCTCGTCCCGCGTGGCGGCGTAGCGCTGGGCCGCGGCCCCGCCCAGGTGGAGCGCCGCGGCGGCGGCCTCGACCGGGTCGAGTCCCTGGGCGAGGAGGCCGACGCACTGGCCCGCCAGCACGTCGCCGGTGCCGGCGCTGGCGAGGGCGGGCGTGCCGGTGCGGCCGACGTAGGTGCGGCCGTCCGGGCCCGCCACGACGCTGGGCTGCCCCTTCAGCAGCAGCGTCACGCCCCAGCGCCGGGCGTGCGTCTGCGCCGCGCGCACCCGGTCGGTGAGGTCGACCTCGCCGGCCAGACGGCGAAACTCGCCGGCGTGGGGCGTGAGGATCCAGTCGGCCCGGGCGTGCGCGGTCCAGTCGGCCGTCGCGTCGGCGAGGGCGTTGAGCCCGTCGGCGTCGAGCACCACCGGCCCGTCGGCGGCCTCGAGGAGCCGGAGCACGAACCGCCGGGTGTCGGCGCCCCGGCCCAGGCCCGGCCCCACGAGGAGCGCGTCGGCCCGTTCCTCCGCGACGGTATCCGCGGCGTCCGGCGAGAGGCCGTCGTCGGTCGTCGGGAGCGGCAGCGTCGGCACGGCCGGAAGGGCCCCGGCCAGCGTCGGCTGGACGGCCTCGGGGCACGCGCAGGTCACGTAGCCGGCCCCGCTCCGCGCGGCCGCCGTGGACGCCATGGTGGGGGCCCCCACGAAGCGGCGGCTGCCCCCCACCACCATCGCCGTGCCCACACTGTACTTGTAGGCGTCCGGGGCCCGGGCGGGCCACCACGCCCGGACGGCGGCGTCGGTCGTGTGGCGCGCGCACCCCGGCTTCTGGGCCGCCCGGTCCAGCACAAACGCCGGGATCCCGATGTCGACGACCGACACCGCGCCGGCCCGGCTCGGCCCCTCCCCGACGTGGAGCCCCACCTTCGGGGCCGCCATGGTGACGGTGCGGTCGGCCTGCACCGCCGTGCCCAGCACCGCCCCGGTGTCGCTGTGGAGGCCCGTGGGCACGTCGATCGCCACGGTGGGGGCGGGCCGGTCGTTCACCCACTCGACGAGGCTGCGGATCGGCTCGCGGAGCTCGCTGGTGAGGCCCGTGCCGAGGAGGGCGTCGACGTAGAGGCGGGGCGCCAGCCGGTGGGCGGTCTCCGCCAGGGCGCCCAGGGTGTCGAGCGACGCGACGGTCAGCCGGTCCCCCCCGTCCTCGTCCCGCAGCTGCCGCAGCAGGTCGAGGTTGCGGGCCGGATCGTCGCCGAGCGCGTCGGGCTCGCCGGCGAGGGCCACGTGGACGCGGGCGCCGGCCCCGTAGAGGCGCCGGGCCACGACGAGGCCGTCGCCGCCGTTGTTGCCCTTCCCGCAAAGCACGACGACCGCCGCGCCCTCGAGGGGCCCGTAGGCCGACCGGATCGCGTCGGCGCAGCCGCGGCCCGCCGACTCCATCAGCGTAAAGCCGGGAAGGCCGTACTCCTCGATCGTATAGCGGTCGGCCTCCCGCATGGCCTCGGCGGTAAGGAGGGGCGGCGCCGGCGCGTGGGAGGACGGGGCATCGGGACCGGTCGGCATGCGACGCAGGGCGGTCTGTTTCGAGGGTCGAGCAGTGGGCTTGAACGGACCAGTCGGGCAGGGATTCCGAGCGCTACCGGCGCTGCCCGCCGGGGGGGCGCAGGGAGTCGGCCGCCGCGCTGTCGGGCGTCGGGGTGGGCGCCTCGGCCTCGACCAGGCGCAGCGTCGGGATGCGGAGCGGCGCCGGCAGCACGTTCGTCCACCGTGGTCGCGAGTCCGTCGCACTCTCGCTCCAGGTGATCGGCTCGGCGGGCACGGCGGGCCGGATCAGGCCGCCGTCCCAGCGGCCGTTCTCGTTGCGGTCGTGGAACGCGCGGAACCGAAACGACCCCTCCGGCAGGTTCTCGAACACGAAGGTGCTGCCCGGCGGCACGGTCTGCCGGCGCGACGCGACCGGAATTGTACTCTCGGTGGCGATCATCTCCACGACGACCGGGCCGTCGGGGGCCGACGCGTACGGGGCCGGACGGGCGGTCGAGTCGGGGGGCGCGTGGCCCGACTCGACCGAGTCGCTCGTCGCGAGGCTGCCGGCCGCCGCCGGGCGGGGGCGCGGCGCGGTCGCCAGGGGGGTCTCGTACGTCGCGTCGGTGAGCTGGGCGCGCCCCTCCAGCCCCCCGAGAATTTCACCGGTCACCCGCCGGAACCGCCGGCGGTACGTCGTGTCGGGGCCGGCGATGGGCCCCAGATCGACGGCGACCTCCACGATCTCGCCGGGCCGGAGCGGCGGCTGCAGGCGAAGCCGGTGGGCCCGGTCCTCGTCGGGGACGAGCCGGTAGGAGCGGGCCGCCCCCGCGGTGTCCCGGGCGGACAGAACGGCGCGGAGCACGCTGCTGTCGGGCACCTGACTAAACCGGGCGCCCGGCTGCACGCCGGGGAGCAGCGGATGGTTGCCGGCCGAGTCCGCGGAGAGCCCCTCGGGCAGATACGCCTGGAAGCGCGTCCGGGCGGTGTCGGGCCGCGCCGCCGCCCGGAAGCGGGCGGTGTCGGGGCGCACGCCCTGCCCGAGCGTGTCGACCACCAGGTCGGGACCCAGGGGGAGCGTGTGGCGGGTCGAGTCCATCGGGGCGGTCCGCAGGATCAGGGCATCTGCCCGGTCGGGCGGGCGGTACGCCGCTCGTACGGCCACGGGCGAGCCGGCCACCGAGTCGCGAAGCGGCCACGCCGCCGTCCCTCCGGGGCCGGGCCGGACCGGCTCGTCGAAGCTGAGGCGCAGGCGCCGGCGGCTGAGGGGGGTGGCCTGCTGAAACTGCGGCCCCGTCGTGTCGGCCCGCGTCAGCAGCCACGGGACCGGCACCTCGGTGCTGTCGGGGTCGGCCGGAAGGCCCGGTCGGGGCGGCACCGCGAACGGCTCGCCGGGGTCCGGGCGGCGGTTCCGGTTGTTGTCCCGGACGGCGAGGACGTAGTAGCGCTGCTCGCGGAGGTAGTCGAACGAGAAGGTGCCCTCCTCCCCGGTCTGGGTCCGGTACGCCGGCCGCTCCGGAAGGGGGGTCGGCGGGCCGTCCCCGGCGCCCTCGTAGGCGAAGACGTCGACCTGCGCCTGCGGCCGGGCCTGGCGGGGCGCCACGACGCGGCCTCGAATCTGCCCCTGATCGATGCGCGGGCCCGTGGCGAAGGCCACGGTGACGGAATTTTCGAGGGACACCCCGTGGGCATCACTCAGGTCCGTGTTGAAGGAGAAGATGTAGGTGGTGCTGTCCCGCAGGGCACTCGGCAGCTCGATGCTGACCCCGCGCCCGCTCCAGTCGAACCGGAGGCGCCCGTCGAACTGGGGCGTGATCGAGAGGGCTCGTCTGAGGGTGCTCCGCTCGACGTACTCCGAAAACCCGATGTAGACCGACCGCGTGTCCGTGCTCACGTTGACGGTGTCCCGGGCGGGCCGCGTTTCGACGATCGAGGGCGGCGTCTCGTCCCGGGGCCCGCCGCTGGGCGGCACGGGGTTGGCACAGGAGCCCAGCGCGACGAGGATCCCCGCCAGGAGCACGGACAGGGCCGTCCACGCGAGCCCCGCGCGGCGGTACGGCCGGGGCCCCCGACCGCCCTGCCGTTCCGGTCCCGATCCACGCATTCGTCCGGTCATCGTTAGGCGTAGATGCCTCGCCGCTGCAGGGCCCGGGCCACCTTGCGCACGCCCCGGACGTACGCCCCGATGCGGAGGGAGACGTCGTGGGTCTCCGCGGTCTCGTACACCTTCTCGAAGGCGTCCTCCATCATGCGGTCGAGGCGTCGGTTCACGCGCTCCTCGGTCCAGAAGAAGCCCTGTCGGTCCTGCACCCACTCGAAGTAGGAGACCGTTACGCCGCCCGCGTTCGCGAGAATGTCCGGAATGACGAGGATGTCCCGCTCCTCAAACACCCGATCGGCCTCCGGCATGGTGGGGCCGTTGGCGCCCTCCACGATGATGCGGGCCCCAGTCTCCTCCGCAATCTCGCGGTCGATCTGGTCCTCCTTGGCGGCCGGCACGAGCACGTCGGCGTCGAGCGTGAGCAGCTCCTCGTTCGTGATCGAGCTGGCGTTCGGGTACCCCTCCAGGAGGCCGTCGTTCTGCTCGGCGTAGGTCTGAAGCTCCTTGATGTCGAGGCCCTTTCCGTTGTAGTACCCCCCCGTCACGTCGCTGACGGCCACCACGGTACAGCCCTGCTCCGCCAGCAGCTCGGCGGCGACGGACCCGACGTTGCCGAATCCCTGAACGGCGACGGTGCAGTCGCTCGGCGCGAGCTGGAGGCGCTCCATCGCGGCGAGGGTCACCGTCATGACCCCGCGACCGGTGGCCTGACGGCGGCCCTGCGAGCCGCCCAGGCCCACCGGCTTGCCCGTCACCACGGCGTTCTCGGTGCGCCGGGCGTGCATCGAGTAGGTGTCGAGCACCCAGGCCATGATTTGCTCGTTCGTGTTCATGTCCGGGGCCGGGATGTCCTTGTCCGGCCCGAAGACGTCGAACAGGTCGGCCGTATAGCGCCGGGTCAGCCGCTCGACCTCCTTGGGGCTCATCTCCGAGGGGTCGCAGACGACGCCGCCCTTCGCCCCCCCGAACGGGAGGTCGAGCAGGGCACACTTCCACGTCATCCAGGCCGCCAGGGCCTTCACCTCGTTGAGCGACACGTCCGGCGCGAACCGAATGCCGCCCTTGCTGGGGCCGAGCACGTTGTTGTGGATGACGCGGTACCCGTCAAACACCTTCACCCGCCCGGTGTCCATCTCGACCGGCACCGACGTGACGTGCATGCGGGTCGGCTTGCAGAGGTACTCGTAGAATCCCGGATTGAGCTCCAGGATCTCGGCGGCCACGTCGAACCGTTCCATCATGGACTGGAACGGATCGTCCTGGTCGATGGGGGCTGGTTCGCGGTAGACCGCCGGTTCGCGGACATCGAGGTTGAAGGGCATGGCGTGGACGAGTCGGTACGTAGAGCATGGGGCAGGACCATTCAATCTCCGAATTTTTGCCCGGAAAGTCGAGCATCCGGAGCGGTCCCTCGTCGGAGTCCGAACAGCCGACACCGGGTTCAGTTGCCCTTCTCGCCGTCGCGTCCGCGGTCTCTCTACGTTTTTCGTTTGGGGCCCCCTCCCGCCGCCGTCCCGCTCTTCTCTCCAGCCGCCCACAACCATGCCGGACCCGCTGTCAAACCGACGCCGAAAGGCCATCGCCGCCCTCATCCGCCGTCGGGGACGCCGCCGCCACGACCAGACCCTCATCGAGGGGCGCCGGGCGCTCGACGCGGCGCTCGACGCCGGGGCCCCCCTGGTCGACTGTACCGTCACCCGCGAGGCGCTGGCCGAGCCCGCGGTACAGGCCCTCCTCGATCGCCTGACGGTACCGGTGTACACGACCGACGCCGAGACAATGGCGCAGCTGACGGACGTGTCGAGCCCGCAGGGCCTCGTGGCGGTGGTGGAGCGGCGGCTCGTGGCGCCCGAGAACCTCCTCGACGCCCTGCCTGACACCGGCTCCCTCCTCCTGCTCGACGGCGTGCAGGACCCCGGCAACGTGGGCACCCTCCTGCGCACGGCGGCCTGGTTCGGGGCCGACGCCGTCGCGGCCGGGCCCGGCACGGCGGGCCTCTACGGCCCCAAGGTGATGCGGGCGGCGGCCGGCGGCCACTGGGCCCTCCAGCTGACCCGGACCGACGCCCCCGGCTCGCTCCTCGACGCCCTTCGCCGGGCCGGGTGGGGCCTCTACGGGGCCGACCTGACGGGCGTCCAGGCCGACGCCTGGAGCCCCGCTCCGCCCTCCGCCCTCGTGCTCGGCAGCGAGGCCCACGGCCTCAGCCCCGCCGTGCTCGATCGACTCGACACCCCCGTGTCGATTCCCGGCGCCCCCCACCGGCCCGCCGCCGAGTCGCTCAACGTGGCCGTGGCCGGCGGCATTCTCGTCTACGAGTGGATCGGAGGGGCGGCCTCCT
>JAZKTD010000392.1:0-3007 GCA_036625705.1 Salinivenus sp.
TCCGACGCCGACGAGGCGGAGTTCGACGACCTCGGTCTCGGCCGACCGGCCCTCTACGAAATCATCGGGCTTGTGGGCGTCAAGACGATGAGCAACTACATCAACCACATCGCCGAGACGCCGGTCGACGAGGCGTTTACGTAGGCCGCCGACGACCGCACGCCGTCCCCTGGCATCGCTCCGGAAGGGTCTCCCCGCACGAGGTACCGGCCCCGATGGTCGGGTGTCCCGTGCGTGTGTATTCCTGCTCTTTGCCGGGGCACGACGACTGCTGGCCCGCCCGTCCTCGACGTTTGGTCAACTTCTCGTCAACCCTCCCTCCCCCGGATCGTCCCTATTTTTCCCAAGTAAAATCCCCCAGGCGACGCTGAACGCAGACCACTCTCGGCTCTATGAGCTTCGACTTGCTTCTGACGCTGGGCGTGCTCGTGGCGGTCTTCGCCGCCCTGATGAGTGAAGTACTGAGCGCAGACGTGGTCTTCGTCGGGGGCCTCATGGTCGTCGTGCTGGGCGGCGTGATAGATCTGGAGCGCGCCCTGCAGGGCTTCGGCAACTCGACGCTCCTGGCCCTGGGGTCGCTCTACGTCGTCGCGGCGGGTCTCCGCGAGACCGGCGCCCTCGACCTCGCTACCCAGTATGTGCTCGGCGAGGAGAAAAGCATCCGGCGCCTCCTGCTGCGGATGTGCCCCTCGGTCACGGTCTACTCCGCCTTCCTCAACAACACGCCCGTCGTCGCGATGGGCATCCCCGCCATCCGGGGATGGTGCCGGCGGCACGGCGTCTCGCCCTCGAAGCTCCTGATGCCCCTCTCCTTCGCGGCGATCCTGGGGGGCATCTGCACGCTCATCGGGACCTCCACGAACCTGGTGGTGCACGGCCTGCTGCAATCCCACGGCATGGAGGGCCTCGGCTTCTTCGAGCTGGCCTGGGTGGGCGTCCCCTGCGCCATCATCGGCCTCGTGTACATCATCTTCGTGGCGCCGGCCCTCACGCCCGAGCGCGCCGACATCCGGGCCGAGGAGGAAGAGGAGCGCGCCGACCTCATCGAGGTGGAGCTGGCCGCCGACTCCCCGCTCGTGGACCAGAGCGTGCAGGACGCCAACCTGACGTTGCTGCCGGGCCTCACCCTCGTTCGCATCGACCGGGGCGCCGAGGAGATTGCACCCGTGCACGCCGGCGAGCGCCTGCGAGCGGGGGATCGCCTCCTCTTCACGACCTCGGCGATGGGGAGCGACGGGGACGAGGCCGCCGCGGTCGGTCCCTCGGACCTTGAATCGCCCGAGCGGGACGACGGGGCCCAGGAGATGGACGAGTACGAGCGCGTCGAGGAGACGCCGCGCCGGGATCTCGACCTGAGCGCCTTTCCCGGCCTCCGACTCGCCTACACCGACGTCAAGAAGACGCAGGACCGTGAGCTGCACCAGGTCGTCGTGCGGGAGGGCTCGTCCCTGATCGGCGAGGCGGTCGAGGCCATTCCCTTCCGGCGGCGCTTCGGGGCCGCCCTCACAGGCATTCGCCGCGGGGGGGAGCGCCTGGAGCCGCCCTTCACCGACGTTCGCGTCCACCCGGGCGACGTGCTGCTCCTGGACACCCAGCCCGGATTTCGGGGGACCCACGAGGAGTCCGAGGAGTTCTTCGTGACCAGCGAGGCGGGGGGCGAGACGGACAAGACCGAGGCGGAGGCCCGCAGACAGCGCGAGCAGATGCGCACGCACGGCGGCGGCTGGGAGATGCGTCTCGCCGCTGCGGTCATCGTGAGCATCGTCGGGGTCGTGGGCGCGGGCCTGCTGCACGTGGCGGTGGCCGGCTCGCTGGGGGCGTTCGTGATCGTCGCCGCGGGCATTCTGGCGCCGGGACAGGCCCGGGAAGCGGTCGACTGGAACGTGCTCATCGTCATTGGGGCGGCGCTCGGCCTCGGGCAGGCCATGGAGGCCAGCGGCGCCGCCCAGCTGCTGGGCGAGGGCATCGTGGACGCCACCCGGACGCTCGGGCCTTACGGCCTCCTGGCCGGCATCGTCCTCGCGACCGCGATTCTCACAAATATTGTCACGAACAATGGCGCGGTCGCCCTCATGTTTCCGATTGCGCTCTCGGTCGCCGAGAGCCAGCAACTCGACCCCCGCGCCTTCATGGTGAGCATTACGCTCGCGGCCTCGATGGCCTTCATCACTCCAATCGGCTACCAGACCAACCTCATGGTCTACGGCCCCGGCAACTACCGCTTTCTCGACTTCACCCGCGTCGGGGGCCTGCTGCAGGTGCTGCTGTGGGCCGTAATTCTGGTGACGGCCCCCCTCGTGTGGCCGCTGTGAGGCGGCCGCGAGGGGCGATCGGCGTCCCACGCCCTTCTCCCCTATCACCACTGCTCGCCGAATGCTCCTGTTCTACGCCGCCCCGGCGTCCCTCGACCTCGACGCGGCCGCGCGCCGCGGGCTCTCGGCGCCCCACGATGCCTTTCTCCGCCTGCACACGACCCTGCCGGCCGCCGAGCAGGCGGCCGCCGGCCCCGTTCTCGTCGTCGACGCGACCGCCCTGGACCGCTTCCCGCCGATCGACGGCGACGTCGTGTCGATCGCATCGGTGCCCGCCGCGGCCCTCCAAAACCTCTCGCCGTACCGCCCTCCGGCCCCGGTCGCCGCCGGCGGCGGGTACGTGACGTGTGCCCTCCCGGAGGACGTCGCCGTGCTCCTCATCCACCGGCGCGGGGTGTGGGACCTGCCGAAAGGGCACCGGGACCCCGGCGAATCCCTCGACGCCTGCGCGAAGCGGGAGGTGCGCGAGGAGGTCGGCATCGACGCCCTGCAGGTGCGCCGCCCCCTCGGCACGACCGTGCACGGGTACCCCGACGGCGACGTCTACGCCGTGAAGACGACGCACTGGTTCCTCATGCAGACGCCGGAGCGCACCTTCGCGCCGGAGCGAGGGGAGGGCATCCGGCACGTGGCCCCGGCGCGGTGGGCCGTGGCCGAGCGGCACGTGGGCTACGACACCCTGCGCCGTCACATGG
>JAZKTD010000393.1:0-3004 GCA_036625705.1 Salinivenus sp.
CTATCCCCATCGTTTTTCTCAACGCGCCCCCCTCCCGTGATCGATCTTCGCAGCGACACCGTCACGCGCCCGTCCGACGGGATGCGCCGAGCCATGGCCGAGGCCGACGTCGGCGACGACGTGTACGGGGAAGACCCGACCGTCAACCGGCTCGAGGCCCGCATGGCGGACCGGCTGGGCACCGAGGCCGCCCTCTTCGTGCCCTCCGGCACCATGGCCAACCAGATCTGCCTGCACGTGCTCACCGATCCGGGCGACGAGGTGCTGCTGGAGCGCAGCGCGCACATCTTCAACTACGAGAGCGGCGCGGCCGGGCTGCTCTCGGGGATTCAGTTGAATCCGGTGGACGGGGACGGCGGCCTGCTCACGGCCGAGGCCGTCGAGGCCGCCGTGCGCCCGGACGCGATGGTCATGCCCCCCAGCCGCGTCGTGTCCGTGGAGAACACCGCCAACACGCCCGGCGGCGTCGTCTACCCGCTCGGGCGCATCGAGGCGGTGGCCGAGGCGGCCCGCGCCCACGACCTGCACCTGCACCTCGACGGCGCGCGGCTCTGGAACGCGGCCGCCGCCCACGACGTGCCGGAACGCGCGTACGTGGCGCCGTTCGACGTGGCGTGGGTGGCCCTGTCGAAGGGCCTGGGTGCCCCGGCCGGCTCGGTAGTGGCGGGGCCCGCGCCCCTCATTAAAGAGGCCCGCTGGACGCGCAAGCGATTCGGCGGCGGCATGCGGCAGGCCGGGATCCTCGCCGCGGCGGGGATCTACGCCCTCGAGCACCACCGGCCCCACCTCACCGACGATCACGACAAGGCCCGGCGGCTGGCGGAGGCCCTGGCCGCCCTTCCCCCGTTCGACGTCGACCTCGACCGGGTGGAGACGAACATCCTCGTCTTCGAGAGCCCCTCCCACCCCGCCACCGAGGTGGTCGACACGCTCGCGGAGGCCGGCGTCCAGATCACGCAGTTCGGGCCGCACACGCTCCGCGCCACCACCCACCGCGACGTCTCGATGGACGAGATCGAGACGGCCGTCGAGGCGTTTCGGTCGCACTACGGGTAACCCCTCGATCACGGAATAATCCAGCCCCCCTCGAAGGCCTCCGCGTCCGGGTCGTACGTGAACCGGGCCCGGTAGTGGCCCTCGGGGTGGAGGTGCAGCCAGTCGATCTCGTCGATCACGGTGCGCACGACGGCGAAGTACGGCCGCCCGCCCGCAATGTCGGCCCGGGTGATGGGCTCGCTCTGCACCGACGCGTCGAGTCCGTCGTCCGGCGCGTCGACGGGCGTCCCAGGCGCCGTCGCCCCGGCGTAGACGTCGAGCGACGACGGGTCCTCCTCTTCCCACATCGCGTCGGCAACCGCGTCGTCGGTGTGTACGGTGGCACTGCCGTGCAGGCGCACCTGCTCGGCCGTCTCGCGGTCCCACCCCAGCCAGGCGACCTGACCGGTGGCCTGGATGTCGTCGATCTTCTGCGCCCGGCGGTCGGAGTGGAAGGCCAACCGGCGCTGCGCCCGATTGACCGCCCGCAGGATGACGGTCCGCAGATGCGGCGTATTGTTCTGAGCGGTGCCAAACGTAAGGGTCCGGTACGGATGGCCCGGCTGGTCGGCCGCGTCCGACAGGCGGCGCCAGACGCGAGTGCGAACGGTATCGAGACGAGTATAGCGGTCCATAACGGGTGACAGTGTGTTGTGAGATCGAATCAGGGACGAAGTGCGGTCCGGCGCTGGGGGGTGGATTCGGAGGGGTGCGCGTTCCGTGGGGGCGGTGGCTGGCCCCGATAGCTCCTCTCCTCGCGCCCCCACTGAGGGGCGTTGATGTCACCGGGCCGCACGCGAGACCGAGACCGTGAGGGGCTCGATCCCGGTCGCCGTGGCCTCGAGGGTGTCCCCGTCGTCGACGGGGCCGACCCCGGAGGGCGTTCCGGTGTACAGGAGGTCCCCTGGTGTCAGCGTGAAGATCTGGGAGCAATACGCAACGAGCTCCGCCACGGAGAAGATCATGTCCTGTGTAGACGCCTCCTGCTGCGTCACCCCGTTGCGGCGGAGCCGCAGGGTGAGGGCCTGCGGGTCTCCGACGGCCTCGGCCGACACCAGGGGGCCCAGCGGGGCGAACGTGTCGAAGCCTTTGGCGACCGACCAGGGGTGGCGCTGCGCCTTCGCCTCGTCCTGCAGGTCGCGGGCGGTCATGTCGAGGCCGACGGCGTAGCCCGCCACGTGGTCGAGCGCGGTCGCCGCGGAGAGGTTGCGGCCCTCGGTCCCGATCACGGCGACGAGCTCAACCTCGTGGTGGACGTTTTGGGACTGAGGGGGCAGCCGCACGGTGCCCCCGCTTCGGACCACGGCGGTGGCGGGCTTGAGAAAGACCATCGGCTCGTCCGGCACGTCGCGCTCCATCTCGGCGGCGTGATCCGCATAGTTGCGGCCGATGCAGAGGAGCTTGCCGATGGGGAGCGACGTACCGGTCGTCGGGAGGGTGATCTTCATGCGAAACGGAAGGGGGGTTGAATGATGAATCGGAACGAGTGCGCGCTCGGCGCGTGGGTCTGTGCCGCAACGGGCTAAAATCAGTCACTCTCGCGTCGGTAGCCAACCCGGCGCTCCAAAGCAGAGGTTTCCCCATGTACGCGATTGTTGACGTCAAAGACAAGCAGTTCAAGGTCCGCGAGGACGATACCCTCTACGTGCCCTACCACTCGGAGGCCGACGTGGACGAGACACTAACTCTCGACCGCGTCCTCTTGGTCTCGAATGAGGACGGGGACGTAACCCTCGGCAGCCCCACGGTCGAAGACGTGTCGGTCACGGCCCGCGTGGTCGATCACGTAAAGGGCGACAAAGTGATCGTGTTCAAGAAGAAACGGCGCAAGCGATACCGCGTTAAACGGGGACACCGTCAGCAATACACACAGATTCAGATCGAGTCGCTCGGCGTCAACGGCGCGGCTCCGGAGACCGCGACTGAGGACGACACTGCGGAGGACGACACGTCGGAGGACGAGGACCCG
>JAZKTD010000394.1:0-2991 GCA_036625705.1 Salinivenus sp.
TTTACTTGTCCCCGCCGCGTGCCGTACGTTGAGGGCGCGCTCTTCTCCCTGCTTCGCCCCGATCCCATGCGTGTCCGTTCGTGTCTCCTCGCCGGCCTGGCCCTCCTCGTGCTGGGCGGCTGTGCCACCTCCGAGCCGACGGCCCCGTCGCCCGAGCCGGAGGCCGCTTCCTACGACGAGGCGACCCTCGAGAACATGCGGCGCGGCACCTACAACGACGCCTGGGAATCGAGCTACGAGCCGCTGCCCGCGGAGCCGACCGTCATTCGGGACGCCACCGTCATGACCGCCGCGGGCGAGACGATCGAGAACGGGGACGTGCTGCTCCGCAACCGTACGATCGACTCGGTGGGGACGGACGTGCCGGTCCCCGACGGGGCCCGCGTGGTCGACGGCAGCGGCAAATACGTCACGCCCGGCCTTATCGACAGCCACTCGCACCTCGGCGTCTCGGCCACGCCGGAGGTGGGCCCGCACTACGACAACAACGAGGAGGGCATGGCCACGCCGGAGCTCTGGATGGAGCACGGCGTGTGGCCGCAGGGCCCCGGCTTTGCGCGGGCCCTGGCGGGCGGCACCACCACGGCGCTGCTGCTGCCCGGGAGCGGCGACCTCATCGAGGGCCGCGGCTTTACCGCCAAGCTCGTGCCGGGCCAGACGCCCCAGGACATGAAATTCCCCGACGCGCCGCCCACCCTCAAGATGGCCTGCGGCGAAAACCCGAAGGGCGGCTCCTCCTTCCCCACCACCCGGATGGGCACGGCCGCCGGCTTCCGCAGCACCTTTATCGAGGCCCAGGACTACCGCGAGACGTGGGACGCCTGGCTGGACGACCCGACCGGCGAGCCCCCGGCCCGCGACCTCGGGATGGAGACCCTCGCGCAGGTGCTCCGCGGCGACATGCTGGTGCAGGTGCACTGCTACCGGGCCGACGACATGACGAAGCTCCTCGAGATCGCCCGGGAGTTTGACTTTCAGATCCGCTCGTTCCACCACGCGGTGGAGGCCTACAAGATTCGCGACCGGCTCGCGGAGGCGGGCGTCTCGGCGTCGATGTGGTCGGACTGGTGGGGCTTCAAGATGGAGGCCTACGACGGCATCCCCGAGAACGCGGCGCTCGTGGCCGACGCCGGGGCCCGCGCGATCGTCCACACCGACGACGACCTCAACATCCAGCGCCTCAACCAGGAGGCCGCCAAGGCGCTGCGGGCCGGGCGCGAGGCGGGGCTCGACCTCACCCGAAACGAGGCGCTGCGCTGGGTCACGGCCCATCCCGCCTGGGCCCTCGGCATCGAGGATCGGGTGGGGACGCTCGAGGAGGGCAAGAACGCCGACGTCGTGCTCTGGTCGGGCGACCCCTTCAGCGTCTACACCCGGGCCCAGCGCGTGTGGGTCGACGGGGCCCTCGTCTACGACCACGCCGACCCCGACCGCCAGCCCCAGTCGGACTTCGAGCTCGGCGGTCCCCGCACGCAGAAGTGACGCCCCGAGCGCCCGCCCCGTCGTCCTTCGCCTCCCCGCACTGCTCCACTCCCCCATGCGTTCTCGTTTCCGCCTGCTGACCGCCCTCACGCTGCTCCTCGCGGCCGGCGTCCTCGCCGGGCCGGCCGCCTCCGCCCAGTCGACCGCCATTGTCGGGGGCACGGTCCATCCCGTCAGCGAACCGCCCATCGAGGAGGGCGTCGTGCTCCTGGAGGAAGACACCATCGCCGCGGTCGGGCCCCGCGACGCGGTTTCGATTCCGAGCGACGCCCGCCGGGTCGACGCCTCGGGCCGCGTCGTGACGCCCGGCCTCATCGACGCGGTGACGGCGACGGGCCTCGTCGAGGTCAGCGCCGTGGGGTCGACCCGCGACCAGGCCCTCGACACCGACGACCCGATCCGGGCGGCCTTCCGGGTCACCGACGGCATCAACCCCAACTCCACGGTCATCCCCGTCACGCGGCTCGGGGGCGTTACCACCGTGGCCTCGATCCCCAGCGGCGGCGCCATCTCGGGGCAGGGCGCCGTGATCGACCTCCACGGGGCCACCCTCCGGGAGATGCTGGTGCGCGACCGGGCGGCGATGTACGCGACCTTTACGCCGGAGGGCGCCGAGGCGACCGGCGAGGCCCGCGGCGGCCTCGCCCTGCGGCTGCGGGAGGCCCTCGAGGACGCGCAGTTCTACGCCGACAACCCGGACGACTACCGGCGCGGGGCCGCCCGCCCCCTGTCGGCCTCGCGGCTCGACCTGGAGGCCCTCGCGGCCGTCCTGGCCGGAGAGCGGCCGCTCGTGGTGCGCGCCGCCCGGGCCAGCGACATCGACGCCGCCCTCCGCATCGCCGAGGAATTCGACGTGGCCCTGCGCATCCAGGGCGGGCAGGAGGCCTGGATGCGGGCCGAGCGGCTGGCCGCGGCCGACGTGCCGGTGATCGTGCAGGCGATGGACAACCTGCCCGCCGAGTTCGACCGCCTCGGGGCCCGCTTCGACAATCCCGCCCGGCTGAGCGCGGCCGGCGTGCCGGTGGTCCTCTCCACGTTCGACACGCACAATGCCCGCACTCTGCGGCTGGAGGCGGGCCACGCGGTGCGCTACGGGATGGAGCGGGCCGCGGCCCTCGAGGCGGTGACCCGCGCGCCGGCCCGGGCCCTCGGCGTGGGCGACACGCACGGGACCCTCGAGCCGGGCAAGGCGGCCAACGTCGTCGTGTGGTCGGGCGACCCCTTCGAGCTGATGACGAGCGTCGAGCACGTCTTCATCGGCGGCACGCGAATCGAGGACGACTCGCGCCAGAAGCGCCTGCTGCGCCGCTACGTGGACGACGAGGCCCTGCCGCCCGCCTACGACGACGGGGCGCCGGAGCAGTAGGGGCGCCTCCGCTTAGGTGCGGAAGTGTGGAGGTGTGGAAGTGTGGAGGTGTGGAAGTGTGGGGGTCTGGAAGGGCCTGTCCCGACAGCTGTCGGGATCAAACAGCGAAGAATGTCCGAGCGCGTTTCCCTCCGAGAGGTCCG
>JAZKTD010000395.1:0-2983 GCA_036625705.1 Salinivenus sp.
CATGATCTGGACGAACCTCGGCAAATTTCGCGATTTTGGCCTGCTTCTCCTTCGCGCGCTCTTTGGCCTCTACCTGGCCTTCGGGCACGGGCTGGGCAAGATTACCGGCGGCCCCGAGCAGTGGGCCGGCCTGGGCGGCACCATGGAGATCTTCGGTCTCGGCTTTGCCCCGACCTTCTGGGGGCTCATGGCCGCACTCGCCGAGTTCGTCGGCGCCCTGCTGGTCGCGATCGGGTTCCTGACCCGCCCCGCGGCGCTGCTGGTGACCCTCAACATGTCGGTCGCCGCGACGGCCCACATCACCGGGGCCATCGACGGCGGGCCGGAGATGGCCCTGCTCTACGGCATCGTCTTTCTGAGCCTCCTCTTTATCGGGCCCGGCAAGTACAGTGTCGACGAGATCGTGGGCTAGCCGGACGGCCCGCTACGCGTCCGTCTTTCTTCGATAAGTCTCTGGTTGACCCATGATTCCAGGCGTGGACACGTCTCGGTGGGGCTCGGTCGACGCGGCCCTGCTGGTCCTGCGGGTCGGCATCGGCGTTTCGTTCGTGTTCGTGTACGGGGCCGACAAGATTACGGGCGGGCCGAGCACCTGGGCCGACCTTGGGCAGAACATGGCGCTCTTCGGCGTCACGGTCTGGCCGACGGTCTGGGGCTTCATGGCCGCCCTCACGGAGTTCGGCGGGGGCCTGCTCCTGATGCTCGGGCTATTTTTCCGTCCCGTGCTCGTGTTTCTCCTGATGACCATGACCGTCGCGACCGCCAGCCACCTCGCGGCGGGGGAAGGGCCCTGGCACGCCACGGAGATGGCCACGGTGTTCGTCGCCCTCTTCCTGCTGGGCCCCGGCCGCTACAGCCTCGACGCCTGGCTCTCGGGACCGCCCGACGCGGAGGAGGCCCCCCATGTCGGATAACCCCGAGGTGCTGGTCGTAGGGGCGGGCCTCAGCGGGCTCGTCGCGGCCGAGCGCCTGCAGGCCGCCGGCCGGTCGGTGGTCGTCTGGGAGGCCCGCCACCGGGTCGGGGGACGGGCGTGGAGCCCCGCCGTGGGCCCCGAGGCACTCCGCCTCGATCTGGGGGCGGCCTGGCACTGGGCGGAGCACGACCGCGTGCGGGCCCTGGCCGATCGGCTGGGCCTTCCCCGCCTGCGGCAGCACGAGCCCGGCACGGCCCTCTACGAACCGGACCGCTCGGCCCCGGTCGAGCGGTTCGAGTGGCCCGAGACGCCCCCGCCGTCCTGGCGCGTCGACGGCGGCACGCAGGCCCTCTGCGAGGCGCTGGCCGACCGGCTCCCCGACGACGCCGTCGCGCTCGGCCACCGGGCCACCCGCATCGAGGCGACGTCCCCCAGTGTGCGGGTCACGGCCGAGACGCCGGACGGGGCGCGGACGCTGAGCGCACGGGCGGTGGTCGTGGCCCTCCCTCCGCGCCTGGCCGCCCACACCCTGACGGTCGTGCCCGCGCTGCCCGACGCCCTGACGGAGGCCCAGCGGGGCGTGCCCACCTGGATGGCCGCGTCCGGCAAGGCCGCCGCCACGTTTGCGTCGCCGTTCTGGCGGGAGCGGGGCCTCGACGGGCGGATCGTGAGCCATGCCGGGCCCGTGGCGCACTGGCACGACGCCCGGGCGCCCGACGGCCGGGCGGCCCTGGTCGGCTTCCTGCACGCACGCGGCCTGCAGACGCTCAGCGACGAGGGGAGAGGGGCCCTCGAGGCCGCCGTCCGTACCCAGCTCGCCCACTGCTTCGGGGCCGAGGCGCCCGCGCCCACCGCCGTCGCCCTGAGCGACTGGCGAACCGACCCCGCCACCACGCCGCCGTCCGTGGCGCCGCGGACGCCGCGCCACCCTGCTTCCCCGCCGTCCCTCCTCACGGCGCCTCGCTGGAACGGGGCCCTCCTGTGGGCCGGGGCCGAGACGGCGCGCGACCATCCCGGCTTCCTCGATGGGGCCGTCGAGGCCGGCGAACGGGCCGCCGCGCAGGCCGCAGAGGCGGCGGCTGCCGACACGTGAATACGCTCCTCAAGTCCGTTCTCTTCGTGCGGCCCTGCACGGCCCGCAGCTGTCACGGAAAATAGGTTCCGCGCGTTCTCACGAATCGGCAACTCGACACACCCACGGCAATCGCATCTTCGCGACGGCGGCCTGTTCTCACCGTTCTACCGGGGCAGAACGTCGGTGCCCCCACGCACCCACGCCCCCTTTCGCCCGTGCGCTGTGGCTTTCGTCCTACGATTAGAGGCAACGGAGCCCCAATCGCTCGATCGAGCTTTAAATATGCGATCGCCCTGCTCGACACGCCCGACCTCTGGATCTTTCGGGCCTTCGTGGCTATTTTATGAAGGTACCGAGAACCGATTCCCATTGTCTCTCCCCCATCCCCCACAGATCCATGTCCCAGAACATTCTGATGCTCGTCGGCGATTACGTCGAGGACTACGAGGTGATGGTTCCGTTTCAGGCCCTGCAGATGGTGGGCCACGAGGTCCACGCCGCGTGCCCCGACAAGTCGGAGGGCGACACCGTGCGGACCGCGATCCACGACTTCGAGGGCGACCAGACCTACAGCGAGAAGCGGGGCCACAACTTTGCCCTGAACGCCACCTTCGAGGAGGTCGACGAGACGGCCTACGACGCGCTCTGCCTGCCGGGCGGCCGCGCGCCGGAATACATCCGGCTCAACGACCGCGTGCTGGAGATCACGCGGCACTTCGCGGAGGCGGACAAGCCCCTCGCCGCCATCTGCCACGCGGCCCAGATACTCGCCGCCGCGGATGTGCTGGAGGGCCGACGCTGCTCGGCCTATCCGGCCTGCGCCCCCGACGTGGAGGCCGCCGGCGGCACCTTCGTGGACGTCGACATGACCGAGGCGGTCACCGACGGCAATCTGGTGACCGGTCCCGCCTGGCCGGCCCATCCGGCCTGGCTGGCCCAGTTCCTCGAGGTGCTCGGCACACAGATCGAGCACGAGGCGCCGGTGCCGGCCTAA
>JAZKTD010000396.1:0-2975 GCA_036625705.1 Salinivenus sp.
CTTTCCTGACGGGGGGATCACCACACTCCGCAGGGGCCGCGGACGGGCCTTCCGGTCGCGGGGGCTGGTGACCTTGCACAACTGCTCTGACGGTATCGAGCCGCGGTCCTCCGGCGCCACACCCGCCAGCGTCTTCCGGCGGGGCGGTCGGCGACGCCGCGCAGCTTCCACGCAGGAGAGATGCAGAGAAACAACGTCACGACATCTGCGAGTTCTCTCGTTTCAGTTGTGTAAGCCCACTAGGCCTGCTGCGCCACCCCAATGTGCCGAAGCACCTCGTCGGGGCAGCCGGTCCATTCGGACACGTGCCGGTTGCCCTGATACTGCAGGTCCTCCATGCCCATCTTGGAGCTGAAGAAGCCCGAGGCCGTGAGGTCGCGGAGGCTGTTGAAGAACTCGACGCCCGGCTGCATGGCGTCGTCGGCGGCCTCCGGCCATGCGATGTCGTCGAGCAGGGCCTGCTGCTGCTTCTCGCCGCACTCGACGAACGGGGCGCCGTGCCGGTCGATGCACTCGTAGTCGACCCACGCGAGGCCGCCGCGGAAGGCCGCCTGCTGCTCCTCCCGGTCCTGCAACTGCTCGTCGGTCAGGATGAAGTCGATGAACGTGGGCACGCCGGCGTCGGTGGCGCTGCCGGAGCGCTCGTCGGCGGGAATGATCCAGTCGACGAGCACACGGACCGTCTCAAACTCGTGGTCGGTGAAGAGCCGACGGTCGTGCGCCTCCGGCTCGGGCTTGGTGGAGACCGAGGCCGCCTGCTGGCGGGCCTGGTCGACGTTTTCCGACGAGCACGCCACGCCGAACGTGGGCGCCGCCGCCATCAGGCCCAGAAGCTTGAGGGCGTCTCGGCGGTCGAGGTCACTCATGGTTTCGGGGAGGAAATTGGAGGCTGTCGTCGTGCAGATTGCGAAGCGAGGACGTGAGTAGGTACCGGGCGTATTGCGTATTTCGTATTTTCTCGGAAGGAAGAGAGATACGCAATACGAAATACGCAACACGGGAGGGGGCCGAACGGGTCAACCAACGTCCCCCTCAAGGCATCGTCGCCCTCATCCCAGGTTGCCCTTCTCGCGCTGGTCGATGATGTACTCGGAGGTGCGCATCGAGAGGGCGAGGATGGTCCAGGTCGGGTTCTTGTGCGGCATCGACACGAACGGGCCGGCGTCGGCCACGAAGAGGTTGTCGACGTCGTGGGCCTGGCACTGCTCGTTGAGGACCGAGGTCTCCGGGTCGGTGCCCATGCGGGTCACGCCGGACTCGTGGATGATTTCGCCGGGCATGGTGATGCCGTATCCGTCCTCCTCGTCGGGCATGGTGCCGAGGGGCTCGGCCCCGGCCGACCGGAGAATCTCGCGCCCCTTCTCCTGCATGTGCTTCACCTGCAGGTACTCCTCCTCGCCCCAGGAGTGGTCGAAGCGGAGGACGGGAATGCCGTACTGGTCGCGGGTGTCGGGGTCGACCTCGCAGTAGTTGTCGCGGCGGGCGATCGACTCGCCCCGGCCGGACATGCCAACCATCGATCCGTAGAAGCGGCGGTAGTCCTTCTTGAGCTGTCGGCCGTAGCCGCCCCCGCCCTTCTTCTTGGTCTCCTCGTCGCCCGGAAACATGCCGTTGATGTTCTGAATGCCGCTGCCGAAGCCGTACCCCGGCATGCCGCGGCCGCCCCAGAGCTCAAAGTGGTAGCCGCGGGGGAAGTCGAGGTTCTGATCGTAGCCCCACCACGGGATGTAGGAGTGCATGCCGCCGACCCCGTCGCAGTTGTGGGACGGCTGGTCCATGAGTTGCGGGGCCACGCCCATGACGGTCGAGCCCGTCGAGTCCATGAGGTAACGGCCCACCGCGTCGCTGGAGTTGGCCAGGCCATTGGGGTGCTGCGGCGACGTGGAGTTTAGCAGGAGGCGGGCCGACTCGCAGGCGCTGGCGGCGAGGACGACCACGTCGGACTTCACCTTGTACTCGCGGCGGCTCTCCGTGTCGACGTAGGAGACGCCCGTCGCCTGCCCCTCCTGGTCGGTGGTCACCTCGCGGACCATCGCGTTGGTGATGAGGGTGGCGTTGCCCGTCTGCAGCGCCGGGTCCAGCAGTACCGGGGGCGCCGAGAAGTTCGAGTGCGTGGTGCAGCCCCGATTGCACTGCGCGCAGTAGTGGCAGGCGGCGCGGCCGTTGTGGTTTTCGGTGAGGATGGAGAGGCGGGAGGGGATAACGGGAACGTTGATGTCCTCGGCCCCCTGCTGGATGAACTTCTCGTAGCAGCGCGGCTCCGGCGGGTCCATGAAGATGCCGTCGGGGGAGTTGTAGAAGCCCTCCTCCGAGCCGAAGAGGCCGATCATGCGGTCTACCCGGTCGTAGTACGGCTTCAGGTCCGCGTAGTCGATGGGCCAGTCGTCGCCGTAGCCGTCGACGCTGCGGCCGTTGAAGTCGTCGGGGCCGAAGCGGAGCGAGATGCGCCCCCAGTGGTGAGTGCGCCCCCCCAGCATGCGGGCCCGGAACCACTCCCAGTTGGTGTCCCCGGCGGTGGTATACGGCTCGCCCTCGATGTCCCAGCCGCCGAGGCAGGCGTCGAACTCGCCAAAGGGCCGGTCCTTCGTCGAGGCGCCGCGGCGGGGCGAGGAATAGTTCCAGTCGAACATGGTCCCGTCCTCCTGCACGTCCCACTCGGGGCCGGCCTCCAGCACCACCACGCTGGCGCCGGCCTCCGCCAGCATCTTCGCGGCCATGCTGCCCCCTGCACCGGAACCAACAATGCAGACGTCGTACGATTCGGGACTCTCCTGAATGAGGGGAGGCATGAAGGTCGCTCGCGTGCGTTTTGGGCGGAGTGTTGTGCTGTGAACGAATGATAAAGGGGGGCGCGTCAAGACGCAACCGCCGGGGACGCCTCCGGGCTCGGCCCGACGAAGATTGGAAGCGGTTCCTAACCGCCCAACAGATTGCCACCTGGACCACCGCCCCCTATCATACTTATCAGCACACCC
>JAZKTD010000397.1:0-2970 GCA_036625705.1 Salinivenus sp.
AGCACGAACGTCTGCACGAAGCAGATGGCGAGCCACCACCACAGCGGGTCCGACGAGAAGACGTTCCAGATGAAGAGGGGCCAGGCCAGGATGAAGCCGTAGGCCCGCCAGTACTGCCGCCCGTGGACCGCGTACTCGCTGACGGGAAAGAGGGCGTCGAGGAAGGCCACGGGCAGGAGCCCGTTCTTCGCGAGCCAGGGCAGCACCACCTCCGGCAGAATGAAGAGCGGCACCACCTGAATCGCCATCAGGGTCATCGTCTGCACCCGGATGTAGGGCGTCTTTCGGCGCCGGATGCGTTTGATCCCGAAGATGACGACGATCGCCGAGTAGGCGAGCGTGTAGTAGAAGCCGGGCTTCTGCATCGAGGTGAGCAGCACGTCGATCACCCCGGTCCCCTCCGCCGCGGGGTCCCACCCGAACGGGAAGGCACCGGCCGACTCGGCGAGGCGCCCCACCCACCCGCCGTCCTTCCAGCTGTAGACCGCGGCCATGAACAGAAAGAAGGCCGCGAAGGCCCCGATGCGGTCCCACCGCAGGTCCTTGAGCCAGGAGAGCCCGGAGAGGGCCTCCCGGAGCGAGTCGGGGACGTCGCCCCAGTCGTTGCGGAGCTCGATGCCGGAGCGGCGGAAGAAGTCGAGCGGCGCCTCCCGCCCGATCATGGCGAACACCTGATCGGCCTTCACCCCCGTCTGGCCGTCCTCGGTCGAGAGGCGCACGCTCTCGTCGCGGACCTCCTCTACGTCCGTCGGCATCATCAGCTCCAGCGATCCGTCGCCGTCCTCGTCCTCCCCAAGCGCGTACACCCGTTCGACGTTCTCGGGCTTCGGCCGCACGAACTCGTCGCGGCGGTAGGAGAGGGTCACGTTTGCCCCGGCTTCGGTGAGGGAAATCGCCGCCTCGGTGGCCGAGTCCCCGCCGCCGATGACGACCACGTCGTGGCCCGCGCACCGCGTCGGGTCGTAGAGGCGGTGGTGGACGTGGTCCTTGTCCTCGCCGGGCACGTCGAGGCTCCGGAAGTTACCGCTCCGCCCGATGGCCACGACGACGTTTTGGGCCCGAATGTGCTCTCCGTCGGTGGTGACCACGGCCAGGCCGTCCGCGGTCTCGTCGATGCGGTGGGCCTCCGCGTGGCGGACCGGAATGTCGTCGGTCTGGGCCTCCAGCTCCTCGACGAGCGCCTCCTTCACCGTGGCCGACACCTGCAGGTCGCCCGCCGGGGTCATGTCGTTGGGGTACGTGTAGATTGGCTTCTCCTTCTGGAAGTCCTTGATCGTCGCAAAGCGACGCCGGGCCTCCAGCACGCTGAAGGAAAGGCCCTGCCGGCGCGCCTCGCGGGCGGCGGCCATGCCGGCGGCCCCGGCCCCGAGGATCACCACGTCGTACGGGGTCTGATCGTCGGCCGGCGCCCCGTCGCCCCCCGTCGCCCCGTTCACGCCGGACCGCTCCACGATGTCGCGGACCGCCCGCACGCCGCCGTCGACCGAGAACTTCAGCAGCGGGACCCCCGCAAGGTCCCCCACCACGTAGACCCCGTCCACGTTCGTGCGGAACTGGTCGTCGACCCGAGGGAGGCGTTCGACCTCCCCCGCCGGCCACTGGAGGTGCAACCAGTCCGCGTACTCCCGAAGCAAAGCAAACATGAAGGAACGGCGTTGAGCAAATCAGGAACGAGGCGGGACCGTGCGTTCGTCGGGCCGTCGTGTCGGAACGTTACGCGGCGCCCGGTCCTTTCAGCAGGGGTGCATTTTCGCGTACCGCATCCTCCTTCTCACACGCAGAGGACGCCGTCCGGCTCCGTCTCGGTCTCCATGGTCTACGGAATTACGGGAAACCCGACGAAGGACACGCTCTGGCCCCCGGTCGCGGAGGTCGTCTCGTGGTTCCGGGAGCACGGTCTCGACTTCTGGATCCACGAGCCGATCGCCGCGGGCCTGCTGGAGCGCGACCTCATCCCGCCCGCCGTGGGGCGCGAGCATAGCGTCGCCGACATTGTGCAGGCCGGCGACCTGGTCCTCTCGTTCGGCGGGGACGGCACCCTCCTGCGCGCCGCCCACCTCACCGGCCCGAACGACACCCCGCTGCTCGGCGTCAACATCGGCCGTCTCGGCTTCCTGGCCGACATCGAGGTCGAGCAACTCCGCGAGGCCCTCGAGCAGATCGTGGCCGGCGAGTATACGGTTGAGGAACGGATTGTGCTGGAGGCCGAGGCCGATAGCTCGTCGCACTTTAACACGGAGTGGGCCCTGAACGAGTTCGTCCTCGACCGGAGCGGAGCGGCCGGGCTCATCAAGATCGAGGTCCAGGTCAACGGCACGCCGCTCAACACGTACTGGGGCGACGGCCTCATCGTGGCCACGCCCACCGGATCGACCGCCTACTCGCTCTCGACCGGCGGCCCCATCATCGCCCCCGGGACCGAGGCCGTCATCCTCACGCCCATCGCGCCGCATACCCTCACGGTCCGGCCCATCGTGCTGCCGGCCGACTCGACGATCACCTGCCGCGTCCTCGACGACGACCAGTCCTACGTCTTCGCGGCCGACGGGCGCAGCGTCATGTCCGAGGAGCACGGCCTCTCGTTCACCATCAAGCGCGCGCCCCACACCGTAAACCTCGTGAAGCTGCCGGACCAGCACTTCTTCCAGACCCTCCGGACGAAACTGATGTGGGGCGTCCGCCGTTCGGACGAGTCGAATTAGCAAGGGGCGGAGGCAAGGAGACGAGTCCTCGGTGAAGGGGCCATAAAGTTTTGTCGTCTCATTGACACCCCCCGTCCCCGACGCCTACATTCTGTGACAGTGGGCCCCCGAGCCCGGAGGGCCAGGTAGCTCAGGTGGTAGAGCAACGGCCTGAAAAGCCGTGTGTCGACGGTTCGAATCCGTCCCTGGCCACAACCGACCCCGCTACTCGCCCGAGAGGACGAGTGGCGGGGTTTTTTGATGCCGGCGGCCGGTGCGCGGGGCACAG
>JAZKTD010000037.1:0-18011 GCA_036625705.1 Salinivenus sp.
CTAGTGCCTCTGACTTCCACTGCCGCCTCGAACTTCTCTAGAAGAGCGCATTGGGGCACCGTTTACCCATGAAATGGACGTTCTTTCAGATTCTCAATGCGGTCATGCTCCTGCTTTTCGCGGCGGCGGCCGTCGTGCAGTACAACGATCCGGACCCGGCGCTCTGGATGACCGTGTACGGAATCGGGGCGGTGTGCAGTGCCCTGTACGCGGCCGGTCGTCTTCCGACGCTCCTGTCCCGGTCCGTGGCGGCTCTCTGTCTTCTGGGGGCCCTGTACCGGCTCACGGAGATCCTCTTCGGGCCCATCACCTTCATCGACGCCACCGGTCAGGCGATGATGGGACTCGTCGAGGAAACCCGTGAGATGCTCGGGTTTTTCCTGACGGCGGTCTGGACGGGCGTCCTGACGTGGCAGGAACAGCGGTGGACCCGTCCGTCCTCCCAGGAGGAGCTTCAATAATCCCCGACAATCCCCCCGTCTACTCGTGCTGGTCGGCTCGGACGGTGCCCTCCATCTCACATACTGCACCAACATCCACCCCGGCGAGCGGTGGTCGGAGGTGGCCTCTACGCTGAAGGAATACCTCCCGCCCTTGAAGGCGGAGGTGGCTCCAGACGCCTCCTTCGGGGTGGGCCTGCGTCTCTCAAACCAGGCCGCCGAGACGCTTCTTGAGGGGAACCGCCTGTCCCGGTTCCGGGAGTGGCTCGACGCGAACGATCTCTACGTCTTTACGCTGAATGGCTTTCCGTACGGGAGCTTCCACGGGGAGCAGGTCAAAGATCGGGTGTACGCTCCCGACTGGCGGTCGGCCGAGCGGGTCGCCTACACCCGGCGTCTGGCCCGAATTCTGGTCCGGCTCGTGCCCGGCGACCTGAGCGGGAGCATCTCCACCTCCCCCCTCTCCTACAAGCCCTGGCTCAACCACGAGGAGCGGGAAGAGGCCTTCCGGGCCGGGAGCCAACACCTCGCAGAGGTGGCCGTCGTCCTCGCCCGCCTCGAGTCGGAGACGGGGACCCACCTGCACGTTGACCTCGAGCCGGAGCCCGACTGCCTGATCGAGAATACCGAGGAGTCGATCGCGTTCTTCGAGGACTGGCTCTGGCCCGTCGGGGGGGCACACCTCGCCGACCAGCTCGACGTCTCAAAAGAAGAGGCCATCTCTCTGCTCCGTCGTCACGTGCAGCTTTGCTATGACACCTGCCACTTTGCCGTCGAGTACGAGACCGCGGACGCCGCCTTCGACCGCCTCTCGGCAGCCGAGGTCCCGGTCGGCAAGGTCCAGCTGAGCGCGGCGCTCCGCGCGACGCTTCCTCCCGACCGGTCCGCGCTCGCCGGCCAGCTCCAGGCCTTCGCCGAAGACACCTACCTCCACCAGGTGGTCGAGAGGCGGGCCGACGGCTCCCTCCATCGCTACCCCGACCTTCCCGACGCCCTTCCCCACATCGACCGGGACGACGCCGAGGAGTGGCGGATCCACTACCACGTTCCCATCTACACGGATACCTACGGGGACCTCCGATCGACGCGGTCTCACATCGGCCGCACGCTGGAGGCGCTGGCTGAGGATCCCTTCTGCCCCCACCTTGAGATCGAGACGTACACCTGGGACGTGCTGCCCCCGGACCTCAAAGAAGATCTCCCGACCTCGCTGCAGCGCGAGTACGACTGGATTCTGTCACACGTGACCTGACCGAGCGTCATGGAAAAGACTGTCGTGATGAACGTCGTCGGCCTCACCCCCGACCTCCTCGGGGAGCACACGCCGTTCCTCTCGGAGTGGGCCGACGACGGCCAGCAGGCCTCGATCGAGCCCTCGCTCCCAGCGGTGACGTGCTCGGTGCAGTCGACCTATCTAACGGGCACGCCTCCCAGTGAGCACGGGATTGTCGGGAACGGCTGGTACTTCCGGGACACCGCCGAAATCCGCTTCTGGCTGCGCTCGGGCCGCCTCATCGAGCGCCCCTACCTCTGGAAGACGGCGCGCGAGCAGGACCCCGACTTCACCTGCGCGAACCTGTTCTGGCGCTACGCGGCCTACTCCGGCGCCGACCACGTCGTCATCGAGCGGCCCATGTACGCGGCCGATGGACGCAAAATCCCCGACATCTACACCACTCCGTCTGACTTCCGGTTCGAGCTGCAGGACGAACTCGGCCAGTTTCCCCTCTTCAACTTCTGGGGCCCGACCTCGTCCATTACGTCGAGCCAGTGGGTCGCCGGGTCGGCCAAGATGACCGAGCGCCGGTTTGACCCCACCCTCACCCTCCTCTACCTGCCACACCTCGACTACAACCTTCAGCGGCTCGGCCCCCACAACCCGGACCTCGCGTCGGACCTGCGGGAGATCGACGAGGTCTGCCAGGACCTGATCACCTTCTATGAGGACCGCGGGGCCCAGATCATCCTGCTCTCCGAGTATGGCATTCGAGAGGCCGACCGCCCCGTGGCGCTCAACCGCCACCTGCGCCGGGAGGGCTACATCACGGTCCGCGAGGAGATGGGCGGCGAGCTGCTAGTGCCCGGTGCCTCCGACGCGTTCGCGGTGGCCGACCACCAGGTGGCCCACGTTTACGTGCGGGACGAGGAGAACGTGGGGCCGGTCCGGGACCTGATCGCCTCAACCGACGGGGTCGCACAGGTACTCGACGCCAACACCAAGGCGGACTTCGACCTCGATCATCCCCACTCGGGAGAGCTGATCGCGGTATCGGAGCCAGATGCCTGGTTCAGCTACTACTACTGGCTCGACGACGACCAGGCCCCGGACTTTGCCCCGACCGTCGAGATCCACCGCAAGCCCGGCTACGACCCCGCCGAGCTGTTCCTGGACCCGGACCTCCGGGCCCCGAATCTCCGGGCCGCCGCCCGGCTCCTCCAGAAAAAGCTGGGCTTCCGCTACGTGATGGACGTCATCCCGATGAACGGGAAGCTGGTGGAGGGCTCGCACGGGCGCCTGCCCGGCACGCCTGAGGAGGGCCCCCTCCTCATCAGCAACCAGTCGACCGGACTTCCCGGCAACACGCTCCACGCCACCGACGTGCACGACGTGATTCTGTCGCACCTCACCGAGCAGTCGGTCGAGGACATCCGGTCGACCCCGAGGGCCTGACCCCGCACAAAAACGAGGGCATCATTCGCGGCGCCGGCCCGTATCGTTTACAACTTGCTTGTTCTTTTCGCCAGTCCGTTCTACAAGACCGACGCCTCCATGGATCGATCACAGGTCATCGCCCTCCTGAATCGCTGGGTCGAAGAGGTCGCCTCCGACGACGGCCTCGAATGGCTTCGGGAGCAGCGGGCGGAGATTGCCGGGGGGGCCCCGCGGCGCGTCTTCTACACGTCGTTCAGTGCAGTGCCCCGCTACATCGACAAGCACGAGCTGGAGCTGTCGGCGGCCGACCGGGCGGCCGCCGACGAGGCCCGTACGGGATGGAAGCCGGCCGGGTGGAGCGCTACGCAGGCCGGCCGTACGCTCATCGTGTTGAGTCTTCCGCACGAGGACCGCGAGGCGTACCTGGAGACGCTCGATCGCGTGTTTACCCACGCCGACGTGGGCGAGTCGGTCGCCCTCTACCAAGCCCTCCCGTTGCTTCCCTATCCCGAGAGCCACCGCGACCGGGCCGCCGAGGGGGTGCGCAGCAACATGACCTCCGTGCTGGAGGCGGTGGCCCACCGCAACCCGTACCCGGCCGAGCACTTCGAGGACCCCGCCTGGAACCAGATGGTGCTCAAGCTCCTCTTCGAGGACAGTTCCCTGTACCCGGTCTACCGCCTCGACGAGCGCGCCAACCCGACCCTCGCCCGCATGCTCATCGACTACGTCCACGAGCGATGGGCGGCCGACCGGTCGGTGCCCCCCGAGCTGTGGCGCCTCGTGGGCCCCTTCGCCGAAGACGAGGCCCTCGACGACCTGGAGCGCGCGCTCCGGGAGGGTCCGCCCGCCGTGCGCGAGGCGGCCGCCCTCGCCCTCTCCCAGAGTCCGACCAACCGGGCCGAAACCCTCCTGCGGGACGAAGCGCCGGAGCTGCAGGAGGCAATCGAGTCAGGCTCCCTGACCTGGGCCCACCTCCGCGAGGAGCGCCTCGAGCCGATGTCGTAGATGCCTCGACAGTCTTTCCAGGCCTCTCCCCTCCGTCAATACCGTATACTCAATGAGCAATGACACAATGAGCGACAAGACCCGAGACGACGCCCCGATGATGTTTCTCGACCCGCACGTGCACATGGTGTCCCGCACGACCGACGACTACGAGGCCATGCGGGACGCCGGGGTAGTAGCGGTCATCGAGCCCGCCTTCTGGCTCGGCCAGCCGCGCACCGACATCGGCGCCTTCGAGCACTACTATAGCATGCTGGTAGGCTGGGAGCGCTTCCGGGCCGGCCAGTTCGGGATCCGTCACTACTGCACGATCGGCCTCAATTCGAAGGAGGCCAACAACGTGCCCCTCGCCGAGGACGTGATGGACCTCCTTCCGCTCTACGCCTGCAAGGAAGGGGTCGTGGCCATCGGGGAAATCGGCTACGACGACATGACCGAGGCCGAGGACCGCTTCTTCCACGAGCAGGTGGAGCTGGCGAAGGAGCTCGACATGCTCGTACTGGTTCATACCCCCCACCGCAATAAGAAGGAGGGGACCCTCCGAAGCATGGACCTCTGTGAGGAACACAATATGGATCCCTCCCGGGTCATCATCGACCACAACAACGAGGAGACCGTGGAGGAGGTGCTCGACCGGGGCTTTTGGACCGCCTTCACGATCTACCCGGAGACGAAAATGAGCAACGAGCGGATGGTAGAGATCCTGCGCCAGTACGGCACGGAACGGATCTTCGTCAACAGTGCGGCGGACTGGGGCGTCAGCGATCCACTGGGGGTGCCGAAGACGGCGAAGCTCATGCTGCAGCGCGGCATTCCGGAAGAGGACGTGCGGAAGGTGTGCTACGAAAACGCACTCACCGCCTACAGCCAGAGCGGGCAGATCGACGAGGAGGACTGGTTGGACCCGCCCGCCATCGACCAGCGCCAACTCTACAGCGGCAACTCCGTCCTGCGGGGCGGCCGCGAGCCGGAGGTCCGGGACCCCGACGAGCGGCGGCAGGAGAGCCTCATCATTGATTGACGCCCCTGTCCGATTGGGGACGAACGAGGGGCGCCCCTGCCCCGGCTCGAACGCTTCCGCTTCGAGGAGCCGAGCATGACCCAGGCGCCCTCGCGGTAGCCGACCGACGGACTCAGATGCTCGACTTCGCTTCGCCCCTCCGATGAGCCCTCTCTCCATTCGGGCCCACACGTGGGCCTACCTCCAGTTGCTCCGGCCCGCGAACATCGTCACGGCGCTGGCCGACGTGCTGGCCGGCGCCGCGGTGGCCGGCGCGACGCTGTCCCTGAGAGGGTGGGCCGCCCCGTTCTCCCTGTCCGCCCTCGGCGCCCTGCTCCTGTCCACGGCCGGCCTCTACGGCGGCGGGGTGGTGCTGAACGACGTCTTCGACGCCCCGCTCGACGCCGACGAGCGTCCCGAACGCCCGATCCCCAGCGGCCGCGCCTCCCGCTCGGGGGCGGCCCTGTTCGGCGCCCTCCTGCTGGGGGGCGGCGTCGCGGCCGCTGCCCTAGTGGGTCCGGTGAGCGCCCTCGTCGCGGCCCTCGTCGCGGGTGGAGCGGTGCTCTACGACAGGTGGGCCAAGCACCACCCGGTCCTGGGCCCTCTCACAATGGGCCTCTGCCGGGGCGGCAATCTGCTACTCGGGGTCAGTGCCGTGCCGGCCGCGATCGGCCCGAATCTCTACCTGATGGCCCTTCCCGTCGCGTTCGTCGGGGCCATCACCAGCGTAAGCCAGGGCGAGGTGCACGGGGGCAGCCGCCGGACGGGCCTCCTCGCACTCGTGCTCGTCGCGGGGGTCCTCGCCGGCCTCCTGGCTCTCAGTCTCCGCCCCGACCATCGCCTGCTGCCGGCGGGGCCGTTCGTCGCACTCCTCGCGTTGCAGGTAGCCCCCCCGTTCGTGCGGGCCGCCCGGACGCCTTCCCCCCAGCTTATTCGGGAAGCCGTGCAGGCCGGCGTGGTGGCCCTGATCCCGCTCAACGCGGCCCTCGCCGCCGGCTTTGCCGGCTGGCTCTACGGCCTCCTCGTCCTCGCTCTGCTTCTCTTCTCGATGGGCCTGTCCCACCTTTTCGACATAACCTAATTCCCGTCGCGTGGCGAGAAAAACGGAGTGACCGCGGATGCAGACGAGCAGTCGAATGGAGCAGCCACTCTATTTTCTACCGGCTGACTCCGACGGCCGGGCCCGCCCTACAGGCTCATCCACTCGAACGCCACGTCTTCGTTGACGACTATCTCCCGTTCCTTCCTACCTGATTCGCTCTAACACGCGACTGGCGTTGGGGGACCCTAAGGGAGTGCCTCGGATGTAGAGGAGCGTTTACGGAGAAGGACAATAGCCTCCCGGTAGCGGTCCCGATCGACGGAGTGCACCTCGACGCCGTCGCCAATGGCGTCGAGCAGCATGATCGTGAGCTCGCCTCCAAGGTGCTCACGGAAGCTATCGAGTCCCTGAAATAGACACCGGGGATGCTCAGAGGCATCGATGTGTGTTTCCAGTTCCGGGACGTATAGATCAAACCCAAGTGCCTCCGTCAGGTCGAGAATTTGTTTCAGGGCGTTCTTAGAGAGCCGCCCGATCAGGTGAGAGTAGGTGCAGTCGAGTGCAATGCCGATGGCAACGGCCTCTCCGTGTCGGAGATCGTAATCGGTAAGCTCTTCCAACTTGTGGGCGGCCCAGTGACCGAAGTCGAGTGGCCGCGAACTCCCTTTCTCGAACGGGTCTCCAGAGGTGGCGATGTGGTCGAGGTGCAGCTCTGCACAGCGGTAGACGACGTGGCGCATTGCCTCTAGGGCACGTGTGGGCGGGGCGAGGTCGGACGCGTGCTCCCGGAGAAACTCGTAGAAGTCTGCGTCTTTGAGCAGCGCCACCTTGATGGCCTCGGAGATGCCGGCCCGCCAATCACGATCGTCGAGGGTCCGGAGAAAGGTCACGTCGTTCAGAACAGCGTGCGGCGGCTCGAACGTGCCGAGGAAGTTCTTGGTGCCGAACGCATTGATTCCGTTTTTGACACCTACGCCAGAGTCGTTCTGCGAGAGAACAGTGGTAGGAACACGGATGAGCCGGATACCCCGGTGCGCCGTCCCGGCCGCGTAGCCTGCGAGGTCCAATACCGCGCCACCACCCACGGCCATAACGTACGCGTGCCGGTCCAACTGCGCCTCATAGATGACCTCATGGAGACGGTCGACGTGAGCAGAGTCGTTTTTAGCCGCCTCACCACCCGGAACCACGATCGGTGGGACTGAAAGGGTTAGAACGTCCGAGTGGGACTCGGCATATACGCTGATCTGATTTATGAGGTTCTCATGATAGGGGAGCAGGCCCTTGTCGACTACAGCGACCAGCTTCTTGGGAAGGAGATCCGACCCATCGTCGATAGTATTGGCCAGCAACGGGTTATCTGGCCGAAAGACGTTCTCGGTGAAGTAGACGTCGTATGAGAAATTGACCGAAAAGCACTGTTGTATCGACTCCATGCAGCAAGAACCTGTTTGGGGGGATTACTGAAGAACCGGCCGTGCTCGATAGAAAAGCACCGGAAACTGTCTTTTGAAGGGACCGATAGCCCACAAAACCAGCCCAGAGACCGTTTTAATTCTAGCCTTACGCAAGAAGCTGCGCGAGTTGAAGCAGGAGCGGGATATACTCGCAGAAGCGACGGCCAGGTCCAAAAGTACCTCCAAAATCTTCCGGTTCATAGACGCGCACCAGGCCGAATTCTCGATCAGTGACGATGTGTCGTGTGCTCGGGGTTTCCACCAGTGACTACTACGCATGGCGGAAACGCCCACTCTCGAAGCGAACTCAGAAAGACGCGATGTTGACCAGACGAATCAGACAGATGCACGAGAGGTCGAGAGGCACGTACGGGTCGCCTCGCGTCCACGCCGCTATGCAGGACGAAGGCATAGACGGACACGTCCGTCAGCGTCGCGAAAAAGCGCATGGCTCGGCTCATGGAAGAGGCCGGCCTACGAGGCACAAGCCGCCGAAAACAGCTCTCTACGACCGTTAGAAGGAAAGTAGGCGACCTGCTACTGATCTCGTGGATCGCGATTTTACTGCCTCTGAGCCCGACAAGCTATGGATAGCAGACATCACCTACGTGCCGACCCGGGTTGGGCCTTTTGGCAGTCGTGCTTGACGCCTTCAGCAGGCGAGCCCAAGGCTGGGCCATGATGGGCCACTTGCGCACGGAGTTTGTGGTCGAGGCGCTCGACATGGCTGCTCATCAGCGGAACTCGAAGGAGACGATTCACCACTCTGATCAAGACGAACGCGTTCGTCGGGCTGTCAGGACACAGCAATTGCCTTCGGGCAGCGGTGTAAGGACGCGGGAGTGCGTCCCTCAGTGGTACCAGTCGCCCGTAATGTGCGAAGAACAACACCGATCATTCGTCACGGCGTGAAAGCCATCGACCGCCCACTTTATCGGGTCAACTCCAGTTTCCGGTCGTGAACTCACTCCGTCACGTGCATCGTCCCGTTCATCATAGTCCAATGCCCCGGAAAGGTGCACACATATCCATAGTCTCCGGGCTTCGAGGGAACATTGAAGGTCACGGATACAGTCTCGCCTGGCTCTGCAATCGGGGTGTGTGCAAGGACCAGATCCATGCTATCCGGAACATATTCGTTGGACGAACCCGCATTCATACCAGCCTGACCAACCTTCCTGAAGTTGCTCTGCTCGGGAGGCCCGTTCAAAACCACGATGTTGTGCTTCATAGACGAAGTGGTCGCGGTGTTCTCAAAGACAATCTTCACCTCCTCACCGGGACGAACGCTGAACTCCGTCTCTTTATATTTCATTTGATTTCCCTCCGGATGAAGAGTCACAGTCCTAGCGACATCACCACCTGTGCCCAACTGGTCGCGTTCAGAAACGCTGCCTACGGCATCTGCCGACGGGGGCGGTCTGTTCCAATCACCAGAGCCGCTGGCGGCAGTGAGTGTCGAAGCCCCGAGTCCCAGTATCCCGAACACTCCGAGATGTTGGAGAAAGTCACGTCGAGAAATACTAATTGCATCACCTAGATATTCGTTGGTTCGGTCTGCCATAGTTGTTGGGAATGAATACCCAAATTTTTGGACCAGTTGAGTGACCAACTTCGGCTAACTAGCAACGGTGATCCGAGGTTTTGATTTGAGGATACCGAGGGTATGGCTAAGATGTTCTCGGGGGATACGCAGCCGATCAAGGAGTGCCTTCTCTCCTGATTGGTAACGCTTGGATCGCCTGTCGAAGACGCTTCACAGGGTCGGGAAGCGTCTCAGCCTCAGCGATCCACGAGCCAATCTCAGGCGCTGTTCGTCTCCAGAGCAGCTCAATTCAAGTCCCTTTCCGTCCTGCGGCGTGTTGGTAGGCCCCCGCCGGCTGAGGAATCGATTATCCTCCAGAGCATTTCTCCCCGATCAGCCCGTAGTCTCGTCGCGGAAAAATATCCTCAAGACGGATGATTAAGAGGCATTTACATCGGTAGAGACCGCTAAACGCGGTCCTCAAACTCGCGGGTGTGCACCTCCACAGGCTGCTTCATCAACTCTAGAATGCCTTTCCCGACGTGAGTGGACAACCGGCGGAAGGCCTCATCTCCTTTTTCTGCCGTAGCCCGCATGGGGTTACCGATAACACCCGTTTCAGTAAACTCGTGGTGCTCCATAGGAAAGCTAAAGTACTTGTATCCCTCAAACTCCACGTTCGGCAGCCCATCTTTTTTCCCAAAGGAGTCAGGCAAAAAGTCGGGAATGCTCGTCTCAGTAAACTCGGCTCGCTCCATTCGTACGAAGTCCTCGTTCCACGCCATGTCCTGAGACGTCTCCAACTCGCTCGCGTGCCAGCCAGGAGTCTCCTCAGGCGGGTTTTCCATGAGCCCCTCCAAGATTCCCGTGTAGTTCTCCATGTAGGGCTTCACAAGGCTGATCAAGGCTCCCGTATCGTAGCGGAGCTCCCGGAGCAGGGGATCAATGACCTTCACGTTCGAACCATGCCCGTTAACGAAGATAATCCGGTTGAAGCCGTGGTGGATGAGGCTGCGGCCAATGTCGTAGAGCACGTTCCGCAGCGTCGAGCTCCGGATCGTAATCGTACCGCGCCCCTCCTCAGGGTCGTGCATATGGTGAGGCGAGTACCCCATCCAGACGGGCCGCGTGTACAACACGCCGATCTTCTTCGCCACCCGGCGCGACACCTCCAGCGCCGTAATTGTGTCCGTGTCGAGCGGCAGGTGCGAGCCGTGCTGCTCGGTGCTCGCCATCGGGACGAGCACCGTGTCCTTTTCCTTCAGGTACTCCTCGATGTCGGTCATCGTCAGGTCCGGCAGCTTCCAGGACACAAACTTCTCCCGGAAGTCCTCGTCTCCGCTCGTGATCGGTTCGATTTCGTCGAGGGGCTTTCCGTACTCCTGCTCAGTGTTTTGCTTGCCGTTGGTGCTCATGATGGAACCTCTGTGTCTTTCTTCATGACATCGATGAAAAGTTCGGCGACCCCCTCTCCGAAGGCGGGGTCGTTAACGTGGTTGGCGTGCGTGGTGATCGGGATGTCCGACCGCAGCTGCTCCCGCAGTCGTTCCAGGAAGGCGGCGTCGGCCTCCGGGTCCCAGAAGGCACCCTCTGGTTCGTTCGGAATGGACAGCCCCTCGGTCGGGACGGCCACGTGAAGGGGGCCCTCCGCCTCCCCCAGCCGATCGGCGAAGATGTCGCCCAGCTGAATCATTTCGTCGTGGGAGGTGCGCACGAGGGTGTACTCCGGGTTGTGGTCGTACACCGGCCGGTCCCGAAGCTCTTGAGGAATGGCCCCGGCGTGGAAGACGCTGAAGTCGATACAGCCGGGCACGACGACCTGCGGTAGGCCGAGCTCTCCGATGCGTCGCAGCCGGTCGGGCCCGCCGTCGTGGATGCCCCCGACGAGGGGGTCGTTAACCTCATTGGTCGTGTAGTCGATGACACCGACGAACTGGCCGGCCTCCGCCAGCTCCTCCATGGCCGGGCCGCCCACGCCGTTGGAGTGAAAGATGACGGCCTCGTAGCCAGCCTCGGCCAGCCGGTCCTTCAGGGCCATCACCGCCTCGGTCGTGTTGCCGAGCATCGTGACGGCGACGTACTCGTCCTCGGGGTCGGGCAGCTGCTCGCGCCCGTGCTCGACCATGCCCTTGAGGGCAGCCGCTACGTTGTCGAAGACCGTGCGGGCAATCGGATTCAGGCCGAGGATGTCGACCACCGAGTGGACGACCATCATGTCGCTGGTCCCCACGAGCGGGTCGAAGTAGTGCTTGCCGGACGCGATTGGGGAGATAACCACCTTCGGCATGCCGACCGGTAGCTGCATCAGGGCCGCGGCCCCCATGACGGCCCCCTCGGCCCCGCCCATACTCACGGCCCCGTCGATGCGGCCCTCCCGATACAGCTCAAGGGTGAGCTGCTTCACCGCTTTCCGCATCCCTTCCACGGCCTTGCCCCGGCTCCCGGCGGTCTGCAGAGCCTCGATCGTCGTGTCCCCGTACCGGGCCACCTCGGCGTGGTCGATGTCAGGGGTGATCTCCAGCGGTTCCTCCAGAATCCCTACGTCGGCCACAATCGTGTCGAGGCCGAGCTCCTCGATCCGATCGCGGAGATAGGCAAACTCCGGCCCCTTCGTGTCCAGCGTGCCGACTACCAGAACAGTCTTGCTCATCGGGAACCTCCGGTTACTTGGTGGTCTGAATGAGCGGGAGCAGTGTCTCGGCGTTCTCCTCGACCAGCCAGCTGTAGAATTGCTCGCTCAGCAGGCCGCTGCCGTGGTCCTCAATGAACTTTTTCTGTTCCTCCGTAATCTCGACCGCTTCCGTCTCGGTGGCCTCCGGATAGGGGTCGACCGGCGTGCGGTCGATCGGGGCCACGAACTCGGTCGTCAGCGCCCCGTCGTAGCCGACCGTCCGGAGCGTCCCGATCACCTTGAGCCAGTCCCAGTGTCCGTGCCCGCAGGGCATGCGGTTCGAGTCCGCCACGTGGAAGTCGTAGAGCCGATCGCCGACGTCGCGGATGGCCTGGTAGGGCTCCTGCTCCTCGATGTTCATGTGGAAGGTGTCGAGGGCCACACCGCAGTCCGGCCCTGTTTGCTTGGCCAGCTCGAGAGCCTGCTCGCCCCGGGTGATGAAGTACGTTTCGAAGCGGTTGATGGGCTCGATGGCGATCCGGACCCCCTCCTTCTGGGCGTGGTCGTAGATCTCTTTCATGCCCTCAACCGCCCATTCCCACTCCTCTTCGGGGGAGGCGTCGGGTTCGATCTTCCCGACCGTGCCCGGTACGACGTCCAGAACCTGCCCGTCCAGTTCCTTGACCATGGTCACGCAGTCCTTGACGTACTGCACGGAGGCCTCCCGCTGTGCCGGATCCCCGGCAACGAGGTTGCGGTCTTCGAGCATGAGCGTTACGGCGCCCCAGCACTCGATTCCGTGCTCGTCGAGGAGGTCGCGCACCTCCCCCGTATCGTACTGCTCCGGTTCCCCCCCGATTTCGATGCTTTCGTAGTCAAATTTGGCCAGTCGCCGAATCGTCAGTTCGATCGGCTCGGCGCGCATCCAGTTGTGCATTGACAAGTGCATAATTGCGTCCCTGGGTGGCTTCTTGAAGGATTGAGTCGAAACGGGACGTCCCCCTATGCTCGCTCGGCGGCGGCCTCGAGGAGGCCTTCGACCGCCACGTCGAAGGAGGACGCGTGCTGCTTGAGATGGTAGAGGCTGCCGGCATCAACCGTCGTCACCTGTCGTGCGGCCGCCTCCCGGGCGTCCTCCAGACGGCTCTTCGTGAGCCGGTCGGCCAGGCCCGGATGGGTGAATTGTAGCGCGAGGTTCCCACTCGGATAGGCCCGTTCCTCCCGTCGGAAGAGCTTCACCCGGCTCTGCCCGGCGAAGACCGTCTCGGCCAGGCGCCGAGCCGGCCCGAAGTGGGAGGGCACCCGGACTGCGTGCGTGGGATCCACGTAGGCATACGACCCGTCCTCGCCGTTCAGGGAATCCACGGCCCCGTCCCATTCCCGGGCGAGAAGCTGGGTGAGTTCGACCAGGTCAACCGCCTCGGGGAGCGGCACACCGAGACGTTCTTCGTACATCTGACCGAACGCGAAGTAGTCCCCCGGGGACAGGACCACCAGGGTCGTCGCCCCGTGCTCCTCAACCTCGCTCAGGGTTGCCCGCGCCAGGTCCCGGGCCTGCTCCCTCAGCCCGAGGGAGCTGGCCAGAAACCCGTTGTTGCGGCCGCGTCCGACCAACACCGGATCGACGCCGATGTCGTCCAACAGGGACAGGGCCGCCTCAAGCGTCGAGGGATGGAGGTGCGTGGCCTCGTCCCCTACGAAGAGAGCTACCTCGGCCCGCCCGGTGGGCGGGTCAGGGGCGACAGACTCGTAGGGATTCTCCCAGCGCCGAAACTTCTCGTCGAGCTCGTACACGACCTCGGGCGCCTTCTCCCGCTCCACGACCTCGGCCCGGGCGGCGGCAACAGCCGCCCCGAGGGGCTGGCTGGTGATGCAGTGGGCCCGAGAGTTGCCGTTGTCCGAAAATTGGTAGAGCGCGTCGACCATGTCGCCGTCCCACTCGATCATGTCTCGGCGCTGGGACGCAACGAGCTGGGCCACTCCGTGAGGAGTCACCGTCTCCCGACTGGTGACGTTGCCGACGGGCGCAACGTGCCGACACATGAGGCAGTGCCGGCAGTATTCCGTCGTATCAATTACGTTTTCAATCATGATTGTGGCGCCGATAAAACTCGAGAAGAACGTGCCCGTCGATGGAGACTACCGGCCAAAGCCGACCTTCCCCGGGTTCATGATGCCCTCGGGGTCGATGGCCTCCTTGAGGGTCTCCAGAAACGGCCAGGCGGACCCGTACTGGCGCCGCATGAACCGCGCGAGCTTCAGCCCCACGCCGTGGTGCTCGTTGACCATCCCGTCGTTCTCCATGACCGCCGTGGTCGCCGTATTCCAGACGCGGTTGTGGAGGCGGACGGCCTCCTCGGGGTCCTCGGGCGGGTCCTCGATCACAAACCGCGAGTACATACCCGTCCCCCAGTGAAACCAGTGCGAGAAGTGCGCGATGTAGCGGATGTCCCACTCGGGGTACCCTTCCTCGACGGCCTGCTTCTGCTCGCGGTAGATTTTCTCACAGTCGCTGTAGGTGGAGACCGTCTCGGTCGTCCCGTACATCCAGGGAAATTTTAGATTTTGGGGGGGATAGTAGAAATCGTAGCGCCGCTCCCACCACTTCTCACCCGGCTCCCGCCCCAGATCACGCGCGCCAAGGTCCTTGAAGATCTCCATGGCCTTCTTCTCCTGCAGCGACGCCAGGTCCTCGTCCCCGTCGAAGCCCACGACCATGTAGGCCCCCTCGAGCTCCTCGCCCAGGATGTCCTTGACCCGCTCCTTGGTTTCGGTCGGGTCGTACAACCGGATGACGGTGGGGTCCAGCCGCTGGGTCATGACGCGCCGCCCGGCCTCGATAGCGTCGGACAGGTCGTCGAACAGGAGCGCGCGGAAGAGGCGGGTCTCCGGCAGGTACTCGACCTGCATCGTCGCCTTTGTGATAGTCCCCAATGTGCCCTCCGACCCCAGAAAGAGCCCCATGAAGTCCGGCCCGGCCGCATGGTCGGGCACGTTCGGAGTGCGGATGGTGCGGCCGTTGGGCAGCACCACCTCCATGTTCAGGACGAGGTCCTCGGCCTTACCGTATTTCGTGCTGACGGTGCCGGATCCTCGCGGGGCCAGATACCCCCCCAGGGTGGCACAGTTGGCCGATGCCGGGTAGTGCGGCAGGGTGAGGCCCTTTTCGTTGAGCGCCCACTCAAGCTGACTCCCGTTAATTCCCGCCTCTGCCGTTACGGTCAGGGAGGTCTCGTCGATCTCGATGATCTCGTTCAACCGCTTGACGTCGAGCAGAATCCCGCCGTAGATCGGCAGCGCGCCGCCCTGCGAGCCGGACCCTCCACCCCAGGGCACCACCGGAATGTCGTACTTGTTGGCGATGCGCATTACCTCGGCGATCTCTGCCGGCGAGCCGGGGTGGACCACGTAGTCCGGCGCCGGCATTCGCTCCCCCCGGTCGAGCCACATCTGCGGGAGCCAGAACCAGTCGCAGGAATAGACGAGCCGATCGGATTCCTTGGTCGAGACGTGATCGGCCCCGACGATTTCCTCCAGTTCACTCCGAACCATCTCTTCGTTGAAGGACGGAATATCGGACCGGGACGGAAACTCCCCGTCCGCCGGGGTGGCGAATGTGGGCGCGTCTGACTCCATCAAATTATAGGGTTGTAACGTTCGGGCCTGAGGAAAATGCAGGGATAGTTAAGCACTACCCAAGAGGAATACAAGTCCGAGGGGCTACTATTCGCCCTCCCGGCCGTCCTCGGCGCTCGTAGCCGCGTCGTCCCCTTCACCTGTGCTGTCCTCCTCGGGGACGTAGAGCTCGTGGTCCGGTTTTCCGCCCGAGACCATGTACGCCATCAGATCCCGTAGCTCTCCGGGGTTGAGCGAGTTGATGAGCCCCGCCGGCATCTGCGATTCGTCGACCTGGCTGATCGTCCGGACGCTGTCGTGCGGCACGACCGAGGCGCTGGCGTCCGGATCTCTCGGATACACCCTCACGCTGTCCCGGTCCTCTCGCACCAGCCCCGTGATCGTGTCCCCGTTGTCGAGGACGACCTCGGAGCTACTGAACTGGTCCGAGATGACGCGATCGGGGTGAACAATCTCCTCGAGGATCCCCTCCACCCCAAACCGATCCCCGACGTTGCTGAGGTCCGGGCCGATGTTGCCCCCGTATCCGCCGAAGCGGTGGCAGGAGGCACACCCGATCGCGTGGAAGAGACTGCGCCCCTGCTCGAAGTTCTGCTGCTCGAGCCGATCCTCGACCGCCGCGACGGCCTGGTCCAGCCCCCATTCGCGACCCGGCCCCTCGGGTGGATTAATTTCGAAGTCGGGCTCCCGCTTTAGGCTCACGTTCGTCAGGTCGGAGACCGCCGCGATCTCTTCCTCGGAGGCGTTTCTCAGGGCATCGCTCCGCATCCGCTCCAGGTAGCCGGTGTAGCTCGCCCCACCCGCCTTTTCGGCGGCCTCGTTGATGAAGGAAAAGTATTCGCGGCGCTGCTCGATCGTCCATCCGTTGTGCATATTGCGGAGCAGGTAGGCGTACCGCAGCTTCTGGGTCGGCGGGGGATTCTCGAGCATCTCCATGATGGTCCCTCCGTAGCGCTCGCTCCGCGCAAGCAGGTCCTCGTCCCAGTTCGGAACGTCCGGCGGCGTGTCGCGCTGCACCAGCGCGAGGGCCTCGTCGACAACGCGCGGGTCATCCAGATACACCAGCAGGCGCACGAGCTCGACATTGACTCGCTCATCCTCTCGGGGTAGGAGTTGAATCAGCCGATCGGTAGTCTCTGCCCGCTGCTGCTCGCTGGGATCTCCCAGGCGTTGGAAGACAAGGGACATCGCCCGGAGGTAGCCGAGCTTCTGGTCCGCGTTGAGGGCGGACAGATTCAGGTCCAGCAGTGATTCCGTGGCGTCGTCCCGGTACGATTCGGACCCGACCCTAGCGAGCGCCGTCAGGGCGGTGATGCGGGCCTGCGGCCGATCCTCGCTCAGTGCCCGCTCGGCCCACGTGTCGACGGGCTGCCACTCGACAGCCACCCGCGCGGCGTGGCGGATGAATCGATCCTCGTCGGCGAGATACGGCCAGGCCGCGTCCACGGCCTGCGGGTCCTCCTCTCCGTGGAAGGCCTCCAGCCGATGTCGCGTCTCGCGGGCCTGTCGAGCCTGCGGGTTGTCGACGGGATCGGCCGGGGTCGTGGACTGGTCGCCCGTGTAGACGACCCGGTACAACGCGCTCTCCTTGCCCCGGCCGCCGACGGTGAAGTAGAGGTGGCCGTCACTTCCGACCACCGCGTCGGTAAGGGGCAGCGGCGAGCCCCGAACAAACTCCTCGGTCTCCTCGACGCGGTAGCTCGCCCCGTCCGGAGTCATGTGAAAGGCGTAAATGGTCCCGAACGTCCAGTCGAGCCCAAACAGGGCCCGCTGGTACCGCGCCGGGAATTCGGCACCGGTACCGAACAGGAGGCCCGTGGGCGAGCCCGGCCCGACATTGTGGACCGGGGGAAGACTATCCTCGTAGTACGGCTCCCATTTCCCGCTCCCGCTGCGCCAGCCCTGATCGCTTCCGCTAACGGCGTGCGTGAGCCGGGTGGGGCGGTACCAGGGCAGGCCCATGTCCCACTCCATGTCGGCGTCGTAGGCAAACACGTCGCCGTGCTGGTTCTGGGCGATATCGTAGGTGTTGCGCATCCCGATGCTGATGATCTCCCACTCGGTGGCCTCGGGCCCAATGCGGGCAATGTACCCCCCCGGGGCCTCGATGCCCCGCGCATGGCCCCGCGGATCCCAATTCCGGGGAAGTAAAAGGTCCGCCTCCCAACTCGCAACGCGACTGGACAGAGAATCCGGTGGAGGCGTGTGGTTCCCGTTGACCACGTATAGCCCCTCCCCGTCCTCGGTCGGGATGACGGAGTGATTCCCGTGCTCCCCCTCGCCCCGGGGGCCGCCCAGGTACTCCATGACGTCGAACCGGCCCTCAAGTTGGGATCTCTGGTTCCGCAGCCGATAGAGCCCCCTCCCATTTACGTTCGTGTAGAGGTGCCCGAACGCCCATTCGAGACCCTGCGCCCCCGACGCCGGGAGCACAAACTCTTCCACGTCCACCTCGGGGCTGTCGACGGCCCCACCGATGCGGACGCGGAAGAGCCCCTCCTCGCCTTGATCGGAGGCAATGAGGTGCCCCTCGGGACCCACCGTCAGCTTGACCCAGGACCCCTGCTCGTCGTTCGGCACGTCGTACACCTTCTGGACCTCGAACCCCGGAAGGGTCTGGATGCTATCGGCCTGCGCAG
>JAZKTD010000398.1:0-2953 GCA_036625705.1 Salinivenus sp.
CGAGCGAGTTTGATAAATTTCAGTGCAGCAAGCGCAGGCGTCAGATCATTTTCTGACAGCCGAGCCCTTTTTGTCCATTTTGGGGCTGTCAAAATGGACGCTTCACAAGGCCGAGAGTCTTCAAGTCACGAGAGTTAGTTGAGCCCACGGGAAAAGACGTGCCCATTGGTACCACGTGAATTGATCGGGCTCTGAGTAAAATAGCTTTACATCGATAAAATGCCCACGACCGAACCCCAGCTGGACGTAGCGATCGACGAAGAGGCGGCGGACTACGCTCGCGAGCACGGCGGCGTACTCACGATCCGCCCGAGCCCACGTCACGGGTGCTGCGGGGGACGCGTGGATCTGGCTGTCGTCGGCACCGAGCCGCCGGCCGACCCCGAGGCCTACGTCGAGACGGAGCGGCAGGGCCTCACGGTGTACGTGCATAGAAGCTTCGTCTCGCTCAGCGACACGCCGCTGCGTGTGGGGCTCGACCGGCTGTGGCTGTGGTCGTCGCTCTACGTCGAGGGGGCAACGTCGCGGATGTAGCGTTCCCGTTTCGCTCCACTCGTCCAATTTGCCCACCTGCCTATGTTTGATGTCAATCATGTTGTCGCCGCCGTCGACTTCTCCCCGGCCACCGAGCCGCTGCTGGAGTGCTTGGCCGAGCTCCGGTCGGTCGGGATGGAGACCGTCACGCTGATGCACGTGCTGGAGATGCATTACGGGCGCCGTCCGCCCGTGGAGCATCGGAAGATGTACGAAGACATGCTAACGTCGTACGCCGACCAACTGCGGGAGGAGGGCTTCACGGTTCACACGCAGCTGGAGACCGGACAGTCGGCCCGTCGGATCGTAGACTACGCCGAGGAGGAGGCCGCCGACCTGATCCTGCTGGCCTCCCGTGGACACAACCTGCTTCAGCGCCTGCTTCTCGGCTCGACGGCCACCGAGGTAATGCGCACGACGACGATTCCGGTGCTGCTCGACCGCATCGAACCGGCCGAGGGTGACGGGAATGCCCGGTGTGCAGGCGTCTGCGACGAGAAATTCCGGCGCCCGCTCCTGGCGACCGACCTGTCCGAGTCGGCGGAGGAGGCCGAAGAAGCGGCCCTGGATCTCACCGAACAGGCCGAGTCGGCCGTCTTCATGACGGTGCGCGACACCCACGACAGCGACGCCCCCGACGAGGCGGTTCGGGAAGAGCTGGAAGCGCTGGCCGACCGGGCCGCCTGCCCGGTGACCGTTCGGGTGGCGGAGAACCGTGCGGCTTCGAAGGCCATCGCGGACGTGGCCGAGGCGGAAGACAGCACCGTCCTGATCGTCGGCAAGCACGGCCGCGGCTACCTCGAAGAACAGGTGGTCGGGAGCACGGCCGATGCCCTCGTCAAACGCGCCCGGCGGCCCGTCCTCATGGTGCCGACGGCCGCCGCCCATTCCCGGGACGAAGCCGCCACCGATGCTGCCGCGGCGACTCCTTCTGCGTAATCTCCACACCAACGTACTGACACTTCATGCCCACCTACGAATACCGCTGTACCGACTGCGGGAACGACTTTGCACTGGAGGGGACCGTCGCCGAGTACGAAGAGGGTCTCGGCGCGACGTGCCCCGAGTGCGGCTCGCAACAGACCGCTCGCCGCCTTGGCTCGGTCATGATTTCAACGGGGGACAGTGCCTCGGGCGATGCGCCGCAGGGCGGATGCTGCACGCCCGGGTCGGGCTGCTGTTAGCCCTCGTGCCGAGCCGGTTCCTACCCACGATTTTCTCTCAGCAACCAGAGCGAATCACATGAGCACGACAATGACAGACGTCCAGGCGGAGCAACCCGAACGCGAGTCGCGTCCGTCCCAGACGGCACGCCCCAGCACAGAGAGCAAACGCCAGCGTGAGGGGGTCGACCACGTCGGGGCCTTCGGAAAGCGCACCGGGTCCTCTGATCTCGTCTTCCTCGAAGGGATTGTGCCCGACACTGAGAAGCCCTCCGCCCTCTCCGTCGAGGAGCAGACGGCGCGCTGCCTTGACCAGCTCGAAGACATGCTGGCTGAGCAGGGGGCTGAGCTCACCGACGTGATGAAGGTGGAGGTGCAGCTGACGGACATCGACGACAAGGCCGCAGTCGATGCGGTGTATCGGGACCGATTCGGTGAAGAATATCCCCCGCGGACGACCGTCGGGGTCTGTGCCCTTCCTGGAGATGCAAAGGTGCAGCTTGACGTGATCGGGGCGGACGAGTAATCTTCTACGTCCAACGCTGGACGCCCCGTCGCGGCGGGTGTGGCCGCATCATTGGGGTTGTGTTCTCCTTCCCGACTGCTTTTCTGCTATGTCCCAATCGCTGACCGATCGCTACGTTGCCCTTTTCGACCAGGGGCGCACGCGCCTCACCACGTGGCTCGATGACGTAGCCAACGAGGACCTGCCGCGCCGCCTGCATCCGGAGGCAAACACGCTTGGGTGGATGCTCCGGCACATCGGCGAGGTCGAGCTCCTTTTCGCCAAGAACGTCTTTGGGCGCGACCTCGACGTGAAGGCCACCACGATTGGCCCCAATGCCGGACGGCGTCAGGACGTCGGGTCGGCCGAGGAGGTGCGCACATTGCTCGATCGGAGCGGCCGCGAACTGCGGGCCGCCATCGCGGCGCAGGACGAGGCGGACTGGACCCGCGAGGTCACGGCCGACTTCGGGACGTTGCCGCTCCAGGAGGCCCTCGCTCGCATCCTCACCCATACGGCCTATCACGCCGGACAGGCCCACCTGACGCTGAAGTACGGAGACGCCTGAGCACGCCGGCCCGTCCACGACGATGCGGCGGAGAACTGCCCGTACATCTCGGCCCGGAAACAGAACCTACACCAGGGCTCCGGCGACCCCTCCGCGGCTGAGGGCACCGACGTGAAGCGCATTCTTGTCGGAAGAGGAAGGAGGCCGCCCCAGGAGTACGTGGTCGCTACGCTCTCGGCGCAC
>JAZKTD010000399.1:0-2948 GCA_036625705.1 Salinivenus sp.
CGGCCGTCGGTCCGTGTGCTGTCGAGCCGCGGGAGGGCGGACTGATACAGGTACGTGCTCGCAAACGCGTCGAGGGGGCGTCCGGTACGGGCCTCGGCCGCCTGCAGGAAGGCCTCGGTGTCGACGTGTCGACAGGCTGATCCCGACGGGCGGTCCGGCGGATCCACGAACCGGCGAAGGAGAGCCTCGGTGGCCTCCCGCCCGATCATCGAGCGGAGGGTGTGGAGCACGAGGGCGCCCTTGAAGTAGACCTCACGGCCGTAGATGCTCTGCGCCGAGGTGGGAGACCGGCGAGCGATGGGCGTGCGGCCGGTGACCTGCCGGCGGAAGTAGTCGACGCGCTCGTGGTAGGCCGCCGGTCCCCGCAGCGCCTCTTCGTAGAGAGCCTCCAGGTAGGTGGCCGTTCCCTCGTGGATCCAAAAGTCTTTCCAGTCCCGCACCGTCAGGCAGTTGCCGTACCACTCGTGCGCCAGCTCGTGGAAGTGCAGGGCGTCGAACGGGGCGTCGTAGCCCAGGCCGCCGTCGCGAAAGTCGTGGCCGTAGGCGATGAGGGTCTGGTGCTCCATCCCGAGGAAGGGGGCCTGCGCCACCCCGTACTTGTCGGTGCGGAACGGGTACGGGCCCAGCGTCTCCTCCAGGAAGCGCACCTGATCGAGGAAGCCCGGCAGGGCGGCGCGGGCCCGGGCCGTGTCCGACGGCAGCGCGTAAAAGGTGACCGGGACGCGGGTCCCCGCGGTACTGGCGTAGGTCGTGTCCAGGGCCGCGTAGGGGGCCACGTTCATCGTGACCGCGTACGGATTGATGGACGTGGACACGTGCCAGCGGTACGTCTCGGTGCTGTCGGTCGCGGCGTCGACCGCCCGGAGCACACCGTTCGAGGCGGCGACGAGCGTGTCGGGCACGGTGAGAGCGATGTCCATCGAGTCCGGCTCGTCGCCGGGATGGTCCTTGACCGGCCACCAGAGGTCCGCGCCGGCGGTCTGGCCGGAGGTCGCCACCCAGGGCGCGCCCGCCGGGGTGCGGGCCCAGGTCAGGCCCCCCTTCCAGGGCGGGTTCGGGGCCTCGCGGGGGCGACCCTCGTAGGCCACGCGGACCCGAATGTCGTCGCCCGGGGCTCGCGGGTCCGGCAGGGCCATCCAGCGCTCGTTGCCGCCCGCGCGCCGCTCGACCGGGAGCGACCGCCCCGAGGGCCCGGCCAACCGGGCATCCGTCACTTCCAGCCGCCGGTCAAGGTTGAGGACGAACGCGCGGAGCGAGTCCGTGACGTCGGCCTCCACCGTGACGTGACCACGCAGGCGCTGCTGGGCCGGGTGGACGGTGACAGCCAGGTCGTAGTAGGTAACGTCGTACGCGGCCTGCTCGGGCGGAAGCACCCCTCCGGAGTCCTGGGCCGGCACGTCCCGGCACCCGACGACCAGCAGCCCCGCGCAGAGGACGAGGGGCAGCCACCAAAAGCGAAGGGACGGCATGAAAGTCAGCGTTGACTGGAGAAGTGAGAGGCTCGCCCGATGATCGAGTCTGGGCTCGGGCGGATCGGAGGACCCGGACTCAGGAACGGTCTCTCACCCGCTGGACGAACAGATCCGCGTACCCCCAGGCGTACCCGATGATGAGGCCGTAGATGCCCCCGAGGGCCGTACACAGGATGAGGTCGACCAGGAAGACCTCCGTGGCGTAGATGGCACTGGGCTCGTAGAGAAACACACTCAGCCCGACCAGCGAGCAGACCGGCACGGTGTACGACGTGCGGCCCTCGATGATCTTGTAGTCGGACGACAGGCCCCGCACTTCGCTGAGGATGGCGCGGCTCACGGTCACGGTCTCGCCGCGGGACTGCCGCCAGGCATCTTTGTAGGACCGACGGCGCCCATTTTTCTCGTCCGTGCCCTCGTCGGTCGTCTCCTCTCCGCCCGGGGCGTCGTAGGCGGCCCGCCTCTGCGGGTCGCTGAGGAGCTCGAACGCCTTCCGGACCCGGAGAAATTCCTCTTTCGCCGCTGCTTCCTCCCCGTCCGCCGCCCGGTCGGGGTGGCACTCGAGCACGCGCTCCCGGTAGGCTTCTTTGATCTCTTCCTGGCTGGCGTCTCGACCCACCCCCAAAACGGCGTAGCAGTCGATCATGACTGGCTCAGTGTCCAGTGGTAGGGATGCCGTGGAAGTACTCTCTGCGTTATGAATTCCTGAGCGCGGCGTCTGTTGCACGAGCGGGACCGCTCGTCCCCCTGCCTCGAGACCTACGACCGGGACCGCAGCGATTCGGACTCGAAGGCGGCCAGAAGGCGAAGCACGATTTGGGCGGAGGACTGTGCCGCCGCCTCGAGAAACGACTGGAAATCGACGCCGGAGGTCCCGTCGGCCCGGTCCGAGATGGCCCGCACCAGCAGAAAGGGGATGTCGTTGAGGGTGCACACCTGGCCGACCGCCGCCCCTTCCATCTCCACACAGTCTCCCCCGAGCTCCTCGTGGATCTGCCGGCGGGCGGCCTCGTCCTGGATGAAGGTATCCCCGGTGCAGACGCGCCCGGTGTGGACGGTGTGGTCGTCGAGGGACACGGACTGGGCCCGTCGCACCAGGGGCTCGGCCGCCGAGAAGAAGCGAAGGTCCGAAAACGGAATCGCCCCCCGCTCCAGGCCCAGAAATTCGACGTGGACGTCGTGCTGCACGCAGTCCTCCGCCACTACGATGTCGCCGATGGCGAGCTCGTCGTGGAGCGCCCCGGCCGACCCGGTACAGACGACCGCGTCGAGGGCGTAGTGGTCGATCAGGAGCTGGGTGCAGAGGGCGGCGTTGACTTTGCCGACGCCCGCTTTGACCAGCACCAACTCGTGGCCGTGGTAGCGGGCTTCGTGGAGACGAAGCCCGGCCCGGTCCCGCGTGGCGTCGACGCGGCAGGTGTCCAGGTAGAGCTCGATCTCTTCCGCCATCGCGGAGATGACTGCGACCGCCATGGA
>JAZKTD010000400.1:0-2943 GCA_036625705.1 Salinivenus sp.
ACCATAGGCAGGTCGCTTCGAGCAACGCCGAGAAGCCTCCCAGAAGTAAGCGGCTAGGTCAGGAAGATTTCTCGACTCCGCTCGAAATGACGTGCCCGTTTTGGTTTTGAGATCGCGCTTACCTGCATAATGACGGCTGACGCTGCACTAGACGGTTTTGAGTTCAGACGGTAGCGTCTGGAGCATCCCGTGACGATGCGGTCGGCGCCCTGGGGCCCCTTGGCCTCGGGGCGGCGGTATATGTGGGGGGCGTCCCGCCCCGGGCCGCCGGCTGGAGAATCGGTGAGGCGGAGGTTATCCAAAACTACCGATGTCTTGTAAGGGCGGGGGATGAGCGCAACACAGACACCCCTCTAACGTTGCGCTCTTTTGTAAACTTAAAGCGCAGAAAAAGCCGAGGCTGGCTGCTTTACTGAACCGTGCACAGGGAGGCAAACCACATTCTCCGTTTTGGGGGGACCGTAGCATGCCACCAGACGGGAATCGTCTTTAGAACCCCACTCACGTATCAGTAGGGTCCCGAGCAGTGCGTCGTCCTTTTCTCTCCACTGGACACCATCTCTGGAGACCATGACCGACACGGCCCGCGACTCCTCCACGACACGGTCCCGAACCGAACTTACCGAGCGTATCAAAGAGCTGGAGGCCATGGTCCGGCGGCTGCGCGCCCGCGTCTCGGAACTGGAGTCGGACCGGGAGCACCTTCTGGAAGAGAATCAGGCGCTCCGGAAGAAGGTCACTCACGCCCATCTCGCCGACACGTTGCTCGCGACCCTGGACGAAGAGGAGAGCGACGCCGCCCCGGCGCCGGAGGCCCCCTCCGCCGCCACGGGGCTGCACCGGGCCCTTCCCTCATCGTTCACGTTCCGGACCTTCTTCCGGGTGGCCGAGCGGGAGGGCCTCGACACAGCCGACGCGCGCCGGTGCCTCCGGCACCTCCTGGACCGGGGGCGGCTTGCGCGCGACGGATCGCGGCTCACGAAGCAGGAGGCGACGTCGGATGCGCAGTGAATGCCGCGTCTACGCGCGCTCGTCAAGGTCGTAGAGCGCGCCGAACTTGTCTCGGGCATACTGGAGCCAGGGGGTGGCCGACAGTGCCCGGCCGGTGATGCGCTCCAGCAGCTGCGGGGCCGTACACTTGCGGCCGTGGCGGTGCACGTGAGCGCGGAGCCAGTCGAGCAGCGGGTCGAAGGTCCCCTCGGCCAGGCGGGCGTCGAGGTCGGGGATCTCCTCGCGGACCGTGTCCATGAGCTGGGCGGCCGTGAGAGTGCCGAGCGTGTAGGTGGGGAAGTAGCCGAACGAGCCCATCGACCAGTGTACGTCCTGCAGCACGCCGTCGGCGTCGGTGTCGGGCACCACCCCGAGGTAGTCGTCCATCGCCTCGTTCCAGCGGGCCGGCAGCTCGTCGACGGCCACCGTGCCGTCGATGAGGCCCCGCTCCAGCTCGAAGCGGAGCATGACGTGCAGGTTGTAGGTCACCTCGTCGGCCTCCACGCGGATGAGGGACGGCTCCACCCGATTGACGGCCCGGTAGAAGGCGTCGAGGGAGACGTCGCCCACCGCGTCGGGGAAGGCGTCCTGCAGTTTTGGGAAGTAGTGACGCCAGAACGGGCGGCTGCGGCCCACGTGGTTTTCCCAGAGCCGGGCCTGCGACTCATGGACGCCGAGGGAGGCGCCGTCCCCCAGCGGCGTGCGGTCGAGGGCCGGATCGATGCCCTGCTCGTAGAGCGCGTGGCCGCCCTCGTGGATCATCGAGAAGAGGGCCGACGGCAGATAGTCCTTCTCGTAGCGGGTGGTGATGCGGACGTCGCCGACCGAGAAGGAGGTGGTGAACGGATGGGCCGACACGTCCTGCCGCCCGCGGTCGAAGTCGTAGCCGAGGTCGGCGAGGATCTGCTCGCCGAACGTCCGTTGCGCCGGCTGGGGGTAGGACCGGTGGAGTACGTCGTCCTCAAGCTGCGGCGAATCGGCGATGGCGTCCACCAGCGGCACGAGGTCCTCGCGCAGCGTGCCGAACGTGTCGGCGACCTCGGCGGTCGTGAGATCGGGCTCAAATTCCTGAAGGAGGGCGTCGTAGGGCTCGTCCTCGTAGCCGATCGCCTCGGCCTTCTCGACCGAGAGGTCGACGAGGGTCTCCAGGTGCGGGGCAAAGATCGTAAAGTCGTCTTCGGCGCGCGCTTTTTTCCAAGCCTGCTTCGCCCGGGAGGTCGCCTCCGAGAGCGCGGCCACGAGGGACGAGGGCACCCGGCGGGCGCGCTCGTAGTCGCGGCGGGTGACGCGCACCAGGCTCGCGTCGTCGTCGAGCGGGTCGATGTTCTCCGTCGCGTCGGCCGCCCGGTCGAGCAGGGTGCCGGTTTTGTCGGACACGAACCGCTCGTGGGCCGTCGACTGGAGGGTCGAGAGCTGGTGGGCCCGCGCCTCGGCCCCGCCGTCGGGCATGAACGTCTCCTGGTCCCAGGCCAGCACCGCGGCGGCGGACTCGAGATCGTCGATGGGGGCGAGGTGGGCGCGGAGGTCCTCGATGGGATCGCTCATGGGAAGCAGAAGGGGGGTGGACGAAACGGAGTCGGGAACCCAAGTTGCAACCTATGCGCTATTCTCGGCACGACGGCGAACCGCAGACGGCACCACGGGCAGGGCTTCGCTCCGCCCCGGACGGCGGGAAGCGCCACGACGCGGCGGTCCGCGGTCCGTCGTCCATTCGAACAGCGGCATAGAGATTGCAGATTGGTCAACGCGACGGCGGGCCGATCTATTCGGCACCGTCCCCGAAATCACGGCGATTTGGCAGCGGTCGCGCCGTCACGGCGGGTCCCGCATCCGTCCGGGCGTCGCGGGACCGATCCCTTCGGGCAGGCGGCTGCCCGCAGAGTTGAAACCATTGAGGACAGCGGTTATGATAAATTTTACCTGCGCGCTGTTCTGAATCTTTTCTCCTTCCCC
>JAZKTD010000401.1:0-2929 GCA_036625705.1 Salinivenus sp.
GGGCGTCCGGACCGGGGGCGGGGAGTGCCGGTTACGGAATCCGCGTCGTTCGCGGTTGTATGCCGCGGTGCTCTCTCTTTACTTTAGACGGGGCAATCCCCCGTTGCTCGCGATTCCGCCGAAATGACCTGTGTCGTTCATGGCCTGGTATAAGAAGCTGCACTGGCAGATCATCATCGGGTTGGTACTGGGACTCGTGTACGGCGTCATCGCCGCCGCTTCCGGATGGGGCTCGTTCACGAGTGACTGGATTGCCCCGTTCGGCACGATCTTCCTGAACCTGCTGAAGCTGATTGCGATCCCGCTCATCCTGGCGTCGCTGGTGGTGGGGGTCGCGTCGCTCCGGGACCTCAAAAAACTGTCCCGGATCGGCGGGAAGACCCTTGGCCTCTATCTGCTCACCACGACGATCGCGCTCCTCATCGGGCTGACCCTCGTCAACACCCTGAAGCCCGGCAACACCGTCACCGCCGAAACCCAGGCCAAGCTCGAGCAGACCTACCAGGACGAGGTCGAGATGAGCCGGGACATGGCGTCGGAGGCGCGCGACCGGGGGCCGCTCCAGCCGCTGGTCGACCTGGTCCCGACCAATTTCTTCAGTTCGGCGTCGGACAACGGAAATATGCTCCAGGTCGTCTTCGTGGCGATCTTCATCGGGATCGGGCTTCTGCTGATTCCCAAAGAGGACGCGGAGCCCCTCTTATCCGTCTTCCGGAGCCTCAACGAGTTGGTCATCCGCCTGATCGACCTGATCATGTACACGGCCCCCATCGGGGTGTTTGGGCTTCTCGCGGACGCCATCACCTCGATCGCCACCGGTACTGCCGGGGGCATCGCGAGCCTGCTCGGCGCCCTGGGGTACTACAGCCTGACTGTGGTCCTCGGGCTCGCGATCATGGTGTTCGTGGTCTACCCCGTTTTCATGACGCTGTTTACGTCCATCTCGGTGGTGGACTACTTCCAGGCCATCGCCCCGGCCCAACTCGTGGCCTTCTCCACCTCCTCGAGTGGGGGCACGCTGCCGGTGACTATGGAGGTGTCGCAGAAAAATCTCGGGGTCTCCGAGGAGGTGGCCTCCTTCGTGCTGCCGCTGGGCGCTACCATCAACATGGACGGAACGGCGCTCTACCAGTCCGTGGCGGCGGTGTTTATCGCACAGGTGCTCGGGATTAGCCTCGCGCTGACGCAGCAGCTCAACATCGTCCTGCTGGCGGTCCTGGCCTCGATTGGCGCGGCGGCCGTGCCGAGTGCCGGGACCGTTATGCTCGTCGTGATTCTGGAGTCGATTGGGGTCCCGAGCGCGGGCATCGCCCTGATCTGGGCCGCCGACCGGCCGCTCGACATGCTCCGGACGACCAACAACGTGACGGGCGACACGATGGTGGCCTCCGTCATCGCCGCGTCCGAGGGCCAGCTTCACTTCCCGACCGATGGCGTGATGCTCGAGACCGCGGACATGCAGAGTACGGCGCAGGAGGAGCCGGCGTAGGGGCCCCGAAACGATTCCGTCACGTCCAGGAACGGAGCGGGGCGGGCAGGAAATATGGTCCAGCAGAGGCGTTTGGAATCCTCTATGTCCTTCGAGTGACCTTTGACCGCCGATGTCCCCGATCGACCCTGCCCGCATCCAGCCCTTGAATGAGGGTCCCCCGCGAGCGGACGGCGAGTACGTTCTCTACTGGATGGAGCAGTCCCGGCGGGCCGACGACAACCCCGCCCTGGAGCACGCCATCGCCCGCGCCAACGACGCTGCGGCTCCGGTGCTCGTCGTCTTTGGACTGACGGCCGACGTCCCCTCGACCAATCTGCGGCACCTCACCTTCATGCTGGAGGGCCTCCGCGAGACGAAGGCGGCCCTCGCGGATCGGGGGATTCGACTGGCGGTGCAGCAGGGGCCTCCCCCTGAGGTCGCGCTGTCGTGGGCCGAGGACGCCGTCGAAGTGGTCACCGACCGCGGATACCTGCGCCATCAGAAGCGCTGGCGTCGCCGGGTGGCGGAAGAGGCCTCCTGCCGCGTCACTCAGGTCGAAGGGGACGTCGTCGTCCCGGTCGAGACCGCGACCGACAAGGCCGAGTACGCCGCCCGCACCCTCCGCCCGAAGATCCACGAGCACCTCGACCGGTTTCTTGAGCGTCCGGATCGGGTCGCCCTCGACCGCCCGTCGATCGAACTGGACGGGCCGACGGGACTGCCCCTGGACGACATCCGGGGCCTCACCGACCGGCTCGACCTGGACGAGAGCGTGCCGCCGGTCTCCTCGCTCCATCGCGGCGGCGCCTCCGAGGCGCGGGCGGTCCTGGAGGGGTTTCGCTCAGAGCACCTCGACGGCTACGACGAGAACCGGAATCAGGTGCAGTCGCAGGCCGTCTCCCACATGAGCAAATACCTCCACTTCGGGCAGATCTCGCCGGTCGCACTGGCCCTCCAGATCCAAGACACCCCGGCCCCGGCCGACGACGTCGACGCCTACCTCGAGGAGCTGATCGTCCGGCGCGAACTGGCCGTCAACCACGTTCACTTCCGGCCCGACACGTACGACCGTTACGAGTGCCTTCCGGAGTGGGCCCGGGAGAGCCTCGCCGAACACGCCGACGACGAGCGCTCGCATACCTACTCGGAGGCCGAACTTGACGGCGGCGAGACCCATGACCCCTACTGGAACGCGGCCATGAAGGAGATGCGTGCCACCGGGTACATGCACAACTATATGCGCATGTACTGGGGCAAAAAAATTCTGGAGTGGTCGCCCGACCCGCATACGGCCTTCGAGCGGACCCTCCGCCTCAATAACCGATATTTCCTGGACGGCCGGGATCCGAACTCCTTTGCGAACGTGGCCTGGATCTTTGGGCTGCACGATCGGGGCTGGAAAGAGCGCCCCGTCTACGGAAAGGTCCGCTATATGAGCCGCGGCGGCCTCGAGCGCAA
>JAZKTD010000402.1:0-2923 GCA_036625705.1 Salinivenus sp.
CGGCAGCTCCGGACCATGACACTGGACGAAAAGATCGCCCACCTCTTCATTATCCGCCTCGACGGCCACTTTCAGAACGCGGGGACCGACGGCTACCGCGAGACCGCGGCCCTGGTGGACGAGTTCGGCGCCGGCGGCATGATGTTCGGGCCGGGCACGGCAATGGCACAGATCACGATGGCCAACGCCCTGCAGCGCCGGGCCGACCGGCCGCTCCTCGTGTCCCAGGACACGGAGTGGGGCGTGGGGATGCGGATCGACGAGGCCACCACCTTCCCCCCCGCCATGGCCCTCGGCGCCACGCGCGACCCGTCGCTCGCCTACCGCGTCGGGTACGCCACGGCCCGCGAGGCCCGGGCGCTGGGGGTGCATCAGATCTACGCCCCGGTCGCCGACGTCAACAACAACCCGCGCAACCCGATCATCAACATCCGCTCGTTCGGGGAAACGCCGGACCTCGTGGGCACGATGGCCGCCGCCTTTGCCCAGGGCACACAGGCGGGCGGCACGCTCGCGACCGTGAAGCACTTTCCCGGCCACGGCGACACGGACGTCGACTCGCACATCTCCCTGCCGGTGCTCCGCTTCGACCGGGCGCGCCTCGACTCCCTCGAGCTGGCGCCCTTCCGTCAGGTGATGGACGCCGGCGTCGAGAGCGTCATGACGGGCCACCTCGCCCTCCCGGCGCTCGAGCCCGACAGCACGGTGCCCGCCTCCCTCTCCCCGAGCGTCACGACCCGCCTGCTGCGCGAGGACCTCGGCTTCAACGGCCTCGTGGTGACCGACGCCCTCAACATGGACGCCGTGCGACAGGAGTTCGGGGTGGGCGAGACGGCCGTCCGCGTCCTGGAGGCCGGCGCCGATCTCATTCTGATGTCGACGAACCCGTGGGTGGCCCACGACGCCATCCGCACGGCGGTGGACACCGGCCGCCTCGACCCCGCACAGATCAACGACTCGGTCCGGCGTCTCCTGCGGGCAAAGCAGGACCTGGAGCTCCACGAGTCGGCCGGGCCGACGGAGCGACCGCCGACCGCCTCTGCGCCGGCGGCGAGCCCGGGAGGGACGGAGCCGACGGACGACGCGACGGCGCGCTCGGGGCTCGGGCGCATCGTGCCGCTCGACTCGACCCGTCGTCGGGTCGACACCCGCCGCAACGACGTACTGGCCCGGACGGCGGCGCGCCGCTCGCTGACCCTCCTCTCGAACGAGAACGACCTGCTGCCTCTCACGCCGCCGGACTCGTACAGCGCGCTGGTCGTCAAACTCAGCGACAGCGAGTATCCCGGCGTGGGCGAGTCCTTCGTGCGGGCCCTGTCCGACCGGCCGGCCCTCGAATCGATTGACGTGCGCCGCCTCGATCCCCGCTCCGACTCGGCGGACGTGACCGACCACCTCGAGGCCGCCCGCGCCCACGACCTGGTGATCGTGCCCTCCTTCCTGCGGGTGCGGGCCTGGAGCGGGTCGATTGGCTTCAACGACATGCACCAGCGGTTCCTGGACGAACTCGTCGCGAACGGGCCGCCCGCCGCGCTGGTCGCCTTCGGCAATCCCTACGCCCCGAGCAGCCTCGACGCGCCGCCCGAGGCCGTCCTCGCCGCCTACGGCTCCGGCACCGTCTCGCAGCGGGCCGCCGCGCAGGCCCTCGTCGGCGCCGCGGGCACGCCGGGCCGCCTGCCGGTCGACATTCCGAACCTGGCGGACGTGGGCGCCGGCCAAACCCTCGAGCAGGTCTCGCCCCGCGTGGGACCGTCCGAGTCGGTAGGGATGGACGGACAGCGGCTGGCGCAGGTCGACTCGGTCCTCCGCGTCGCGATGCTCGACGAGGCCTTTCCCGGGGCCGCCGTCGCCGTGGGGCGGGGCGACGTGATCACGAAGCTCGACGGCCACGGCTACTACACCTACGAGCAGAAGAAGCGCGTAAAGACGACCTCGCAGTACGACCTCGCCTCGCTCACGAAGGTCGTGGCCACCACGACCGCCACGATGCTCCTGGTCGAGCGGGACCGCATCGCCCTCGACGCCGCCGTGTCGACCTACCTGCCCGACTTCGCTCAGAACGGCAAGGACGCCGTCACCGTGCGCCAGCTCCTGAGCCACTCTTCGGGCCTGAAGCCCTACCTGGGCCCCGACGAGCGCGGCCCGACGCGGGCGGCCACCCTCGACACCGTCATGGCCCAGTCGCTGGCCTATCCGCCCGGCACGACGTCGACCTACAGCGGCCTCAACTTCCTCACGCTCATGCACATCGTGGAGACGGTGACCGGCCGGTCGTTCGACGCGTTCTGCACGGAGGAAATCTTCGAGCCGCTCGGGATGACCCAGACCGGCTTCTATTCCGTCGACCGGACGGCCGACTGGGTGGTGCCCACCACCGACACGACGGGCACCACCTACCGGGGCAGCGTGCACGACCCCATGGCGCAGTCGATGGACGGGGTATCGGGGAACGCCGGCCTCTTCTCGACGGCCCGCGACCTGGCCCGCTTCGCCTACATGCTCACCCACAAGGGCCGCATCGACGGGCGGCAGTTCCTGGCGCCGGAGACGATCGAGACCTTTACCGCGAAGGCCGACGTGCCCGGCAGCACGCGGGCACTGGGCTGGGACACGAAAAGCCCGGAGGGCTACTCCTCGGCCGGCGAACGGTTCAGTGAGTCGAGCTTCGGACACACCGGCTACACCGGCACGTCGATGTGGTTCGACCCCGCGCAGGACCTCTTCGTGATTCTGCTCACCAACCGGGTCTACCCCGACGACACCGACGAGCAGATTCAGCGGGTGCGCCCCATGGTGGCCAACGAGGTGGTCGAGGCCATCGTGGGCCCGCCGCGGCCGCTCCTGCCGGGCTCGCCGTCGGCGGAGTGAGGCGTGACGAGTGATCCGGGAGACGTGTTGCGGATCGCGTGCGTGTCGGCCGGTC
>JAZKTD010000403.1:0-2916 GCA_036625705.1 Salinivenus sp.
AGCGCCGCGGGACTGCGACCGCTACACCTGCCGTCGGCCCCGCTTGGCGGAGATGACGCCGGTGTTCATGCCCACCCAGTGCATCCCGCCCTGGTAGCGGCCGTGCTCCATCTTCAGGCACCGGTCCATCACCACGTCGAGGCCGCCGTCCTCAGCGACCGCGGCGGCCTCGGGGCTCACGATGCCGAGCTGCAGCCACAGCGCGTCGGCCCCGATGGCGGCGGCCTGCTCGGCGTAGGTGGGGCACTCGCGCGGCGGGCGGAAGACGTCGACCACGTCGACCGGCTCCGGAATGTCCTCCAGGGTCGGGTACGCCGTGTTGCCGAGGATCGAGTCCGCCTTCGGGTGGACGGGCACGAGATTGTACCCCTTGTACTGCAGGTACGTCGCCACGAACTGGCTCGCCTTCTGCGACTTCGAGGAGAGACCCACCATGGCGATGGTCTCCGCCGTCCGCAGAATGCGCCGGATCGTGTCCGGGTGCTGGTACTTCTCCTGCTGCTCCCGAGAGAGCGAGGAGTTCATTGCGAGATCGCATGCAGGGCCTGATCCAGATCCCATAGCAGGTCGTCGGTGTCTTCGAGTCCAATGGAAAGGCGTATCATCCCCGGCGTGATGCCGCTCGAGCGCATCTCCTCCTCGGAGAGCTGCTGGTGCGTCGTGGAGGCCGGGTGCAGCACCAGGCTCCGCGCGTCCCCCACGTTGGCGAGGTGCGAGAAGAGCTGGAGATTCTCGATGAAGGTCTCCCCCGCCGCCCGCGGGTCCGGCCCGTCGGGGCTCAGCTCGAAGGTAAAGATGGCGCCCGGCCCCTTCGGCATGTACTTCTGGGCGAGGTCGTGGTACGGGTTGTCCGGCAGGCCAGGATAGGCCACGTTCCCGACCATCGGGTGTTCGTCGAGGTGCTCGGCCACGGCCTGCGCGTTGGATACGTGCCGCTCCATGCGCACCGAGAGCGTCTCCAGCCCCTGAATCAACATGAACGCGTTGAAGGGCGAGAGGCTGGCCCCAGTGTCGCGGAGCGTCTCGGCGCGGGCCTTCATGAGGTAGCCCTGGTGGCCGAACGTCTTCGGAAACTCGAGCCCGTGGTACGACTCGGAGGGCTCGGCCACCGTGTCGATCGTGTTGAAGTCGAAGGACCCGCCGTCCACGATGACGCCGCCAATCGAGTTGCCGTGCCCCCCGAGAAACTTCGTGGCGGACTGCACGACGACCGGCACACCCCAGTCAACGGGCCGGCACAGGTAGGGGGTGCAGAAGGTGTTGTCCACCACGAGCGGCAGGCCGTGGTGGTCGGCCAGCTCCACGAGCGGTTCGAAGTCGAGCACGCTGCCCTGCGGGTTGCCCACCGACTCGGCGTAGAGGGCCTTCGTGTCGTCGGTGATCGCGGCGTCCCACGCCTCGTGGTCGTTCGGCTCCACGAAGTGGGCGTCGACGCTCAGCTTGTCGAACGTGTGGGTGAAGAGGGTGCGCGTGCCGCCGTACAGGTGCGAGGAGGCCACCACCTCGTCGCCCGGCTCCAGCATCGTCATCATGGCCACCAGCTCCGCCGACATGCCGCTGGCGGTGGCCACGGCGCCGACCCCGTTGGCGAGAGCGGCCATCCGCTCCTCGAAGACCGCCGTGGTCGGGTTGTTGATCCGCGTGTAGATGTTGCCGTACTGCTTCAGCTCGAAGAGCTGGGCGGCGTAGTCGGTGTCGTCGAAGACGTAGGACGTCGTCTGGTAGATCGGCACGGCCCGCGACCCGGTCTCGGCGTCGGGCACGTGGCCGGCGTGGAGCATCCGCGTCTCAAACCCAAATTCGCGCGCCGCCGCGGAGGTGGAGGGGGCGCCGTTGGCTCCGGGGGCGTCGGACGACGACACGTTCGACGAAGCGTCGCGGGAGGAGTCGGAATCGGACGGCATACCGGACGGTCTTATGGATCGGGACGGGCCAGGAGCGAGCAGGGCGCCGGGTCATACGGCCCCGGACGCCCGGAAGAAGCAGGTGCAACCTCGGTGGACGACAAAGGTCTCGAAAATACAGAAACGGGCCGCCTTTGATTCGCTTCCCCCGACCGATCCCCGGGGGCAGGCCGAAAGATTACGGATCGCCCACGCCCTCCTCCCCGAAACGCCCCGACCGACGGCCCGGACTCGCTACGGGCCCTCCGGCGGACGATGGGCCTCGTTCATGAGGCCGGTCATCCGCTCGACCACGTCGGGATGTTCGTCGGCGATGTCCGTCGACTCGGCGGGGTCGGCCTCGAGGTCGTAGAGCTCCACCGGTCCGCCCCCGATCGAGTCGCGCACCGCCTTCCACCGGCCCTGCCGCACCGCCTGAGCGCCCTGAAACTCCCAGTACAGGTGGTCGGGGGTCGCCTGCCGGGCGGAGTCCCCCAGGAGCGTCGGCACCAGCGAGACGCTCTGCGTCGCGTCCGGCGCCTCCGCCCCCGCCAGGTCGGCGAACGTGCGCATGTAGTCGCCAAAGTAGCTGGGGACATCGGTGGTGGCCCCCGCCTCCACCCGGCCCGGCCACCACGCGATCTGCGGCACCCGGATGCCGCCCTCGTACAGGTCCCGCTTCATGCCCCGGAGCGGCCCGTTCGAGTCGAGGTATTCGGGCTGGTACCCGCCCTCCCCGTGCGGCCCGTTGTCGGAGGTGAAGAGGACGATCGTGTTTTCCGCCACGCCCCGCGCCTCGAGCCGGTCGAGAATGCGGCCCACGTCCCGGTCGAGACGCGTCACCATCGCCGCGTAGGCGGCCTTCGGCCGGGGCTGAGCGGTATAGTGGTCGCCCGGGAACGGCGTCTCGTCGAAGATGCTGTTTCCGGCGTCGTCCAGGTACGGCGCGAAGGCCGAGTCCGGCGCCACCACGGAGGCGTGCGGGATCGTGACCGGCAGGTACGCGAAGAAGGGCGGGTCGGTCTGGGCCTGC
>JAZKTD010000404.1:0-2871 GCA_036625705.1 Salinivenus sp.
TGATCTCCAGGTTTTGGAACATGACGTGCCAGAACGGAAGCTCCTTGCCGTTGGGCAGCTGGAATCCGGTCGACACGTTGTTGTGGGTGAACGTGTGCTCCCCCTCCACCGGCATGAACGGCGCGACCATGAGGTGGAAGTGCCGCCGCTGCGGCGTCACCTCGCTGTCCATCGCGAGTTCGTAGCCCTCCGTTCGGGCGTACTCGGTGAGCATGCCGTGGATGAGGCGCGGCTGGTCGACGACCTCGCCGTTCTTGAGGACGGCGCCCATGCCCCAGAACGCGGCGTAGGTGTAGGCGCTCGGGAAGAGCGGGGTGCCGACGCCGGTAAAGCCGTGGAGAATGTGATTGGTCATCACCCCGCCGAAGGTCGGAAACTCGGCCCCGGCGGAGGCCAGCATCTCACAGCAGCGCACCGCGTAGGTGTTGCCCTGCTCGTCCTCCCAGGATGCCTTGAACTGGACCTCATCCTCCGTCGTGGCGGCGTCGGTGGCGGTGGCGTCGGTGGCCTTGAGCACCATCGTGCCGTTTGCCATTACCGTGCTCTTGTTGCCGAACGGCGTCGGGCGGTCGAGCTGCGTAAACTGCCCGCCGCCGGTCTCGCGGAACGGCACCGGCACGCCCGTCATGCCGGGCGTCCCGGTGAAGGCGAGGGGCATCTCCGGACTGCCGAACACGTCGGAATCGAGCTGCCGCTGAGCCGGAAGGGCCACGCGGGCGCCGCCGGCCGTCTGCTCGATGGTGAAGGAGAGGGGCCCGCCCAGGAGCTCCATCGGCTCCTGGACGTCCCGGTGGGCCTGCAGATAGCCGTCGGCCTTGTTCATCTGCTTCAGGGTCATGAGCATCTTCTTCTGTTGCTCGCTCATCTGCTGCTGGGCCCATGCCGGCCCGGCGACCGCCGCCAGGAGCAGGCCGGCGGCGAGCAGGGCCGTGCCGGCACGGGCGAGCGGTCGACCCGAGGCCAGAGATCGGACGGCGCCTGCGAGCGAAGACGCGAGAGTGCGCAGTAGACAAGTCATTGGATCGGTGGCTGGTGGAAAAAGAATAGCGTTCACGACGAGGGAGCCCCCGGCCCCACGGCGCCCGGGAAGGCAGGAGGTCCCAGCACTTGTGGTCTCTGTGCTATTCGGGCAAACGCTCGTTACAGTCTTGTTTGCTGATCGACCGGCGCGGCCCCGGAGACCGGGGAAAAACAAATGCTCGGGTATGGCTTACAACAGGGTGCTCTTTCATTCCCCAACGGTCACGCCGTCATGTCCTCTGCCGCCTCCCTTCTCCCAGCGTTGCCCGACGCCGCCCGGGTCTGGATTCACCCGGCCGCGGCGCCGCTCTCCGACGACACGCAGGCCGCTGTGCTCGACCGCCTCGGGGGCTTCGTGGACGAGTGGCGCTCGCACCAGCAGAACGTGGACGGGGGCGTTGCCATCCTCTACGACCGGTTTGTCGTGCTGGCCGGGGCCCGGACCGACGGCCAGGATCCCTCCGGCTGCGCCATCGACGACGCCACCCACGCGGTCGACGCGGCGGCCGAGGCCCTGGGCATCGAGTGGGTGCCCGCCCTCCACGTCCTCTACCGTACCGGCGACGGGCACGTGACGGCCGTTTCGCGGTCGACGTTTCAGGAGCGGGCCGAGACGGGGGCCGTGACCACGGAGACGCCGGTCTTCGACCCGAGCGTGACGACCCTCGGGGCCGTGCGGCGGGGCCAGTTCGAACAGCCGGCCGGCCAGTCGTGGCACGCCGACGCCTTCTCGCTCCCAACCCCGGCGTAGCCTCCTGTGCCCGGTCGTCCCACGGATGCCCGTGGGGGTCTTGTCGTTGCCGCTCCCCTTCATGGCTCTCCGTCCCGTGGGCAATCCCTGGGAAGTGCTGCTCGGCTGGCTGGCGCGGATGGAGCCCTCGCGCCGGGAGATTCTCCTGGCGAGCCTCGCCCTTCTGGTCCTCTTTGCGGTGGGCACCGTCGGCTACGCCCTGCTGGAGAACTGGACCTGGATGGACGGGCTCTACATGACGTTCATCACCCTCTCCACGATTGGCTTCCAGGAGGTCCAGACCCTCTCGGACACCGGTCGCCTCTTTACGCTCGGCCTCGGCATCACGGGCATCGGGCTGCTCACGTTCGTGGTGGCCCGCTCCGCACAGCTCCTGCTCGCCAGTGAACGCCTCCGCGAACGCCGCATCATGAAACAGATCGACAACCTCTCCGACCACTACGTGATCTGCGGCTACGGCCGCGTGGGGCAGCGCCTCGCCGAGGACCTCCAGGCGGCGGGCCGGGCCTGCGTCGTCGTCGAGGTCGCGGAGGAGGAGATCGCGGAGCTTCGGAAGGAGAACCTCCTGTACGTCCAGGGCAACGCCGAGAAGGACGAAGTGCTCAGACAGGCGGGCATCGACCGGGCCCGGGGGCTCATCCTCGCGCTACCGGAGGACAGCAGCAACGTGTTTGTGGCCCTCACCGCCCGCGAGATGAACCCGGACCTCCTTATCCTGGCCCGGACGGTCGACCACGACAACCGCAGCAAGTTGCTCAACGCCGGGGCCGACAAGGTCATCGCCCCCAGCGAGGTGGGCGCCGACCGGATGGCGCAGGTGGTCCTCCGCCCCAACGTCGACCAGTTCATGGAGCGCGTCCTGCACGCCAACGCCCTCAGCCTGCAGATCGACGAGGTGAAGGTCCACCCCAGCGCCCCGCTCGCCGGCCAGTCCCTCGCCGAGAGCAACTTCCGTCAGCAGTTCGACGCGGTCGTGATCGGCATCATCAACACCGAGACCGGCGACATGACGTTCAACCCGACCCCGTCGTCCCGCATCGGGCCCGGCGACATCCTCATCGTGCTCGGCGACTCGGACGTCATTCAGACCCTCCGCGAAC
>JAZKTD010000038.1:0-17555 GCA_036625705.1 Salinivenus sp.
TCGAGTTTCGGCTGGGCGGGGGGCGCGATCGTCCCGACCCGGAGCCGGAGCCGCTCCCGGGGCCGTCTCCCGTCGGCGCCGCCCCCGAGGCACCACCCGCGGACACGGGCGAAGCCGGCGGCCGGCGGGGCATGGACCCGACCGATCTAACTCCCGTCGAGCGCCGGCTCCTGGCCCGCGTCGACTCGCTGGAGCGCGCCCTTCAGGGCAACGCGGCACAGGCCGCCGACGCAGGCCCGCCGCGGTCGAATGTTTCGGACCGGACCATGACCGTCCCGGTCCCCGAGGAGGGAGAGATTTACGTCCGGTTCGGCGGTGACACGCAGGAGTCGCGGCCCGTCCGGGCCGACACGACCACCCGCGCCGCCGGTGCGGGCGACCGGCCGCTCACCTCCGAGCAGATCCGACGACGTGTGGAGCGGACCCTTCGCCAACAGCTGCGCCGCCAGCAGGGCGCCGACAGTGTCCAGGCCAACATCGAGCAGATCGTCGACCGCGCCCTCCGCAACGCGCTGCGCGACCGGCAGCGGGAAACGAGCCGACAGGAGGGGCAGTCCCAGCAGATCCAGCGGCTCCAGGACCAGATCGAGCAGCTTCGCCGCGACCTCCGGGCCCAGCAGTCCGCGGAGCCGGGCTCGGCCCAGCAGGCGGCGGCGAGCCCGCCCTTCTACCGGGAACTCCTGAGCCGACCGCTCACGTACATCGTCCCCGTTACGGGCTATCGGGGAGGAGACGGGCTTAGCCAGTTCCAGATTGGCGTTCGGGGCGACTACCGCACCGGTCCGTCGTCCAAGTTCCACCTCGTGCCGGAACTCACCTTCGGGGTCGGGGGCAGCGACGGGCTCTCTCCCAACCTCCTCGCCAACGTCGCCTATAGCTTCTTTCGGGACCGGGTGCCCGCCCTCACGGGTCAGCCTCTGGGGCCGTACGTCGGGGCCGGCGTGGGCGTCGCCAGCACGGGCGGCCTCACCTTCGAGCCGGTTCTCAACGCCATGATCGGGGCCGACTACCGGGTTCGGGGCCGTCAGGCCGTCTTTCTGGAGTACAGCACCCTCGACCTCGGCGATGCCCATCGGGTCCACGTCGGCTACCGGATCCGATTCTGATTGCCCCCGGCCCCTGCCCCGACACCGGCCTCTGTCTGCGACCGTCTCATGGCTCTATGCTGCGACTGCCCCCCGGATGGGCAAGGCCGCTTTCGGCCCTGATGCTCAGCCTCGTCGTGGGCCTTTCTCTCGGCCTGCCTTCTACGAGCCGGGCCCAGACGGCGTCGCCCGACTCGCAGGCCGTCCGGCCGGAGGGCGTCGACCGGGTGCGCGACCGCATCGAAACGATCCGGCGCACCGCCGGCCCCGACCGAACCATCCGCATCGGCCGCTCCTCGCGGCGCCCACCGACACAGTCTCGCCGGGATGCCCCGGCCGGGCGGCGCCCCCGGACGACCCGAGCCCGGCCTCCACTCGACCAGGCCCGCCTGCGCGCACTTATCGAGGCCGTCGTCGAAGACGTGCTGGCCGAGCAGGCCCCCGGAGGGCGGGCCGCGCCCGTTCCGGATCGGCCGCTCCCCGTCCGGCGGGACTCTGCCCAGATCGCGACCGACACGGTCCGGGCCGCCCCCGACACCGTTCGGATGGTTCGCGACTCGGTCCGGCTCGTGCGCGACACGCTCCGGCAGACGCGCGTCGAGACGATCGAGTCCGCCTTTCTCGACGAGGGCGTCTTCCGGGCGTTCGAGGTCAACTTCGCCTTCGGGACGGCCACTCTCCAACCCCGCGCGACGCGTACACTGGACGCCGTAGGCCGGGTCCTGGAGCAGTATCCCAACGTGCGGGTCGCGGTCACCGGCCACACCGACGCCGTGGGCCCCGACTCCGTCAACGCCCGGCTCTCGCGGGCCCGAGCGGCGGCGGTCCGTGCCTACCTCACCGATCGGTACGCCGTCGCTCCCGACCGCCTCGTGGCCCGAGGGGACGGGGAAACCCGACCCATCGCCTCGAATCAAACCGCGGCGGGCCGCGCGCTGAACCGACGCGTGGAGTTTCGGGTGCTCAACCCCGATGCCCTGTCGCGACCGCGGCCGTGACCGTGTCCCCCCGGCCCACGACGGGTCGGGCTACGGACCGTGCACAACGACTCCGACAACGTCGAGGGCGACCGTTTTGGCGCCGCTCTGATCGGGAGGCCGCGGCCAGTAGGCGCAAGGGCCTCCGTGTCGACGGAGAACCAGGGGGCGCCCCCGTTGCGGAGTCTGCGAATGTCCGTCCATCCAGTTGTGCACGCCCACGACCCTACGCCTCGTCGGCGTCGGGGAGGAGGATGGAGGACCGAACGGCCATCGCCCCGAACCTGCGCGGCGCTGTGCTCGCGTTCCTACAGACAATTACGTTACATGTCGGGGCACCCGGCACTCTGTAACGCTGCTCGGCCAAACCGGCCCATAGGGATCCGGTATCAGGGACGCTCCGCGCCGTTCTCTCCAGGTCCCCCTGCCACACCATGACGTACTCTCGCGTGCTCGCGGTCCTTCTGCTTGTCGGACTCTGGAGCGGGCTGGGAGCGGCCTTCGGGCAGAGTTCCGTTCCGCCGGAGGCCCCCCAGGCGCTTCAGCAGTTCGACACCGACCTCACGAACGCGACGATCGACCTGTCGACGCTGCGCCCGGGCGGGCCGCCGAAGGACGGCATCCCGTCGATCGACAATCCCTCGTTCGTGTCGATTGGGTCCGCCAGCCGGTGGGTTGATCCCGAGGAGCCGGTCATCGCGATCCAGATGAACGGCGTCGCGAAGGCCTATCCGCTTCAGATCCTCACCCACCACGAGATTGCAAACGACGAGATCGGCGGCACACCCGTGGCCGTCACGTTCTGCCCCCTCTGCTACAGCTCCATCGCGTTCGAGCGCCGGCTCGACGGGGAGCCCGTCACGTTTGGCGTCTCCGGCCTCCTCCGCAAGTCGGACCTCGTGATGTACGACCGGAAGACCGAGACGCTGTGGCAGCAGTTTACCGGCGAGGCCGTCGTGGGCGACCGGGCGGGCGACGAGCTTGAGATCGTCTCCTCCCAGCTGATCTCCTTCCGCCAGTTCGCCCAGAACTATCCGGACGGGACCGTGCTCTCGCGGGACACGGGCTACGACCGACCCTACGGCCAGAACCCGTACGCGGGCTACGACGACGTCGACCAGTCCCCCTTCGCCTACGACGGGCCTACCGACGACCGCCTGCCACCCAAGGAGAAGGTCGTGGCCGTGGAGCTCGACGGCACGCACAAGGCCTATCCGCACTCCATCACCGAGGAGCAGCGGGTCATCCACGACGCGATCGGCGACCGGTCGCTCGTCGTCTTTCACGCCCCGGGGGCCGTGTCGGCCCTCGACGCCCGGCAGATTTCGGCGTCGAAGGAGGTCGGCTCGACGGGTGTCTTCGACCGGCGTGTGGACGGCCGGACGCTGACGTTCACCTACGCGGGCGACGGGCACTTCGAGGACGAGCAAACGGGAAGCGTGTGGACGGTGACCGGCCGGGCCGTCGAGGGCCCGCTCGAGGGCACCCAGCTCGAGCGCATCGAGCACGGCGACTACTTCGCGTTCGCCTGGTTTGCCTTCCGGCCCGACGCTACGCTGTACGACGACGGGTGAGGCCCATCGCCCCACGCCGCCCATCGCCTGCACTGCTCACGACGTCCGCCCCGCCATGTTTTCTTCCCGCCCGACCTCCTCTCCGCTGTTCCGCCTCGCCGCACTCGCCCTGGCCGTCGCGCTCGTGGGATGTGACGGAGGAGGCGTCTCGTCGGGCTCGTCCTCGGGCGGCGACGGCCCCGGCGGCGGATCATTCAACACCAGCAACTGCACCATCCCGACCGACCGCATCGTCAGCGGATGTGACGGGGCCGACTGCATCCCGTCCATCGACGGCATCACCCCCGACGACGACCGCCTCCGCACCGTCGACGACGCCGAGGCCCTCGCCGACGACAACCGAATCATCGGCATCGTCTTCGACGGCCGGGCCCTGGCTGTGCCCCACAACGTCCTGTGGACGCACGAGATCGTGAACGTCGATGAGTGGGGCGGGCGCTCCTTTGCCGTCACGTACTGCCCGCTCACCGGGTCGAGCCTCGTCTTCGACCGCAGCGCGGTCGACGGGGCCGAGCTCGGGGTTTCGGGCCTGCTGTTCGACAACAACCTCGTGATGTACGATCGCCGGGACGAGCGCTCCCTCTGGCCCCAGATGAGCCGACGGGCCACCTGCGGCGCCGAGGTCGGCACGTCTCTCGAGTCGATGCCCCTCGTCGAGATGTCGTGGGGCCGCTGGCGCGAGCTCCATCCCGAGACGAAGGTCGTCTCCGACGGACGCGGCTTCAACCGGTCGTACCCGTACGGCAATTACGACCCGCTCGCCCCCGGCAACACGGACGCAGCGCTCGACTCCGACCCCCTCTTCGACATGCCCACTCTCGACGACCGGCGGGCCCCGAAGGAGCGCGTTCTCGGTCTCCCCAACGGCTCGGACGGGGGCATTGCCGTTCCCTTCCGCGAGCTCGGGGAGGGCGGGGACGTTCAGGTCGTTACGGTCGCGTCGGGAGGGAGGCAGGTGACCGTGTTCTGGAACCGGGACGCCCAGGCCGCGCGGGCGTTCGAGACCTCGCGCTCCTTCTCCGTCCAGAACGAACAGATCGTCGACGACGAAACGGGGAGCGTGTGGTCGGTCGAAGGGCGGGCCACGGAGGGACAGCTCGCCGGCACGCAGCTGACGACCATCGACTCGTCCTACGTCGCGTTCTGGTTTGCCTGGGCCGCCTTTCAGCCCCAAACGGTCGTATGGGAGCGCTCATGACTCGATTGCCGTTGCGTTTACGTCTTGTGGGACTCGTCGCCCTCCTCCTTGGCGCCGTTCGGGCCGGGCCCGCCCACGGACAGTGGGTCGAGCCGCCCGGCACCGGCTGGGTGAAGGTCCAGGCGGCCCATCAGGACACCCGCTCGAAATTCAACCGGGAGGCCCGGGTCACCTCCTACGACACGGAGGACGCCCGCTCGATCAGCACCGCGGCCCGGATTACCGGGGCCCTCGGCCTGTGGCGGGGCCTCGACGCCTGGGCCGACATTGCCTACCACCGCCTCGCCTTCAACGACGTACAGGCCAACCGGCTACAGACCGGCGTGGCCGATCCGCGCCTGTACCTCCGCGCCGGGCCCTCCCTGCTGGGGGTCGAGGACCTGCCCGTCGCCGTCGCGCTGCGGGGGGGCGTCAAGCTCCCGGTGGGGGAGTTCGCCCTGGACGCCGAGGAGATCTCGATCTCGCAGGGCCAGCGCGACTGGGACCTCCTCCTGGAGGTGGGCAAGAGCCTCCACCCGTGGCCCGTGTACGTGACGGCGTGGGCCGGCTACCGCTGGCGGGAGGAGAACCCCGAAACCACGACGAAGCCCGGCGACGAGCGGCTCCTCTACGTTGCCGCCGGGGGGACGGTCGCTCCCTTCACGTGGAAGCTCGCCGTCGACGGCCTGTTTGGCCGTCCCCCGGTCCGTACCGACTTCGGCCTCGTCCTCGAAAACGACCGGCGCGAGCTGGTGCAGATCATCCCGACCATCGGCTGGAACGTCGGCCCCGGCACGATTGAGGCCGGGGCCCGCATTCCGGTGCACGGACGCCGCTTCCCGGCGAGCCCCACCTTTACGCTCGGCTACTTCTGGACGTGGGACCAGTCCCTCTGGAATTAGCCGTCGGCCCGGGCGGCGCCCGCACGTGAGAATCCCCCGAGGGGGGACGGCGATTTTTCCCGCACTTGGCGCCTATCGTCCGCTTTCCTATGTTGAAGGCTCACCTTTCCCATCCGATCTTAATCCCCCCTCTCCTATGCCCCGATGGGACGGCCTCGACCTCGAAACGGAAGGCACCGGCATCTCCGAGCCCCTGAGCCGGCAGGTGAACCTCCTCGGCGCGATGCTGGGCCAGGTGACCCGCGAGCAGATCGGCGAGGAGCTGTTTGAGGCGGTCGAAGCGCTTCGCCTGCTCTGCAAGCGGGCCGAGCAGGAAGACGACCCCTCGCTGCGCGCGGAGGCCGCCGACCGCATCGCGGCCCTCGACGACGCCGCGATCACGCAGCTCCTGCACGTCTACACGACGTTCTTCCACCTCGTCAACCAGGCGGAACAGCAGGAGATCATCCGCATCAACCGCGAGCGGGCCCGCCGCTCCGGCCCGGCCGACTGGCCGCTGGGCCCCGGCTCCGGCAACGGGCGGGCCGACGCTCAGCCCCGCAGCGAGTCGATCGACGCGGCCGTGGCGACGCTCAAGGAGGAGGGGTACTCGCTGGACGAGGTCGTCGCCCTCTTCGGGCAGCTCGACATCCAGCCCACCCTCACGGCCCACCCCACCGAGGCGCGGCGCCGGACGGTGCTGCGCAAGCAGAAGCGCATCGCCGACCTCCTCGCAACCCTGGGCGAGGCGGACGCCACCCCGACCGAGCGGGCCGAGACCCTCGACGACCTCTACGCCCAGATCGCGCTCCTGCTGGGCACCGACGAGATTCGGGCCGACCGCCCCACGGTCCGCGAAGAGGTCGAGCAGGGCCACTACTTCCTGCACGGGCCCATCTGGGACACCATCGCCAACATCCACCGCGACGTCCAGCACGCCCTGCGCCGCCACTACGACGCGACGGCCGAGGTGCCGGCCTTCCTCCAGTATCGCTCCTGGATCGGGAGCGACCGGGACGGCAACCCCAACGTGACGGCCGACGTGACGCGCTGGACCTTTGCCCGGCAGCGCCGGGACACGATCGAGCACTACCTTGAGGAGCTCGAGCAGCTGCGCGACGACCTGAGCCTCTCGCAGCGCCAGATTACCGCGTCGGACGCGCTCCTCGACTCCATCGAGGCCGACGCCCAGGAGGTCGTCCTCGCCGACGAGTCGCTCCACCAGTACCGCCACGAGCCCTACCGCCTGAAGCTCTGCTACGTCGAGGCGCGCCTGCAGGGCCTTCTCGACCGGATCGACGCCGCGGACGTCGAACAGATGGCCGCCGACTACACGGCCGACGACCTGCGGGCCGACCTCGACCTGCTGGCCGAGAGCCTCAACGAGCACGGGTTCGAGGACGCGGGCCGGAGCGGCCAGCTGCACCGCCTGCGCTCGCTGGTGAAGACGTTCGGCTTTCACCTCGCCGCGCTCGACGTGCGCCAGCACAGCGGCGTCCACGAAGAGACCGTGGCCGCCCTGCTCGCGGCCGCCGGGGTCGAGGCCGACTACGCGGGGCTCTCGGAGGCGGAGAAGCTCGAGGTGCTGGAGGCGGAGCTCACCAATCCCCGCCCCCTCGTGGCCGACCACGACGCCCTGCCGGCCCCCGCCGCCGAGATGATGGAGGTCTTCGAGGTCATCCGGGCCCTCCGGGCTGTCGACCCCGACGCCGTGGGCAGCTACATCGTGAGCATGACGCACACGGTGAGCGACCTACTGGAGCCGATGCTGCTCGCGAAGGAGGCGGGCCTCGGCGCCGTCGCCGACGGCGCCTTTCAGTGCCCGATCGACATGGTGCCCCTCTTTGAAACGATCGACGACCTGGACGCGGCCGACGACCGGATGGAGACGCTCTTCACCCATCCGGTCTACGCTGCCCATCTGGAGGGGCGCGACGGCTTTCAGGAGATCATGCTCGGCTACTCGGACAGCAACAAGGACGGCGGCTACTGGATGGCCAACTGGGCCCTCCACAAGGCCATCCACAGCCTCGGCGTCGTCTGCGACGACAACGACGTGGACCTGCGGCTCTTCCACGGGCGGGGCGGCACGGTGGGCCGCGGCGGCGGGCGCTCCTCGCAGGCCATCCGGGCCCTGCCTCCCGTCGTGCACAACGGCCGCATCCGGATGACCGAGCAGGGCGAGATCATCTCGTTTCGCTACGCCCTCCCCGACATTGCCCGGCGGCACGTGGAGCAGCTCGTGAACGCGACGCTTACGACCACCGCCGAGGCCCAGGACGAGACGTTGCCCGACGCGTTCGCCCACACGGTGTCGACCGACTCCGACGTGGCGGCGATGATGGACCGGCTCGCCGAGCACGCGATGGACGCGTACCGCGACCTCATCGGGGGCGGCACGGGGCCGGGCTGGCAGTGGTACACGACGGTCACGCCCATCGAGCACATCAGCCGCCTCCCGATCGCCTCGCGCCCCGTCTCCCGCGCCTCCGGCGAGGAGGTCGACTTCGCGTCGCTGCGAGCCATTCCGTGGGTCTTTGCCTGGACGCAGCCCCGCTACATCGTGCCGGGCTGGTACGGCACCGGCCGGGCCCTCTCCCAGCTCCTCGAGGAGACCCCCGACGCCCTCGACACGCTCCGCACCCTCTACCGGCAGTGGCCCTTCTTTCGGGGCGTCCTCGACAGCGCCCAGCGCGAGATGGCCCGGGCCCGGCTCCCCATCGCCAAGCAGTACGACGCCCGTGCCGACACGGAGGCCTCGTTCCACGACACGATCGTCGACGACTACGAGCGCGCCGAGGACGCCATCCTCCGGATTACCGACCAGGAGGCCCTCTTCGACAACAGCCCGGTGCTCCAGAAGTCGATCCGGCTCCGCAACCCGTACACCGACGTCCTGAACCTGCTCCAGGTGGAGCTGATGGACCGGTACCGCTCGGCCGACGAGCCGGCCCGGAACGACCGGCTCGGAGAGGCGCTCCTCCTCAGCCTCAACGGCATCGCCGCGGCGATGCAGAGCACCGGATAGGAGGGGCGACTGGGCGCGGGAGCATGAGAGGCGTGCTTTCCGGTCAGCGGCGGGCCTGCCCGAACCCGGTGGAATCACGAAGCGAGGGTCCGGCCGGGGTGCTCCGGGAACACGACGTTCGCCCCCCATCTTCGAACGGTCCGTCTTCTTCCCCTTTCTCGTCGACCCATGCCGTCTTCTTCCCCGCATGACGAGGACGCAGGCGCGTCGGCCGCGGCTGCCCCGGTGGTCGACTACGATCCCGACGCGTTTGCTCGGGGGCTGAAGCGCCTGATGGACGACCGCGACGACCGCACCGGGACCCGGTTTCTCTTCCACGGCGGCGTGCGCGAGCAGCGCCAGCAGGCCCTCGCCACCCTCACCCGGTACGCGACCGGCAGCGTGCACCAGTTCCGGGGACCATCGCTCCTGAGCGCCTACCGCATGCAGACCCAGAACACCCTGCGCAAGGCCTTCGACCACGCGGCCGAGGAGAGCGCGCTGCTGTACTTCGACCAGGCCGACCCGATCTTCACCCACAGCCACGCCGACACGCCGGACGACCCGGCGGAGAACGCCGTCCCGACGACGGTCGAGTATTTCTTCGACCGGGTGAGCGCCTACAGCGGGGTCGTGGTGCTCGGGCTTCAGCGCAAGCGCCACGTCAAGTGGGCCCGGAGGAAGGTGCACCTCGTCGTCCGGTTCGAGTAGCCGTCGCGACGATGGGGGCGACGGGGCCGGATGGATGCAACTCCCAGGTGCTTCTGTCGTTGATCATTTCGATCGGCCCAACCGACGAGGCCCACACTGCTTGGGTCGTAAACGCCCGGCCGTCCAACCCCCCTGGTCCACACAGATTCCCCCGTTCATGCGCAGCAAAGGCACCATCACCCTCGTCGTCCTGGTGGTCGTCCTCGGCCTGGCCGGCTGCGGGGCCACCAGTTCGTACAACAACCTCGTGCAGTCCGACGAGCGCGTCAAGACCGCGTGGTCGAACCTGCAGGCCCAGTACCAGCGCCGGGCCGACCTCGTCCCCAACCTCGTAGAGACGGTGAAGGGCGCCGCCGACTTCGAGAAGGAGACGCTGCAGTCCGTGACCGAGGCCCGGGCAAAGGCCACCTCCGTCCAGGTGAGCGCCGAGGACCTCAACGACCCGCAGAAGCTGCAGCAATTTCAGAAGGCGCAGTCGGCGCTCGGGCAGTCCCTGGGCCGCCTGCTGGCCGTGTCCGAGAACTACCCGAAGCTGCAGGCCACGCAGGCGTTCAGCGACCTGCAGGCGCAGCTCGAGGGCACCGAAAACCGCATCACCGTGGCCCGTCGCGACTACAACCAGGCGGTTCAGCAGTACAACACGAAGGTCCGCACCTTCCCCACGGTGCTGTTCGCCGGCATCATGGGCTTCCAGCCCCGCACGGCCTTCGAGGCGGAGACCGGGGCCGACCAGGCGCCGGACGTAAGCTTCGACTGACGCGTCCGTCCTCGTTGCCCTTTCCACACGACTGCTTTCCCCGATGCGCACGCGGCGGTCTCGACTGGTTTTGTTGCTGGCGCTCCTCGGCGTCGGGGCGCTTTTGCTCAGCCGGGCGGCCCACGCGCAGCGGTACGACCTGCCGCCGCGCCCCGACGGGCCGGTGCTGGACCAGGGCGAGATGCTCTCGGGCGTCGAGGAGCGGCGGCTCGCCCGCAAGATCACGGCGTACGAGGACACGACCTCCACCGCCGTCGTCGTGGTGACGCTCCAGAGCCTGAACGGGGCCCCAATCGGCGACTACGCGGTCGCCCTGGGCCGCGAGTGGGGCGTCGGGCAGGAGGGCAAGGACAACGGCGTGGTGCTCCTCGTCTCGCGGGGCGACCGCGAGATGTTCATCGCCACCGGGTACGGGGTGGAGGGCGCCCTGCCGGATGCCGTCGCCAACCGCATCGTCGAGCGGGTTATCACCCCCGCCTTTCGGCAGGGCCGGTTCTACGCCGGGATCAACCGCGGCGTCGACGCCATCATCCAGGCCACGAAGGGCGAGTACGAGGCGTCCGAGACGGCCCAGTCCGCGTCGTCGGACGAGGGCATGCCCACCGCGCTCATCTTCACGCTCCTGCTGCTCGCCTACTTTATCGGGAGCTCCTTCTTCCGGGGCGGGGGCGGCGGCAAGAAGAGCCGCCGGTCGCGACGCCGGCACGGGGGCATGCCCCTCATCATCTGGGGGGGAGGCGGCCGCGGGGGCGGTGGGGGTGGCGGCTTTGGCGGCGGTGGTGGGGGCTTCGGCGGCTTTGGCGGCGGCAGCTTCGGCGGGGGCGGGGCCGGTGGATCGTGGTAGGCCGCGGCCCCCTCGCGTCGCTCCGGGGCCCGCCTCGGACGCCTTCGTTGACTCGACCTGTTCCTCCACACACCCATGTCCACCTCGAGCACACGGATCGTTCTGGCCCTCCTGGTCGGGCTCCTCCTCGGCGGCCTGCAGGCTCCGCCGTCCGCGGCCCAGGCTCCGCCGTCCGACTCCAGCTGGACGTTTGTGAGCTTCCCGGACTTCTTTAACTTCGACGTGCCGGACCCGAACCCGAAGTGGGACCGGGCCATCGACTACTTCCTCGACGAAGTGGCCGCCGAAGACCCGGCATTTGCCCTCGTCGCGGGCGACCTCGTGGACGGGCGCTGGTGGAGCGGGCCCCAGCAGGTCGAGCAGCTCGGAAACGTCTACTACGCCGGGTGGATGCGGCGCATGCAGCGGCACGACCTCGTGCCGTACACGGCCGTCGGCGACCACGAGCTCGGGGACGATCCGTGGCCCCCGGAGAAGGCCCGCCTGGTCCCCCACTTCTACGAGGCGTTCGAGCGGCACATGCAGCACCCGCAGAACGGCCCCGAGGGCTACCGGGAACGGACCTACGCCGTGCGGCACCGCAGCCTGCTCGTGGTGACCCTCCAGACCTTCGAGCGGCGGGACAGCACCGTCGTCCCCACGGTGGGGCCGGAGCAGATCGCGTGGCTGGAACGGACGCTCGACCGCCACGCCGACGCCCAGTGGGTCGTCGTGCAGGGGCACGTCCCCATTCTGCCCGACGTCAACAGCTACTCCTCAAGCCAGATTATGCTCGAGGAGCGGCACCGCTCTACCCTCTGGCAAACGATGGTCGAGCACGACGTCGACGTGTACCTCGCGGGCGAGCACCACGCCATCACGTGCCGTGAGCACCAGGGGATCTGGCAGATCGTGCACGGCACGCTGTGGGGGCGCGGCGGCGCGGCGAACTACCTGGTCGGCGAGGTTGAGGGGTCGACGCTCCGCCTCACCCTCAAGGAAATTCCCATGAGCGCCGGCGGCGGGGACATCTGGAACGCCCACAAGGAGCGCGGCCCCAGCGAGTACGTGACCATTGCCCCCGAGGACCGACGCCGCGGCTTCGAAACGGTTGGCACCCTCGTCGTCGAGAAAGACGGGGGCAAGACGCGCTTCCCTACCCGCACCGGTCCGTTTACTGCCTCGTTCCCGTCGCTGGAGTGAGCGATCCTCGGCGACGGATATGCGTTTGGGGAGGGTCTCTCCCCGGCTGGGAGCGGCCCCCGAGGCCGCCGTCAGTGACCGCTTCTTCCCGCGACAGGACGACTTTCCCTACGATGAACGACGATCGACTGGACAAGCTGAAGGCTTTCTACGAGGAGGACCCAGAGGATCCGTTTACGCGGTTTGCCCTCGCCCAGGAGCACCTGAAGCACGACAACACCGACGAGGCCCTTGCCTTCTTCGAGGAGCTGGTGGAGACCGACCCCGACTACGTGGGCACCTACTACCACCTCGGCAAGCTCTACGAGCGACTCGGCCGCGTCGACGATGCCCTCGACGTCTACGAACGGGGCATCGAGGTGGCCCGCGAGCAGAAGGCGCAGAAGGACCTCTCGGAGCTGCAGGACGCGAAGCTGAAGGCGGAGGGCATCGGGTTCGACTGATCCCGGGTCCTTCGCCCGCTCCACCCGCTCCCCTCCTCAATCTTCCGTCCACGATGCGCACGGTCGTCCTCACGTTCGGGATGCTCCTGCTGGTGGGCCTGGGGGCCGGCGCCGTCCGGGCCCAGGCGCAGGCCGACTCGACCTACACGGTCGAGGCCGGCGATACGCTCTACAGCATCGCCCAGGAGATCGGCGTGTCGGTCCGCACCCTGATGGCGTGGAACGACCTGGACAACTCCAGCCTGCAGGTGGGGCAGACGCTCCGCGTGCGACCGCCCACGACGGAAGAGCCCACGACGGAGGCGCCCTCGGCCCGGAGCGACACCGCCGCGACCGAGACGGAGGCACCGCCTACGGACAAGCCGCCCCCCACCCCCGCGGACACGGCTGCCTCCGCCGCGCCGCCGCCCTACGGCCAGCACACCGTGGCGGCCGGCGAGACGTTCGTCGACCTCGCCCTGCGCCTGGGCACCACCGCCGACTCGCTGTTTGCGCTCAACGACAGCACGACGGCCCCGCTCGCCCCGGGTCGCACGCTCCGCCTGCCGCGCCGGTTTGGGCCGCCGACCCACCGCGTCGAGGACGGGCAGACCCTCTACAGCGTCGCGGGCACGTACGGCGTGAGTGTCCGTGCCCTGAAGGCGGAGAACGAGCTCGAGAGCGACTCCCTCCGGCCCGGCCAGCGCCTGCAGATCCCGCGCCGGGCGACGGAGGTGCCCGACGAGTGGGCGGCGCCGGACTCGACGGGACGGGTGGCGGTCTACCCCTCCGCCTTCGCGGGGCGCCTCACGGCCAGCGGCACGGCCTACGACCCCGAGGATCTCGTCGTGAGCCACCCGTCGCTGCCGTTTGGCTCCGTGGTGCTGCTCTCCACCCGCAATCCGGCCCGCCACACCTTCGCCCGCGTCATCGACCGCGGCCCCGTCGAGGAAGGAGTGCTGCTGGACGTCTCGGCGGCGGTCGCCCGGGCGCTGGCGGTCGACGGCGCAAACACCCCATCCGCGGCGCTTCGGGTGGTGTGGGTCGCCGACGGCGCGAACTGATCCGACGCCTCTCTTCCTCCGGCCCGGCCCGTCCATGGCCCGCGACGCCCCCACCGGCCTCCGTGCCTACCACCGGTTCACCCGGTCGGCCACGTACGGCGTATGGAGCGCCCTGCCCCTCTTTGTGCTCTACGAAGCGATGATCGTGGCCGTGAACAGCGGAACGGCGGCGCCGGTGCGGGTGGGGGCGGAGGTGTGGCTGAAGGACCTGCTGGCCATGACGGGCGCCCGGGGCGGCCTGCTGCTGCTGCTCATCGCCGTTCTCGCGGCGATAGCGGCCTACGTCGCCGACCGGGACCGGTATATTCCCGTACGGGGCCGCTACTTCGCCGGCATTCTTCTGGAGAGCGCGGCCTACGCCGTGGCGGTGGCGATCCTCGTGTCCCAACTGGTGGCCGCGCTTTTTGCCGCGGCCCCGCCGCCGGAGGGCGACCTCTGGACGCAGCTGGCCCTCTCCATCGGCGCCGGCCTCTACGAGGAGCTGTTCTTCCGCGTGCTGCTGGTCGGCGGCCTGGCCCTGCTCGTCCGCCCCCTCTTTGAGACCGCATATGCCGGGTACCTGTTCGCCGCCCTCGTCGGGGCGGCCCTCTTCAGCCTCGCCCACTACGTCGGCCCCCTCGGCGACCCCTTCGCGCTGCCGTCCTTTACGTTTCGGTTCGCGTTCGGCCTCGCGCTCAACGTGCTGTTCCTGTGGCGGGGGTTTGGCGTGGCGGCCTGGACGCACGCCCTCTACGACGTGATGGTGGTGACCGGCCTATTCGGGTGAGGCGCCACCGCGGAGACTCATGTCCGGACCCGCACCGTAAACGCCCGGCGCGGGTTCTCGACGGTGAGCCGGCGAATGATCTCCTCGCCAATCCCGGCGGAGCGGAGCTCCGGCAGGAAGGTGCGGAAGAGGGTGTCGAACGGGCGCGGTTCCGACCCCTCCGGGGGGTAGGAACTGCCGTCGTGCGAGAGCAGGACCCGACCCAGCAGACCGCGCTCTTGCATCGCTCGCACGAGCTCGACGTGCCGACCGACCGCGTCCCCCGGTGCGAGGCCGTCGAACTCGATCCATGCCCCCTGCTCGGCCGCCGCGGCCAGCGCGCCCACGTCGTCCACGTTCTGGGCGTGTACCCAGATCCAGGCGGACGGGTCGACGCCCTCCTCGTTCAGGATCGACAGCTGCTCGCGGGCGGCGGGCACGTTGCCGGAGGTGTGCACCGCGATCGTGAGGCCGCTCTCGCGGTGGGTCTTCGCGGCGGCGCGCACCAGCTTGGCGTCGATGTCGGACAGGGGCCCGCCGTCGACCGCCGTCTTGATGAAGCCGGGCCGGACGCCGGTGCCGTCGACCCCATCGGTCCACTCGGCGAGCCACCGATCGGCCAGCTGCTCGGCCGTCTCGTCGTAGGCGTGGTCGGGCACGTAGCGGTCGTCCGCCGCGCCGTAGTAGCCGGTGTTCGTGAGGAGGCGCAGGCCGGTGACCTCGGCGAGCCGGTGCAGGACGAGCGGATCGCGGCCGAAGTAGGCGGCCGTGCAGTCCATGATGGCGTCGCCCCCGAGGGCCTTCACCGCCTCGAGCTTCGGCACCACGGTGTCGAAGAGATCCTTGAGGTTGTAGTCCGGGTACCGGTCCGGGGGGACCCCGAAGCGGGAGAGGATGTGCTCGTGGGGCAGGGCCGGGCCCATCTCGTCGGGCGGGACGGGCCCGGTGACCGTCATGATCTGGCCTTCGGCCCGCTCTCCACGACGGGGGGAGGAAGCGGGGTCCTGCGACTGGAAGAGCGCTCCCAGCCAGGGGCCGGTCCCGGCGGCTAGGCCGAGTCGTTTCAGAAGGTCACGCCTCGTCATGGAACGGAGAGGAAACGGTGAGGGGAGGCGATGGACGTTGTCGGTGGTACTCGCCGCGCGGCCGGCTGTTGCCGGGCCGGCACCGGGCCCCGCCCCCGAGCATGCCGGGGCGGCATGTCTTTTCGCTGAAACGATGCCAGAACGACAGGAACCCGAACCGTGGTATAGACCTTGTCGTATACGCTTTGCGCTGTTTTGGTTGGTTGAATCTATTCTGACGCCCTATGAACACCTTCCGCACCACCGCCCTGATGGCCGTCATGCTCGTCCTGTTTGCCCTGATTGGGCAGGCGATTGCCGGGACGGGCGGGATGATTCTGGCCTTTGTGATCGCCATGGGCATGAACTTCGTGAGCTACTGGTACAGCGGCTCCATCGTCCTCCGCATGTACGGGGCCGAGGAGGTCAGCCGCGCCGAGGCGCCGGAGCTCTACGACATGGTCGACCGCCTGCGCCGGCGGGCCGACCTGCCGATGCCGAAGGTCTGCATCGTGCCGCAGGATCAGCCGAACGCGTTCGCCACGGGCCGCAACCCCGATAACGCCGTCGTGGCCGTGACGCGCGGCATCATGAACACGCTGGACCGCGACGAGCTGGCCGGCGTGATCGCCCACGAGCTGGCGCACATCAAGAACCGAGACATGCTGACCTCCACCGTCGCGGCCACGATGGCGGCGGCCATCACGCTCCTGGCCCGGTTTGGAATCTTCTTCGGGGGGCGCGACAACGGCTTCGTCGTGCAGCTTCTCATGATGATCCTGGCCCCGGTGGCGGCCATGCTCATCCAGATGGCCATCTCGCGCAGCCGGGAGTACGCCGCCGACCGCGACGGCGCCGAGATTGCGGGCAATCCGCTGGGCCTCGCCCACGCGCTGCGCCGGATGGAGCAGGCAGCCGAGCAGCGGCCGATGCACGACGCCAATCAGGCGACCTCCCACATGTTTATTGTGAACCCCTTCTCCGGCGGCCTCAGCGGCCTGCGGAGCCTCTTCTCCACCCACCCGCCGACCGAGGAGCGCATTGCCCGCCTGGAGGAGATGAGACACGGCGCGTAGAGCCCGCGTGCAGGCGAGATCAAATTCGGTCTAACTTCCGGCTCCGGACCAGAACCGGTTGCGTCCATCGCTGACGGCCGCCTATCTTTTGCGGCCACGCTTTTGGGCGTGACTCCGGTTCGTGCATCCCGCCGTTGATGTTGATGGGCGCCTCGTCCCCAGCGCCGTGCCGCTCGGTGGCAGCGCGGGATGCCGGGCCGGGGACGCGCCTTGTCCCCGAGAACCCCCTCGCCCCTGCACATGCGAACGTGTCTCTATCTCGTCGGCCTCGTCGTTGCGTTCGGCGCGGCCTCGATTCCGGCGACGGCCCAGCCGACGTCCAACGCGCTCCGGGCCCACGCGGTGGACGGCCCCACCCCCATTCAACTCGACGGCCACCTCGACGAGGCCGCCTGGGCGAACGCCCCCACCAGCACCGACTTCACGCAGCAGGCCCCGGTCGAGGGGGGGACGCCCTCGGAGCGCACGGCCGTCCGGGTTGTCTACGACGATGAGGCCCTCTACCTCGGGATCACTCTCTTCTACGAGGATCCCTCCGACATCCGGGCCTACCAGCTCCGGCGCGACATTAGCCTGGGCTCCGACGACCGCCTGATGTGGACGATCGACCCGTACAACGACGGGCGGAACGCCTACTTCTTCGAGACGAATCCGCTGGGGGTGCGGGGCGACGGCCTCCTCACGTCGGGTCAGGGCTCGAACCTCAACAAGGCCTGGGACGGCATCTGGGACGTGGCCGTACGCCAACACAGCGAGGGCTGGACGGCCGAGATTCGCATCCCGTTCCGCACCCTGCAGTTCGACCCGGCCCAGACGACCTGGGGCTTCAACGTGCAGCGGACCATTCGCGTCGAGAACGAGGAGATCCTGTGGGCGGGGTTCAAGCGCAACCAGGGCCTCTTTCGGCCCCGCTACGCCGGGGAGATCCGCGGCGTGCAGGCCCGGTCCGTGGGGCTTGGTCTCGACGTCACGCCCTTCGGCCTCACCAG
>JAZKTD010000405.1:0-2869 GCA_036625705.1 Salinivenus sp.
GTCGCCGAGCGCATCGTGGAGGACCTGCGCGGCAAGGGCAACGCAATGACGGAGCGAGACCTGGCCCGCTACTGGGCCGCCGAGCGGGCCCCCATGACGGGAACGTACCGGGGGCACACGATCTACGGCAGCGCGCCGGCCACCACCGGCGGGGCCACCCTGGTGAGCAAGCTGCAGCTGCTGGACCGGCAGGAGGCCTCCACCGGGGCGTACGCGACCGACGCCGACCGCCTGCACGCGATGATCGAGGCCTGGAAACTGACCCCGGAGACCAGCGGACGCATCGCCGACCCCGGCCTCTGGCCGGTGCGCCGCGCGGCGTTCGAACACCCCGACACGGCGCGCACCCGCTGGCAGTGCTTCGACCCGCAGCGGGCCATCACGTCGGTCGTCGACGACGAGGCCGCCTCCGGGGCCCCCGCTCCGTGCGCCCCCGGCCTGCGCGTCCGCCGCTCGCCGGCGCCCTCTTCTCCCACAGGCGCCCGCCGACAGGGACGCTCCGCCTGGACCGCCACGGCCGACCGCTCGTCCGCGGTTGCGCCCCACGTCCCGCGGCTGGACGGCTCCCGCGAGGGCAAAGGGACGACCGGATTTACGGTGGCGGACGGGGACGGCAACATGGTCGCCGTCACGCAGACGCTCGGCACCTGGGGCGGGAGCTTCTACATGACGCCGGGGCTCGGATTTCTGTACAACGACAAGCTCGGGTCCTACCGCTCGTCGCCCGACGCGTACAACGCCCGCCTTCCCTTCGCCCGCAACGCGACCAGCATCTCGCCCACCCTGGTGTTCGAGGGGGCCGGGGCCGACCAAACGCCGCTGCTGGCCGCGGGCGCCGGCGGCAACGCCTGGATCACGTCGGCCGTCTATCAGATCGTGGAGGGCGTCGTCCACCGCGGGCTCGGGCCCCAGCGGGCCCTGGAGCAGCCCCGCTTCCTGGTGGGCGAGACCCCCGACGGCGACGGCCCCGACTCGTTCCTCGTCCAGTACGAGGACGGCCTGGCCCCGTCCGTGGTCGAGGGGCTCCGCGACCGCGGCCACCGCCTCCAGCCCATTTCCCTGCGCGGGGAGCTCCGCATGGGCTTTGCCGCCGCGGTGAAAATTCTGGGGAACGGCGCGGTCGCCGCCGGCGGCGATCCCCGCCGGGCCGGTCGAGGAGGCGCCATCGAGTAGGCCCGTGCCCCTGGGGGGAGCGAAGCGTCTCTCCGCAGGAACGGCCCGGCCCGCCCCGCGACGACCGGGACCCGGCCGACCGGACTCTCGCGCCGGAACCTTTCCTCCCGCTCAAAAGTTGGAGGCACGCAGATTACTTGTAATAACATGAAGCTACAAACAGAACGACGGCCATGACCGACCTCCTGTCCGCCTCCTGGCCCTGGTACGTGGCCGGGCCGATGATCGGGCTCTTCGTGCCGCTGCTGCTCTTGCTCACGGGCAAGGCCTTCGGCGTGTCCTCGAGCCTGAAGCATGCCTGCGCGGCCACGGTGCCGGGCCGGGCCGAGTACTTCAACTACGACTGGAAGGCCAGCGGCCTCTGGAACCTGCTCTTCGTGGTCGGCATCCTGCTCGGCGGCGTCCTGGCGGTGCAGGTGCTGGGCGGAGGAGGCCCGACCGGCATCGCGGCGGCGACGAAGGCGGACCTGCGGGCCCTCGGGATCACCGACTTTTCGGGGCTCGTGCCGCCGATGCTCTTTAGCTGGTCGAGCCTCACGACGCTCCCGGGCCTCGTCGCGATCGTGCTCGGCGGCTTCCTGGTGGGCTTCGGCGCCCGCTACGCCGGCGGGTGCACCTCGGGCCACGCCATTACCGGCCTGGCCACCCTCCAGGTGCCGTCCCTGATCGCGGTCGTCGGCTTTTTCATCGGGGGCCTCTTCACGACCTACGTGCTGCTCCCCCTGCTGTTATAAGCCCGACGCCCTCGGCCCGCGTGGCCGCCGATTCCAGTAGCATCCGTTCCCAGACTGTCCTCCCCCCATGCCCACCACGACGTCCTCTTCGAGCACGACCCCGACCGCTTCGCTGCGGGCGGCCGACGCCCTCCTCTACCTTGGGATGGGCACGCTCTTCGGCATCATCCTCGTCAAGAGCGAGGTGGTATCCTGGTTTCGCATCCAGGAGATGTTTCGCTTCCAGGCGATTCACATGTACGGCATCATCGGGAGCGCCGTGGTCGTTGCGGGGGCGAGCATCGCCCTCCTGCGCCGTTTCGGGGCCCGCACGATCCGCGGAGCGCCCATCACAATCGGCGACAAGCCCTTCGAGCGGGGCGTGAACCAGCTCGTGGGCGGCACGGCCTTCGGGCTCGGCTGGGGCCTGCTCGGGGCGTGCCCCGGGCCCATCTACGCCCTCATCGGGGCCGGCGTCACGCCGGTCGCCGTGGCGCTGCTGAGCGCGATGGTCGGGGCGTGGGCGTACGGGCACCTGAAGCCGTATTTGCCACATTAGATGCGTATTGCGTGTTGCGTATTTCATCGTGTCGAACGTCGAGATTGACGAGATACGAAATGCGCAATACACACTACTGGCAGACGGGTCGCTCCCCGGCGATCCCCTTGACAACACGCATTCCCCTCGAACTCAGACTCCCTAACCCCATGCTATTCCGACAGATTTTCGACGAGAAGCTCGCCCAGTACGCCTACCTCATCGGCTGCCAGCAAACCGGGGAGGCCCTGCTCGTCGACCCCGAGCGCGACATCGACCAGTACCTCGACCTCGCCGAGGAGGAAGGCGTGGAGATCGTGGCCGTCACCGAGACGCACATCCACGCCGACTTCCTGTCCGGCGCCCGCGAGTTTGCCGAGCGCTTCGACACGACGCTCTACCTTTCGGACGAGGGCGACGAGAACTGGAAGTACGAGTGGGCCCA